>DATKLW010000096.1:0-7638 GCA_035542215.1 Thermoanaerobaculia bacterium | reverse complement strand
GATCTCGCCGATCATCGTCGCGGGCGCATTCTTCCCCGTCCCGAGCCCCAGACCCGAGGATTCGTTCACGTTCTCGGGCTACCGGTTCGTCGCGAAGGGCGGGCGCCTCGACCCGCAGGACGCCCTCGCATTCGTCCTGCGCGTCTACAACCCCGCCGTCGACCCGGCGACGAAGACCGTGAGCATTTCGCGCACGGTGAAGCTCAAGCCGAAAGGCGCCCCGCCCGTGGACATCCCGCAGCCCCAGGATCCGCCGGTCAAGGTCCCCGACGCGAAGGAGGGGGCCGCGAAGGGCATCGTGACGCTGGACGTCTCGGCGGTTCTCATCGAGACGCGTCTCGGCGAGTTCCTGAGGAAGGCCGGCGAGTACGAGCTCAGGGTCGTCGTGACGGACAACGTCTCGAAGAAGACGGCCGAGGGCTCGGCCACGTTCGTCGTGACCGGAGCTCTTCCGCCGAAGACAGGGGCGGCTCCCCCGAAGAAGTAGCGGCGCTCAGAACCGGGGATCGCGCGGGAAACGGCGCCTGGCCTCGAGGCGCATCTCCCGCTCGCCCGCGGGGTCCTCGGTGGCCCGGAACGTCTTCATCGCGAGGAGGAACGACTCGGGACTCGGCTGCCGCGTGACGAGCCCGATCAGCGTCCGCCGCGCGTCCTCGCGCCGCCCGACGGAGACATAGAGAGCCGAGAGAGAGACGCGGGCGTCGAGGCGGTCGGGATAGAGGCGGATCTCCTCGAGGAACTCGCGCTCGGCCTCGGACGCGCGTCCCTGCCGCGCGAGGACGTCCCCGCGCAGCATGTGCAGCCCGGACTGGACGGTCTTGTCGCCCGCCGAGAGCCCCGTGGCTTCGTCGGCCCATTTCTGCGCCGACGCGAGGTCGTTCTTCATCACGGCGATGCGGCCGAGGACGAGGGCGCCGCGCACCTTCGTCTTGCCCGAGCCCCGCTCGTAAGCCGCGCGGGCCGCGGGCTCGGCCGCCTTGAAGTCGCCCTTGCCGAGGGCCGCCCGGGCCGCGATGTCGTCGGCGTCCGGGTCCCCGAGGGCGCGGAGAGCTTCCGCGTGCTTCGCGCCCTCGTCCCACTTCCCGAGCTGGAGACAGAGGTTCGCGACCTCGCGCAGATACGGACCGCGCGCGGACTCGGGCGCGAGGTCCACCGTCCGCTTCACGG
Organism: Thermoanaerobaculia bacterium; assembly: GCA_035542215.1. Classification (GTDB taxonomy): domain Bacteria; phylum Acidobacteriota; class Thermoanaerobaculia; order UBA5066; family UBA5066; genus Fen-183. The sequence continues at coordinate 6,471 of DATKLW010000096.1, read as the reverse complement.
CCTCGAGCGCCTCTTCGGGTCGCCCGAGCTGGAGGAGGACTTTCGAGTCCATGTCCCAGACGTCCAGCATCCGGGGGTTCTCCTTGAGGAGCTTCGTGAAGATCGCGTGCGCCCGGGCCGAGTTCCCGGCGGTGAGGTCGCCGAGGCCGGTCCGCAGGTCCTCGAACGTCTTGATGCGATCCTTCGGGTCGTCGAGGCTGCCGGCGTTCGCGCTCGACGGGCCCGCGCTCAGGTAGCCGAGGGACGCGAGCTTCCTGCGCGCCTCGGGGTCGAGATCGCCCGCCGACTCGAAGACGGGCTTGCGCTTCCCGGCCTCGGCGAGCATCGCGCGCAGGGCGTCGGGCTTCTGCGCGAGAAGGTTGCGCGCCTCGGAGGCGTCGGCCGCGAGGTCGTAGATCTCCGCTTTCGGGGCCTCGATGTAGTGCCAACGCCCGTCGAAGAGCGAGGAGAGCTCGCTCCAGCCGAAGTGGATCCGCGGGAAGAACGTCTCTGAGAGGATCCGGCGCGGCGGTGCGCCGGGCGGGTCGAGGAGGGACCGCGTCCCCTCGGGTCGCGCGAAGCCGGCGACGCCTGCGGCCTCGGCGAGCGTCGTGTAGACGTCGAAGAGGGCGGCGGGCGTCGCGACGGTCTCCCCGGCGCGCCGCCCGCCCGGGAGCTTCACGAAGAGCGGAACCTGGAGCGCTTCGCGGTACAGGAACATGCCGTGCTCGGACTCGCCGTGATCGCCGAGCCCCTCGCCGTGGTCGGAAAGGAAGACGATCAGGGCCTTGTCGTACAGCCCGCGCGCCTTCAGGAACCCCAGGAATTTCCCGACGACCGCGTCCGCCTGGGCGATCTCCCCGTCGTACGGCTGGACGGCGTAGCGCGTCTTGAACGGCTCCGGCGGCTCGTACGGAGTGTGAGGTTCGTAGATGTGGAGGAAGGCAAAGAGCCTCGCGCCCGCGGGCCGGCCCGCGAGCCAGGCCTCGAGACGCGCTTCGGTCTCCAGTCCGGCGCGCTGGATACGGCCCAGCGCGACCTGGTCGCCTTCCGGCTCGACGGCGTCGTCGTAGAAGTCGAACCCGCGCGAGATCCCGCTCTCGCCTTTCAGGACGAAACACGAGACGGCACCGCCCGTCTCGTAGCCCCGCTTCTTCAGAAGCTCGGCGAGCGTGGGGACGTCCGCCTTCAGGTGATAACCGAGGTTGTCGTGGATGCCGTGGGCGGCCGGCTCACGTCCCGTGAGGATCGACGCGTGCGAAGGGAGCGTGAGAGGGACGTGCGACCACGCGCGCTCGAAGAGGATCGAGTCCTTCCGCAGGACGTCGAGGGCCGGCGTCTCGACGCCCGAGTACCCATAGGCGGGGAGGTGGTCGGAGCGCAGCGTGTCGACGCTGACGAGGATGATGGGAGCGCCGGGGAACGTCGCCGCGGACGGCGAGCGCCGGCAGCCCGCGGCGCCGGATGCGAGGGCGAGAATGCAAAGGGCGCACAGGGCGGCGCCGGGCCTTCCGGGTCGCATCGCCGGAGGGTAACCCAGTCGGCCGAAAAGAAAAGGAGCCGGGCCCGAAGGCCCGGCTCCCGGCGGGGGTGGCAGGAAAAAGCTAGAAGCGGACGCCGGCCGTGACGAGGAACGTCCTGGGCTGCTGGTAGCTCAGGGTGCTCGTCGGCTTGCCGAAGTTCGGGCCGAAGTCCCAGTTTGCCGTGGTGACCGTCGTGTCACCGTGCGGACGCTGGACCGGGGTCGTCGTGTACGGGTTGAAGTTCTGGAACGTGTTGCCTGAGCCCGGCGAGACCGCCGTCCGGACCGTCGTGTCGACCGCGACGGCGCCCTGGGCGTTGAACACGTTGATGACCTGCGGCTGAACGAAGATCTCGACCGTGTTGAAGACCTTGATCGTGTACGTGAGCGAGAGGTCCGTGCGCTTGATGTCGTCCGTCCGGAACGCGTCACGCGCCGTGTAGAAGTACGTGACCGAAGACGGACGCGTGATGTAGCCCGGGTTCGTCACGTAGAGGTACGAGCGGACCGCGCCCACGGCGCCGTAGGGAGAGCCCGTGTCGTACGCCTCGACGACGCCGAGGTTGAAGTTGCCGAACGCCTTCGGGATCCCCGGAAGATCGGCCGCCGCGAGGAGCCGGATGCGGTGGCGCTGGTCGGTGGCCATGGACCCGTACGGGGCGTTCCACGCCATCTGCTTGTACTCGGGATACTGGTTCGTCGCGTTCGTGATCGGGCCGCTCGTCGCGTTCTCGCCGTCGAAGTTGCCGAGCGTGTGCGACCACGTCCAGTTGCCGCCGACCGTGAGCCACTGCCAGCGGTACTGGAACTGGGTCTGGAGGCCCGTGTAGTTGCGCTTGACGTCGTTCGTGTTGCCGACGAACCCGAGGTCGTACTTCTTCCCGGCCACGACCGGGTCGTTCACGGTGCCCGTCGACGTGTTGATCACGGTGTCGTAAAAGTCGTGGAAGTCCCGGCGGACGAAGTCGGCGCGGTACGAGAAGCCCGAGCCGACGTTGCCGCTGACGCCGAACGTGTACTCACGGGCGTACGGGGACTTGATGGTCCCGGGGATCGTCGCGGTCAGGCCGGGGATGATGGGCGCGAACGCGAAGGGGAGCTTGCACGTGGCCAGGCTCGGGCAGCCCTGCGCGAAGAACCAGTCGAAGACCTGCTGGATCGCCTGCTGCCGCGTGACGGGGGGCTGGGTGCCCGGAGTGACGCCGACGTTGATCGGCGCGCCGCCGTAGTACCAGTAGTACGTCGCGGGCTGGCCGCCGGACGACGTGCTGTCCTGGATCGCGTCCTGCAGGCCGCCGACGTAGTGCGCGTAGCTCGCGCCCACGCGGAGGTCGCCCTTGCCCGTCACGTCGTAGTTCGCGGCGATGCGGGGGCTCCAGGCTGAGTCGTTCGCCGTCTCGGCGCCGACCGAGTTCTGGGCGTCGTTCTTGTCGTAGCGAACGCCGAGGTTGACCGAGAGCCGGTCGTTCAGGCGCCACTGGTCGTTCACGAAGGCGGATTTCGTGTGCGTGTTCGTGCCCTGCGTGAGCGTGGCGATCGGCGTGTAATAGATGAAGGAGTTCGGCCCGAAGACGGGATAGAGATCGCCGTTGTAGTACGTCGAGGACGTGCCGAAGATGCGGTAGTTGCTGCCCGACTGGTAGTTGTTCGCCGTGCGCTTGCCCCTGAAGTCGTCGTAGCCGCCGACGATGTTGTGAGAGCCGAGGGCGCCCGTCGACAGGAAGTACGTGCCCTTGACGAGGACGTCCTCGTTGTCGCGCTTCTCGGGGCCGCACACGCCGCAGAACGTCGGCGCGTTGTACCGGTAGTTGCTCCGCGAGCGGTCGCGGAGGATCGTGCCGTTGATGAGGTCCGTGTACGGCGAGCCCGAGTTCTCGAACGTGAAGTGCCGGTTCGAGTACATGCCCTCGAGGAAGAAGTCTTTCGTCAGGACGCCGTTGTAGTTGATCGACAGCGTGTCCTGCGGCAGCTGGCGGTTGATGAGGCCCAGCGTGTCGAGGACGCTCGCCGCGTTCGGGTAGATGTAGTTCGTGTTCTCGTCCTTGATCGTCATGTACGACGCGGCGAGGGTGTGGTTCGGGAGGGGCGTCAGGGTCAGCTTGCCCTGATAGCGCTTCTCGGAGTCGCCGAACAGGAACGACGTCCCGGGAATGCCGCCGGGAGGCAGCACGCCGTTCACCCGGTCGGAGTACGTCGTCTGCGACTGGCTCGTGTCGGCCGAGCGGAAGGCGCCGAAGAACCAGATGTGGTCCTTCCAGAGCGGGCCGCCGAGCGTCGCCTCGTAGCGCTCCAGGACGTCCTGGATGCGGTTCTCCTTGGAGGGAGTGACCGCGGTCCACGCGTCGTTCGTGAACGTCGTGCGGAACGAGCCCGAGAACGCGTTGCCGCCCGACTTCGTGACCGTGTTGATGACGCCGCCCTGGAAGCGGCCGTACTCGGCCGAGATCGAATTGACGGACGTGGACGTCTCCTGGATCGCGTCCTCGATGAAGAGGTTGTTCGGCGTCGCGCGGATGTTGTCCGTGATCACGGCGCCGTCCACCGTGTAGAGGTTGTCGAACGTGGGCGCTCCCGAGACCGAGAGCGCGTTCGCGAGGGAGTTCACGTTGGCGACGCCCGACGAGAGCTGGGCGGCCTGGGCGATCGTGCGCGTGTTCGGGAGCTTGTTCGTGAGGTCGCTCGTGATCGTCGTCGAGGCCTGCGTGGCCGTCGAGACGATCTCGGATTTCGCGGTGACGACCGCGCTCGCCTGCACGCCCGAGAGCGTCATGTTCACGTCGAGGTCGGCGGGCTGGCCAGCCGTGACCGTGACGGTCTTCGTCAGGGTCTGGAAGCCCTGGAGCGCCAGGGCGACCGTGTACGTGCCCGGCGGGAGCGCCTTGAACGTGAAGTCGCCGTTCGCCGACGTCACGGTCGTGCGCGTGCCCTGAAGCGCCGGCGACTTGAGCGTCACGGTCACGCCGGGCAGGGGCGCCTTCTCGTTCTCGACCCTGCCGGTCAGGCTGCCGGTGGTGAAGCCCTGGCCCAGCGCCCCCGTCGCAACGACGACGACCACGAGGAGCAGGGCGGCGAACCCGAGAATCCGATTTCTGGTCATGTGGTTCTTCCCTCCATTGAAGTAAACCGAAAAGAAAAAAACTCGTCCAACCCTCCGGATCCGAAACGTCGGATGCCGGTCGGAAGGACCGCGAAGCTCGGGAACTGTGCTGGGCGGGAATCTAGCATTCCCCGTGCCGGGTGTCATTTCGCGTTTCCGGGGTCCGGATCCACCGCGAAATGGACAATTTCCGGGTCTGCGCGGTCCACTGGAAAGCCGTCCAGGCCACGGTGGACAGGATCGCCCTCCAATGTTCCGGATCGCGACGGCCCTCGCGACCGATCCGCCCGCTTGCGTCCTGTATAGTCGGTTCCGGCGCGCCTTCGAAAGGCGCCCGACCGAAACCGCGCCGCGGTGCGCCGGGAGTCGTCAATGAAGCGATCGATCCCCGCCCTGATCGTCCTCGCCCTGCTCGTCTCCGCCTCGCTTCCGGTCTTCGCACTTCTCGAGAAGCACAAGGACTGGGAGAAGTCGCCGGAATTCGCGCTTCTCGCGACCGACGCCGAGAAGAAGGACTGGAAGAAGGTCGCGTCCGACGACGAGGCCGAGAAGTTCATCGCGCTCTTCTGGGCGCGGCGCCATCCGAACATCGAGGCGGGGCCCCGCAACGTTTTCCGCGAACGCTTCGACGCGCTCGTCAAGGCCGCCGACGAAAAATTCACGCTCAGCCGCAGGCGCGGCGCGCTCACCGAGCGCGGCAAGGCTCTCATCCTGATCGGCCCTCCGGCGGAGGTCCGCGGGAAGGCCGCGGCCCCGGCCGACGCCGCGTTCAGCCCCTCGGGCGACCGCGGCGCCCCGGGCGGCGGCGCCGGCCCCGTGCAGTACACCTTCGTCTACGACAAGGCGCACCTGCCCCCGTGGGCGGACGTCCAGTCCCAGGAGATCCGGTTCACGGTCGATACGGAGATGGGGATCGATACCCTGGTCGACACGTCCGTCGCGCGGCGCCTCGAGACCAGAGCCGCGCAGGTGGCGATCGTGAACCCGGACCGCAAGGAACTCCCCGTCTACAAGACGAAGGAGCAGATCGAAGCCGAGCAGAAGGCCGCGGTCGAGGCCGCGAAGGGCCCGGCCCTCTCGCCCGCCTCGCGTGCCGCGATCGACGATCTCGCGAAGGGGCCGTTCGGCCCGCTCGCGCTCCTTCCGCTCGCCTACGGCGATGGCGCGACGCGCCTCAGCGTCCAGCTCTACGCGCCGGCCGCCGCCGTCGGCACCGGCGCGGGCGTGCGTCTCGCGATCGTCGCGCGCGGCACCGACGGGACCGAGGCTGCGCGCGTGGACGAGGACGCGAAGCTCCTCAAGTCGCGGTCCGACTTTTTCGCCGACCGCGCCCTGCGCCTCGTGCCGGGCGACTACGACGTCGCGGCAGTCCTCCTCGACGCCGCGGGCAAGGTCCTCGTCTCCGGACGCCGGTCCGTGGCGGTTCCGGCGCTCCCGACCGAATTCGCCGCCTCGGCGCTCATCGTCGCCGTGAACGACTTCCCGGCGGATGCCCCGAAGCCGGACGACCCCTTCACGTTCTCGGGCCGCCGGTTCGTCGTGAGGGGCGACGGACAGCTCACGGCTGCCGACGGCCTTTCGTACGCCGTGCGCATCTACAACCCGCCGGTGGAGGCCGTGAGCCGCACGGTCACGCTGAGGCGGACGATCAAGCTCAAGCCGAAGGGCCAGCCCCCGATCGACGTCCCGACTCCGCCCGAAGAGCCGGCGAAGGTGCCGGACATGAAGGACGGCGGCGCGCTCGTCCTCGACCTCGCGGGCGGGATCATCGAGTCGAACCTCGGCCAGTACCTCAAGCCCAACGAGTACGAGCTGCGCGTCACGATTCTCGACACGGCATCGCAGAAGAAGCTCGACCTCGTCGCGCCGTTCA
>DATKLW010000095.1:0-26024 GCA_035542215.1 Thermoanaerobaculia bacterium | reverse complement strand
CCGCGGCGCGCGGCCTTGCCGCGGCCCTGGCCACCCTCGCGGTCGTCGCCGCGTCGTTCCGCGTCGCTCATCCCCCGCCGCGCGGCCTCCGGCCCGAGGCGCTCTCGGCGGAGGTGCTCGGCCGCAACGCGATCGGGCCGTCGCTCGTCCTTTCGGTCGGCCTGTCCGGGGTCCCGCTCCGGTACGCGCTCCGCGGGCGGCCGGACGTGACCTTCCGGAGCTACCCGCTCGAGATCGAAGGCCACGTCGGCTGGTGGGCGCCCCGGCGCGCCCTCGGCCGTCCCGAGGATCTCGCCCGCGACGCGGACGTCCTGGCCCGCGCGGCGACCGCCGCGGCGCGGGCAGGCGTGCGTGTCTTCCTCGAGGGCGCGGATCATCCCGTCGCCGCGCCGCTCCTCCGGGCGCTCGCCCCCTCCTTCCGCGCCCGGCCCCTGAACCGGCTCGACGCCGGCCTCGTCGAGCTCGTGCCGCTCGCGGACGCCCCGGCCGGGAACGGGCGATGACGCTCCGCCGCGCCGCCGCCCTCGTCGCACTCGCCGCCCTCGCGGCCGCGCTCGCGCTCCGCCTCCGCATGCCCGAGGGGCTCGTCCTCTCGAACGGGATCAAGTCGCGCTTCTGGCCTTGGGCGCCCGGCATGGCGGGCCGCGCGCTCGAGGCGCCCGCGCTTACCGACCCGGTCCTCCAGTTCGTGCCGTGGCTGGCGCTCGCGCACCATGAGATCCGCGAGGGCCGCCTGCCGCTCTGGAACCCGTACCAGGACGGCGGCGTTCCGCTCCTCGGGAACGGACAGTCGGCGCTCGGCTCCCCGCTCGCGTGGCCCGCGCTCGCGCTCGGGGTCGACAAGGGCTGGAACGTCTCCCTTATCCTCCGCGTCCTCCTCGCGGCGGCCGCGGCGTTCCTCTGGCTGCGGGACCGGGGCCGCTCGCGCGAGGCGGCAGCGCTCGGAGCCGTCGCCTTCGCGGTCTCCGGCCCCTTCGTGGCGTGGCTCGAGCATCCGCACACGCTCGCGGCCGCGGGCGTCCCGCTGCTCCTGCTCTTCGGCGGACGGCTCGCGGAACGCCCGGCTCGGCGTGACCTCGCCGGCCTCGCGCTCGCCACGTACCTCGTCCTCGCGGGCGGACATCCGGAGACGGCCCTCCTCGCGGCGGTCCTCGCGGCGGCCTACGCGTTCTTCCGTGCGGACCGCCCCGCCGGCCTCCTTGCGCCCGCGTCCGGCGCGCTCCTGGGCGCGGGGCTGGCCGCGCCGTTCCTCTTCCCCTTCCTTTCCTATTTCGCGGCGTCCGCGGCGCGCCTCGGCTACGCGAGGCATCCGTTCGTGCTGCCGGCGTCCGCGCTCGTGAGGTTCGTCCTGCCGTCGGACCCCGGCTCGAACCCGATCGAGGCCGCGGCGACGGTTTCCCTGGCCGTCCTCGTTCTTGTTCCCTTCGGGCTCGCGGGGATCCGGCGGGACCGCGAGCGGATCTTCTGGGCGACCGCGGCCGCGGCGCTCCTCTTCCTCGCCTACGGCGGCGGGGCGGCGCAAGCCGTGGCGAATGCGGCCGACGCCTACTTCTCGCGCGGCCTTCTCCTTCTGCCGCTCGCTCTCGGCTTTCTCGCGGCCGCCGGTCTCGACGACCTCGCGGCCCGCGCGACGGCCGCCGGCCGCCCCGGCGCCGGGCGCGCCCTGTCGCTCGGCCACGTCCTTGCGGCCGCGGCCGAGCTCCTCGCTTTCGCGGGCGGAGTCCACGCGGTGTCGAGGGACGCCGTCCTCACGCCGGAGACTCCCGTCATTGCCCGCGTGCGCTCGGACCCGGGCGACTGGCGCATCCTGCCCCTGCACTCGTTCCTGCCGGCGAATACCGCTACCGACCTCGCGCTGGACGACCTGCGTGGCTACGACGCCCTCGGCCCGCTGGCCTTCCGCGCGGCGCGAGAGGAGATCGGCCGATTCCGGAACGTGCCGAGCGCCGTGGACGTCCTCGAGCCGTGGGACCTCGCGCCGGGGGGCGCCGCGCTCGACTCCTGGAGCGTCAAGTACATCCTCCTGCACCCGCAGTTCCGGTTCGGCGCCACGGAGCTCAACGCGCGGCTCGGGCTCGACCTCGAGGAGGTCGCAGCGGGACCGGACGGCCGGCTCCTCGTGAACAGGCGCGCGAAGCCGCGAGTCCGGCTCGAGGGCGCTTCGGGAAGCGCGCGTCTCATCGCGAGGGCCCCGACGCTCTGGCGTGTGGCCGTCGACGCCGCCGCGCCTGCGACGCTCGTCGTCGCGAATGCGACGTTTCCCGGCTGGCGCGCGACCGTCGACGGGACGGAAGCGCGCATCGCCTCGCCCGAGGGCCGCCCGTTCGCCGTTCCCGTGCCCGCGGGCGCCCACGAGGTCGTCCTCGAGTATCGCCCGCTCTCCTTCAGGCTCGGCCTCGCGTGTGCGGCGATCGCGCTCCTGGGCCTCGTGCTCGCGCTGCGGCTCCTGCCTCCCTAGAAAGGCCAGGGGCCGGGCGGCAGAAGGAGCTCCCGCTCCCGCCGCGCCAACAAGCGCGGCTGCGGAGCACCTGTGGCCGCAATCGTCTCCTCGAGGACGCCGCGCCTCCCGAAATAGACGTCCTCGACGTATGCACGCTGGAGGACGAGGGAGGGAGAAAGCGGGTGGAAACGAGCCGCCGCGAGCGCCGCCGCGGCCGCGATCGCGAGGCCGGCGCAGAACGCCACGGCTCGTTTCTTCGAGTGAAAGAGAGACAGCGCAGCGGCCGCCGCAAGCACCGCGGCTGCCGGCATCACCAGTGCGGCAGGGGGCCAGACCATGTGGAGGACGTTGGGCGCCGTCAGGCCTTTTCCATAGAAATTCGCCGCGAAGCTCCCCCAGGGGAACGCGAAGCGCGGCGGCACGAACGGAAACGCGAGCGTGGTCCCGACGCACGCGAGGACCGACGCGCCGGCGAGGCCGGCCTCGAGAGCGCCGCCCTCGCGGAACGCGAGCGGGAAGACGAGGAACGGCAGGGCCGCGACGAGGTACCGCGGGCCCACGGTGAAGCCGCCGTGCCAGTTCGGGTAGCCGGCGTAGAGAACGAGGAGTGAGAGCGGAACGAGGGCGAGGGCGACGCCGCCGGCACGGGAGAGTCGCCCGCGCGCGCCCCGGAATGCCCACGGCCAGAGGAGGAGGAGCGGCGTGAAGACGAGCAGCCCCTTCGACGGGTCGAAAAGCAGCCGGAGAAGGATCGACGGCGACGGCAGTCCGATCCCGAAGACACCCGTGGCGGCGAGACCGCGGAACGCCGCCGCGCGCTCGAAGGCCGACGAGAGCGACAAGGGGCTGCCGAAACACACGGCGTCGTAAACCCCGAGAAGAGCCGCTGCGGGCGCCGCGCCCGCGAAAACGGCGATCACACGCCGCGGCTCGGGAAGCACGGCGCAGAGGACGAGAACGGCTGCGGGGACGGCCGCCGGGTACTCGGCGAGAACGGCAAGACCGAGCAGCGCGCCGCCGATCGCGTCTCTCCGCGCCCGCGCGCCGGCGCCTGTGACGAAGAACGCAGCCCAGGCCCCGAACAGGCAGGCCGCGACGAGCGCGTGCGAGAAAAGGAGGAGGCCGTACGCGAAAAGAGGCGTCGCGAAGAGGAGGACGGCCGCCGCAAACCGGGCCCGCGCCGGCGTCGCTCCCAGGCGCAGCGCCGCTCCCTGCAGGACCACCCCGAGAAGCAGGGCCGGAAGCGTGGCCGCGGCGAGGCGCATGAACGTGAGCGAGGGCCGGAGCGAGGCGGCCGACGGCGGACCCGTGAACGGCCGCGCGGCGAGATACCCGGGCAGCGCGACGAGCGCGGCGCCAGGGGCCTTGTTCGAAAAGACGCGGCCGTCCTTTTCCGAGACGTCCTCGAACGACGGGCCGAGGAGAGGGAGGACGCCCGAGATCTCGGGCGTCCTCTTCTCGACGAGCGACGCCGCGAACGCCCAGCGCGTGACCTCGTTCGGCGAGAGGAAGTGCGGGAACACCGGAACGACGAAGACGGCGAGCAGCGCGTAGAGGAGGACGGGCGCACTCCCTCGAATCCGCACGCGAAAGTGTACCCTCGGCGTGCCCGTGGACGTCGCCGACTTCGACTTCGAGCTGCCGCCCGAGGCCATCGCCCAGCGCCCGGCGCCGCGGGGAACCGCGCGCCTCCTGACGCTCGACCGCGCCACGGGCGCGATCGGACACCGCTCGATCGCCGACCTTCCCGCCCTCCTCCGGCCGGGCGACGTCCTCGTCCTGAACGACACGAAGGTCATTCCCGCGCGGATCTTCGGGACGGACGAAAGAGGGCGTCGGACGGAGTTCCTGCTCGTCGAGAGGGTTCCAGAAGAGACCGAGGGAACAAGAGAAGATTCTCCGAGTGGTCCCGAGCTCTGGCGCTGCCTCGCGAAGCCGGGGAGGCGGGTGAAGACGGGGAGGACGTTCTTCTTCGAAGGTGGATGGAAAGCCGGGGCGATCCCCGCCGCCGGTGCGCCGCTCGAGGCCGGGGCTTCGAACCAATCACCTTCTAAGAAAAGCGCCGAAACCCGAAACGCCGACGGGGGCCTTTATCTTCTGCGGTTCGTGAAGCACGGGAGCAAAGAGCATCTCCTCGACGCGCTCGCGCAGATGGGCTCCGCTCCGCTCCCGCCGTACATTCACCGTCCGGACGGCGTCGCCGATGCGCAGGACCGTGTCGACTACCAGACCGTCTTCGCCCGCGAGCCCGGCGCGATCGCCGCGCCGACCGCGGGTCTCCACTTCACCGAGGAGATGCTCGCGAAGGCGGCCGGGCGCGGAGTCGAGGTCGTCCGCGTCACGCTTCACGTCGGCATCGGTACGTTCAAGCCCGTGAAGGCGGCCCGCGTCGAGGACCACCGCATGGACTTCGAGAGGGCCTTCATCCCCGAGGAAACGGCGGCCGCCGTGAACCGCGCGAAAGACGAGGGCCGCCGCGTGGTCGCGGTCGGCACGACGAGCGTCCGGACGCTCGAAGCCTCGGCGCGCGCACACGCCGGCCGCGTGGCGCCGGGCGCCTTCGAGACCGACCTCTTTCTCGTGCCGGGCGCCGAATTCCGCGTCGTGGACGCGATCCTCACGAACCTCCACCTGCCGCGCTCGACGCTCCTGATGCTCGTCTCGGCGTTCGCGGGCCGAGAGCGCGTCCTCGCGGCATACGCCGAGGCGATCCGCGCCGGTTACCGCTTCTTCAGCTACGGCGACGCGATGTTCGTGTCCGGGGGTGCGGGCGAAGCCGGGCGGACCTAGATTGAAAAGAGGTTCCCCGGGCCCCTGGGGAGCGGGACGGGGATGGAGGCTCGCCATGAAATCCCCCCTTCCTGGCGTCGAGCTCGCCGACCGGCAGGGCCGTTTCCGGGAGGTCCGGCGGCTTTCAGAGAGCGCGGCGCCCCATCGCACCGCCGCTGAAGGCCCGTGGATCGCGATTTCCCGCGAGATCGGATCCGGAGGCGCCGCGCTCGCCGGGCTCCTCGGCGAAGCGCTCGGCTGGCGCGTCTACGATCGCGAGATCCTCTCGGCGGTCGCGGCGGAGACGCACAGCGCCCCGCTGGCCCTCGAGCGGTTCGACGAGAAGGGCGTGCGCGAGGTGGGCGAGTACATCGCCCCGCTCATCCTGCACGACGATCCCGGCCAGGCCCGTGTCCTCATCGGGCTTCGGCAGGTGATCCACCGGATCGGCCGGGAGGGTAAGGCGGTCTTCGTGGGTCGGGGCGCCGGCTTCGTCCTCCATCCCGCGGGCGGGTTGAGGGTGCGCACGGTCGGGCCTGCCGCGGAGCGCGCCGAGGCCATCGCCCGCGAGATGGGGATCGCGGTCCACGAAGCCCGGCGGCGCGTCGCCGAGAGCGACGCCGCGCAGCGCGAGTTCGTCCGCCAGGCCTTCCAGCGCGAGATCGAGGATCCGGCCGCCTACGATCTCGTCCTCAGCCCGCTCGCGCTCGGCCTCCCGGCGGCGGCCGCTGCCGTCGTCGCCGCGGCCCGCGTCAAGCTCGCACTCTGAGGATCCCCGGGGGAACCGTCGCCGGCTCCCCCGGGCACCTCACGGGTGACTCGTTTCGCTCTGGATCAGTAGGTGTTGAGGTACCGCGCGGTTTCCCAGCCGTGAACCTGCGCGATGTACTGGTGCCACTCGGTCCGCTTGGCCTCGACGAACTTCTCGTAGATGTGCTCGCCGAGCGCGTTCTTGAGGAGGTCGTCCTTCTCGAGGCAGTCGAGAGCCTCGGCGAGGCTGCCCGGGAGGACGTCGATCTTGAGGCGCTTCTTCTCGCGCGCGGACATCTCGAAGATGTTCTGGTTCACGGGCTCGCCCGCCTCGAGCTTGTTCTTGATGCCGTCGAGGCCGGCCGCAAGCATGACCGTGAACGCGAGGTACGGGTTGCACGACGGGTCCGGCATCCGGACCTCGCAGCGCGTCCCCATCCCGCGGCGGGCCGGGATGCGGACCATCGGCGAGCGGTTGCGCTCGGACCAGGCGACGTTCACGGGCGCCTCGTAGCCGGGCACGAGCCTCTTGTACGAGTTCACGAGCGGGTTCGTGATCGCCGCGATCGCGCGCGCGTGCTTGAGGATGCCGCCGATGTAGTTCATCGCGAGGCCGGAGAGCTGGTACTTCGCCTTCGCGTCGAAGAACGCGTTCTTCATGGACGCGCCCGAGCCCGTGATGAGGGACTGGTGGACGTGCATCCCCGAGCCGTTCACGCCGAAGATCGGTTTCGGCATGAACGTCGCGTGGAGGCCGTGGTCGAGGGCGACCTTCTTGACGATCAGCTTGAACGTCGAGACCTGGTCGGCCGTCGTGACGGCGTCGCCGTACTTGAAGTCGATCTCGTGCTGGCCGGGGGCGACCTCGTGGTGCGCCGCCTCGACCTCGAAGCCCATCGCCTCGAGGGCGACGACGATGTCGCGGCGCGCTTCCTCGCCGCGGTCGACGGGGGTGAGGTCGAAGTAGCCGCCCTCGTCGTGCGTGTCGACGACCGGGTCCCCGTTCGCGTCGCGCGTGAAGAGGAAGAACTCGGCCTCGGGCCCCGTCATGAGCGAGTAGCCGAGCGCCTTGGCCTTCTCGACCTGCCGCTTGAGCGTCTGGCGCGGGCAGCCCGCGAACGCCTTGCCGTCCGGGGTGATGACGTCGCAGACGAGGCGCGCGACCTTCCCGTTCGGATGGGACCACGGGAAGATGCGGAACGTATCGAGGTCGGGCACGAGGCCCATGTCCGACTCCTCGATCCGCGTGAAGCCCTCGATCGACGAGCCGTCGAACTGGATCTCGCCCTCCAGCGCCTTCTCGAACTGCGAGCGCGGGACTTCGACGTTCTTGATGATTCCGAGGATGTCCGTGAACTGCAGACGCAGGAAACGGACCCCTTCCTTGTCGCAGGTCTTCAGGATCTCGGCGGCCTTCAGTGCTGCCATCTCGTCCCCTCCCTTTCTCACGGATTTCGGCGTGAGCCGCCGCGAGAATCCTTGCGGCGCGCCGGAAAGTCAACCAAAAATGGCAAATTGCACAACAATCTGTGCAAGAAAATGATTACAGGATAGAACAGTCTGAATTTTCTTCGGAGTGCGAGAAGTCCCTACACGTGCGGCCGGGCCGCCGACCGGAACGTAGGCCCCGGCGCGCCGCGGCGCCATGCACCTTCGAGGAAATCTCCGGTCCCCCCGTCTTCCGGCATCTCTAAACTCCCGACCATGAAGACGCGCGCGGACGCCTGGGCCCTCCTGACCGAGTTCACGCAATCACAGCCTCTCCGCCGGCACGCGCTCGCCGTCGAGGCGACCATGCGCGCGCTCGCCCGCTCCTCGGGCGTCGCCGATGCCGGCGAGATCGAGACGTGGGGCCTCGTCGGCATGCTCCACGACTTCGACTACGAGAAGTTCCCGACGGAGCAGGACCACGTCTGGCGCGGGATGGAGATCCTGCGCGAGCGCGGCTGGGGGGAGCCACTCATCAAGGCGATCGGCGGCCACGCGTTCTACACGAACATCCCGCGCGTGACGCCCATGGAGAAGGCGATCCTCGCGGCCGACGAGCTGACGGGGTTCTGCGGCGCGTGCGCCCTGATCCGGCCGAGCAAGAAGATCGCAGACGTGCCCGTCGAGTCCGTCCTGAAGCGGCTCAAGGAGAAGTCGTTCGCGCGCTCCGTCGACCGCACGTACGTCACGCGCGGCGCCGAGGAGTGGGGCGCGTCCCTGCCCGAGCTCGTCGCCCTCGTTCTCGCCGCGCAGGTCCCGATCGCCGACCGCCTCGGCCTCGGGGGCGCGCCGGCCGCCGACCTCCCGGACTCCCCCGCGCCGCCCGAGCCGCCGGCGCCCTGACCACTACTTCGCCGCGACGGGATTCCCCTCCGCGTCGAGGCGCACGATCTCGCCGACGTTCAGCTCCCTGACGCCCGGCTCGATCTTCGCCGCGTCCCCGACGAGGAGCAGCGAAGCCTTCGCGGGGACCGCGTATTTGCGGGCGGCGGCGTTCACCGCGGCGAGGGAGGTCTTCTCGAGGCCCTGCGGGAGACGCGCGAGCTCGGTCATCGGCAGCCCGTACCACCAGGTCTCGCCGACTGCTCCCGCCACGTTCTCCAGCGTCTCGAATTTCTGCGCGTAGCCGCGGATCCGGTTCGCGCGCGCGTCTGCGAGCTCCTGCTCCGTCACGGGCTTCTCCCCGCCGATGAAGCGGAGCTCCTTGACGACTTCCGCCACCGACTCCTTCGTCTTGTTCGTCTGCACTCCGGCGCCGCCGGCCCAGTAGCCCGCCTCGCGGTAGAGCGCCGGGCTCGAGAACGCGCCGTAGGAGTAGCCCTTGTCCTCGCGCAGGTTCAGGTTCAGGCGGCCGCTGAAGCCGCCTCCCCACACCGCGTCCGCGAGCGTCAGGGCGTCGAAGTCGGGCGTCCGGCGGGCCGGTCCCGGCATGAACTGCGAGACGACCGTCTGCGCCGCGTCCTGCCGGTCCACGACGTACACCCGTCCGGCGGCTGCGGGGCTCGGGGCGGGGATCGCGACGGACGGCGGCGCGCCGCCGGCCCAGCCGCCGAACGTCTTCTTCGCGAGCTCCGTCGCCTCGGCGAGCGTGATCGCGCCGGTGAAGATCAGCGCCGAGCCTTTCGGCCTGAAGTACGCCGCGTGGAAAGCCACGAGGTCGTCCCGCGAGATCTTCGCGACCGTGCCGGGCAGGCCCTTCGCCGGGCGGCCGTACGGGTGCTCCCGTCCGAAGACGAGCATCGGACGGACGCGTGCCGCGATGGCGGACGCGTTCTTCGCGTCCTGCGCGAGGCCGTCGAGGATGCGCTTCCGCTCGCGCTCGACCTCCTCGGCCGGGAACACGGGATTCAGGGCGACGTCGGCGAGGATGTCGAGCGCGGACGGGAGGTTTCTCTTCAGGACCGAGAGCTCGAGCGTCGAGAATTCCCGGCCCGCGTTCACGCCGAGCGACGTGCCGAGGTTCCCGAGCGCGTCCTCGATCTCGAGCGCTTTCTTCGTCTTCGTCCCGAGCGACATCGTGCGCGCCGTGAACGTGGCCGTCCCGTCCTTGCCGGCGGGGTCGCCCACGACGCCGGCCCGCACCGCGAGCTGCGCCACCACTTTCGGAAGCTCGGGGCGCTCGACCACGAAGAGCTCGAGACCGTTCGGCAGCGTCGCGGTCTTCACGTCCGGCGGACGGAACGCGGCCTCGGGGGACGCCGGAGGCTCCTTCGACCGGTCGATCGCCGCGGCCGTCCCGCGGCCGGAGGTCTCGGGATGGAAGCGGACGAGGACGCGGTTCGGCGTGTCGACCCATTTCGCGACCGCGGCGCGGACGTCCTCGGGCGTGGCGCGCCGGTAGCGCGCGAGGTCCTCCTCGAGCTTCCCGGGATCGCCGAGGAACGTGTTGTAGCGGTTGAGCTGGTCCGACTTGCCGCCGAAACCGCCGATGCCCTCGAGCCCGGAGACGAACTGGAACTCGTACTTCGTCTTCGCGCGGTCGAGCTCCGCGGCCGTCGGGCCGGATTGCGCGAAGCGCGCGATTTCCGCCGTGAGGACCCGTTCCACTTCCGCGAGCGACACGCCAGGACGCGCCGTGGCGGAGACGAAAAAGAGACTCGAGATCTCGGCGCTGTTCTGCGACGCCTGAACGTTCGAGCAGAGCTGCTTGTCGTAGACGAGCGCCTTCTGCAGCCGCGAGGACAGGCCGTCGGTCAGGATCAGCGATGCGAGATCGAGCTCGGCGTCGCCCTTCTCGAAGAACGGCGCCGTCGGGACCGCGAGGTACACGCGCTCCAGGGGGACGCGGTCGGCGACCTCGACGATCTTCTCCCCGGACAGCGCGGGCACCGATCGGCCGGGACGATCCAGCGCCGGCCCCGGAGGGATCGGTCCGAAGTACTTTTCGACGAGGCGCTTCGCCTCCGCCGGGTCGAAATCGCCCGCGACGACGAGGGAGAGGTTGTTCGGCGTGTAGTACGTGTGGAAGAAATCCTTCACGTCGTCGAACGTCGCGGCCGAGAGGTCCTCCTGGCTGCCGATCGTGAGCCAGGAGTAGGGATGGCCCTGCGGGTAGACGGCCTCGAAAACGAGCTTGAACGCCCGCCCGTACGGGCTGTTCTCGAGGCCCTGGCGCCTCTCGTTCTTGACGACGTCACGCTGGTGGTCGAGGTTCTCCTGCGTGAGAAAGTCCATGAGCGTCGCGAGCCGGTCGGATTCCAGCCAGAGGACGCGCTCGAGCCCGCCGGCCGGCACCGTGATGAAGAAGTTCGTGCGGTCCGCGTTCGTCGTGCCGTTCACGCCGCCCTCCCGCAGGTTCGCCCCGAGCTTCTCGGCGAACGCGAAGTACTTGCCCGGCGCGTCCTTCGAGCCCTCGAACATGAGGTGCTCAAAGAGGTGGGCAAAGCCAGTCCGGCCCGGCTTCTCGTTCTTGCTCCCGACGTGGAACCACTCGTTCACGTGCACGACCGGCAGCTTGCGGTCCACGTGCAGGATCACCTGCAGCCCGTTCGGAAGCGTGTACTTCTCGAATGCGACTTTCGGGACCTCGTCCACGGCGCCCGCGGCGGGCGCGAGGGACGAAAGCAGTACGGCGAGGGGCCAGGCGGCGAAATTCATGGACGAACCTCCGGCAGCTCTTGGATGGTCCCCGAGATACGGGAAGAAAGGCCGGAGGTTTCCGACCTGGCCGGGAGAGAATCGGCCGGTTCATGGCCGCCCGAGATCGGACGACGACCGAGCTCACCCCGCGCCCGCCGTTCGACGGCGAGGGCCTCATGGGGTTCCTCGCGGCGCGGGCGCTGCCGGGGGTGGAAAAGGCGGACGGGAATTCCTATGAAAGGGGATTCACGGAGCGCGGGCGGGCCGGGACGCTGCGGCTCGCGCTCGGCGGCCGCGGCAGATCGCATTCACTTTCGATGGAATTCCCCGCGTGGGCGGGCGCAGAAGGCCTCTCGTCGCGCGCCCGCCGCCTCTTCGACCTCTCCGCGAACCCCCGCGCGATCGGCCGCGTTCTCTCGAAGGATCCGCTCCTCGCGCCTCTCGTCGCGAGGCGGCCCGGCCTGCGCGTGCCGGGGGCCTGGGACCCGTTCGAGATCTCCGTGCGCGCCGTCCTCGGCCAGCAGATCTCCGTCGCGGGGGCGCGGACGCTCGCGGGCCGGCTCGTCGCCCTCTGCGGGCGGCCGCTGCCGAAGAGGCTCGCCCGGCCTGGCCTCACGCACGTCTTCCCGTTGCCGGAAGACGTCGCGGAGGCCGACGTCGCGAGCGTCGGGCTCCCCCGCGCCCGCGCGACCGCGCTGAAGGCCTTCGCCCGGGCCGTCGCGGACGGCTCGTTCCTCCTGGCGGCGCCGCACGGCCTCGACGAGTTCGAGGAGCGTCTGACGGCGCTGCCCGGTTTCGGGCCGTGGACGGCGCACGTCGTCGCGCTGCGCGCGCTCGGCGAGGGCGACGCGTTCCCCGACGGAGACCTCGGGCTCGTGAAGGCGATGGAGAGCGCCGGGGTGACGAGGAACCGGATCGCCGCCCGCGCCGAGCGCTGGCGTCCCTACCGCGCGTACGCGACGCTGCACCTCTGGGCGTCGCTCGCGGACGGGAAGGGCGGCGGATGAAGAAAAAGGAAGAGATTCTTCGAATGTGTAAGAGAGAGACCCTCCGCAGGACGGCGGTCGCGTCGCCGGCCGGGAGCATCGTCCTCGTCGAGCGAGGCCGCGCCCTCGTCGCGCTCGTCTTCGAAGACCATTGGAAGGGGATGAGCGCCGACCTCGCCCGAAGGTTCGGCCCATTCACCTTCGAAGAGAATTTGCAGACCGAAGGTGCCGCGAAGGCGCTGCGGGCCTACTTCTCCGGCGACCTCCGGGCTCTCGACTCCATCGAAGTCGACACGGGCGGCACTCCCTTCCAGCAGGAGGTCTGGCGTGCGCTCCGGCGGATCCCAGCCGGGACGACGTGGTCGTATGCCCGGCTCGCACGCGAGATCGGACGGCCGTCGGCCGTCCGCGCCGTGGCGGCCGCGAACGGCGCGAATCCCGTCTCGATCGTGATTCCGTGCCATCGCGTCATCGGCTCGGGCGGCAGCCTCACGGGGTACGGCGGCGGCCTCCCCCGCAAGCGCTGGCTGCTCGTGCACGAGGGCGCTCTGCTGGTCTGAGCGGTCCGCCGTTGGATAATGGCGGGCTGCCATGACACCGCTCCTCGTCGAGAACGCCCTCGTGATCGGGATGACGCGCCCCGGCGACGTCGTCGCGGACGGCGCGCTCTTCATCGAGGACGGCGCGATCGCAGCCCGCGACGCGGAGGCCCATACGCGCGCCCGCTCCTACGCGGCCGCGGACAGGCCGGTCGAGCGCCTGAACGCGAAGGGGATGTGGGTCCTGCCCGGCTTCGTCCAGACGCACGTCCACCTCTGCCAGACGCTTCTCCGGAACGGCCCCGACGACCTCCCGCTCCTCCCGTGGCTTTCGACGCACGTCTGGCCGGGAGAGGCCGCGCACGACGAGGCGACGCTCGAGATTTCGGCGCGCCTCGGTCTCGCCGAGCTCCTCGCCGGCGGGACGACCTCGATCCTCGACATGGCGACGGCGCACCACACGGACGCCGTGTTCCGCGCGGCGGCCGCGTCCGGCATGCGCGTCACGAGCGGGAACGTTCTCATGGACGATCCGACGACGAATCCCGCGGGGCTCTTTTGCGAAACGCGGGCGGCGCTCGCGGAGACGGACCGCCTCGCGAAGGCCTGGCACGGCGCAGGGGGCGGCAGGCTCCGAGTCGCGTTCTGCCCGCGCTTCGCCGTCTCGTGCACGGACCGGCTCATGCGCATCGTCGGCGAGCGCGCGAAGGCGGAGGGCTTTCTCGTCCACACGCACGCTTCGGAGAACGTCGACGAGGTCGCCCTCGTCTCGCAGCGCACGGGGCGCCGCAACGTCCGCTACCTCGACGACGCCGGCATCTCGGGACCGCACGTCGTCCTCGCGCACGTCGTCCACGCGGACGCGGACGAGCGCGCTCTTCTCGCGGCTCGGGGGACCACGGTCGCGCACTGTCCGTCCTCGAATCTGAAACTCGGGTCCGGAATCTGCCCGGTGCCCGAGTACCGCGCACAGGGAATTCGCGTGACGCTCGGCGCCGACGGCGCCCCGTGCAACGACCGTCTGGATGCCTTCGCGGAGATGCGGCTCGCGGCGCTGCTGCCCAAGGTCCGCCTCGGCCCCGGGGCCTTGAGCGCATGGGAGGTCGTGAAGATGGCCACCGCCGACGGGGCCGCGGCCCTCGGCCTGAACGCCGGGACGCTCGAGACCGGGCGGCGGGCCGATTTCGCCGTTCTCGATCCCGATTCGGGTTTCGTGCGGCCGGCGTCGTGGCGCGAGGACCCGTACGGGCCTATCGTGTACAGCATGGACCGGTCGCACGTCGCCGCCACGTATGTCGACGGCGCGCCCCGGTACGTCCGCGGGGACGCGTTCGCCCTCAAGCCCGTCCCCGCGGAAATCGACACGGCCGCCGCCGCGCTGAAGGCGCGCCGGCGGCTCTGACGGGAGGCCCGACATGACCGCGAAGAAGTCCCAGCCCCTCCTCAAGACGATCGTCGTCGGAACGGACTTCTCGGTCTGTGCCGCGCGAGCCCTCTCCTTCGCGGTGTCGCTCGGCGGGTCGCAGGGCGCGAGGGTCCACATCGTCCACGTCCTCGTCGAGCCCGTGCAGGCGTTCGACGTCGCCGGCGCCCTTCCCTACCTCGACGTCTCGACGCAGAAGGAGTGGGAGGACGCGACGAAAAAGCGCCTCGCCGCGGCCGTCGCGTCGGCCGAGAAGCGGGGCGTCGCCGCGACGAGCGAGTTCCTCTGGGGCCGCCCGTCCGACGCGATCATCGATTCCGCGAAGAGAGCGAAGGCCTCCCTCGTCGTCCTCGGGACGCACGGGCGAAACGCCCTCGAGAAACTCCTGATCGGGTCGACCGCGGAGCGCGTCGTGCGGCTCTGCCCCGTGCCGGTCCTCACGGTGCGCGAGAAGCGCTGATCCTCCTCAGGATTTCGTCGCGATCATCCGCTCCGCGGCCGCCGAGACGATGCCGAGGATCGAGAGCTGGGGGTTGACGCCGAGGGACGTCGGGAAGACGGATCCGTCGAAGACCCAGAGGTTCGAGAGATGGTGGTGCCGCAGGTTTCCGTCGACGACGGAGGCCGCAGGGTCCGCGCCTGCGGCGCAGCCTCCCATCTGGTGCGCCGTGAAGACGGCGATCTCGTTCGGGCCCATCGGTCGCCCGTCGATCGCGGCGAGGTCCCGCTCGGACGTGATGACGACCGGATCGCGATGCAGCGTTCGCACCTCGCGTGCGCCCGCGGCGAGCTGGATGCGCGCGGAGACCTTCATCGCCTCGCGCATCGCCTCCCGGTGGCTCTCGGCGAGCGGGTAGCGGATCGAGAGGCGCCCGCCGGCCTCGCGCAGCGAGACGGTCCCGCCCTCGTCGCCCGCGAGGAACCCGTCGCGCAGGAGCGCGATGACGGCGCTCGTCTTCGAGAGCTGCTTCATCCCGCCGCGATGCGCCTCGCCGAAGCCGGGGAGCGCGAGGGACGCGAGCATCGGATGGAGCGGAGGCACCTCGAGAAAAAAGCCCGTCTTCCCGGGGCGCTCGATGAAGGCGTGCGAGGCGACGGACTGCGGCGCCCCGTAGAAGGGGTCGATGCGCTTGTCGAAGACCGCTACGGTGGCGACGACGGGATGGAAGAACGTCCGCTTGCCGACGCGGCCGTGCGGGTCGGGGACGCCGGATTTGAGGAGGAGCGCGGGCGAGTTGATCGCGCCCCCCGCGACGACGAACCGCTCCGCGGACACGGTCACGCGGTGGCCCGTCGGGCGGTCCATCGCGGGGTCGAGGACTTCGGCCTCGGCGGCCGTCACGCGCTCTTTCCGCGCATCCAGCGCGAGGCGGACGACCCGGCAGTCCGCGTAGACGCGCGCTCCCCGCGACGCAGCGTCGGGAAGGTACGTCAGGGCCATGCCCCTCTTTGCGTTCGTCGGGCAGCCCATCCCGCAGTAGCCCGTATGGAGACAGGCCGTGACGTTCCGCTTCAGGAGCTCCGTCTCGATCCCGAGCTTCTTCGCGCCCTCGAGGAGGACGGCGTTGTGGTCGTTGACCTCCGACGGATCGACCTCGCGGATGTTCAGCCGGCTCTCGACCTCGATCCAGTGCGGCGAGAACCGCTCCGCGGTGAAGTCCACGAGGCCGTAGCGCTCGCGCCAGAGGGCGAGCGTCGCCTCCGGCGTCCGGAAACACGTCGTCCAGTTGACGAGCGTCCCGCCCCCGACGCCTCTTCCCTGAAGGATCGTGATCCCGAGGTCGTCCGTCGCCCGGTTCCCGTGGTCCTGGTAGAGCTTCGGGTAGGCCTCGGCCTCCTGCATGTGAAAGTCGGCCTTGCGCGTGAACACGCCCCCCTCCTCGAGGAGGATGACGCGCGCACCCGACGCCGCGAGGCGCGCCGCGGCGATCGCACCTCCCGGGCCGGAGCCCACGACGCAGACGTCGGCCCACAGCGAAAGGTTCGAGCGAATTTCGTGCCCGCGCATGACGTTCGGGATCGGGTGGTCCGGGGAGAGGAGTCTCATTCGGCTTCCGTCGCGAACGGCAGCTCGGGCGGCCCCGGATACCCCGTCGCGGGCCAGGTCTCCGGCGCCGCGTAATAGCACGCGCACGCGAGGCGCTTCATCGCCTGGTAGCCCGTCCGGAAGACCGCGACGTCCGATCGAGACCAGAGCCTCAGGCGCGCGTCCTGCTCGCGCGCCGTCGACGCCGTGAACGTCGCGAAACCCTGGCGGAAGACGGCGCCCGTCAGCGCGTTCTCGAACAGCCGGAGGAGCCGCCTGAACTCGACCTGCACGGAGCCGGGCCAGAGCGCCATCGCGGCATCCGCGCGCCCCGCGACGTCGACGGCGTCCGTGGACGGCGAGTCCCCGTCCACGGCGACGACGCGCGAGGCAACGGCCGCGAAGATCGCGTACTCGTCGAGGGAAAGCACGAGGAGAGGATTGCGCGGCGCCTCACGGCGCCGCGTTCTTCGAAGGAGGAGGAAGCCGCCGCCCCCGACGAGAAGCAACACGCTTCCCAGAAGCCCCTTTCGAAGAAATCCCCTGCGGGATTCCATTTCAGCCGTTCGGGACGTCCCAGAGGTCCTTCACCGCGGGGTGGTCCCACGCGATGCGCCACTCGTCGGGATCCTTCACGTCGAACGTGCGTGTCACCACGTAGAGGAGCGCACAGGGGTTCGTGAGCGGGCGGTAGCCGTGCGCGACCCCCTCGGGGATCCGGACGAGAAGGTCCTGTCCGTCGCCCGCGACGAGGACCTGCGTCGCGCCGTACGTCGGCGAGTCCTTTCGGACGTCGAAGAGGACGAATTTCGCCTTGTACGGGTGCGGGCAGTACCAGACGTCCTGCTGCCTGAGGTGGTAGTGCAGGCCCTTGACGTGGTTCTCGGCGCTCACGATCGTGAAATTGATCTGCGCGACCGGGACGTCCCGGAAGAACTCCGCGAGGGCCTCGCTGCCGGGGTGATCGGCCTTCGCCCGGTAGATCTCCTGGAAGAACCCGCGGTCGTCGACGAAGCGCGGCAGCCGGTGGACCTTGACGCCGTCGATCTGGGTCTTCGGTCCATACGACTTGGCGCCGGACCGGAACTCGTCCGCGATCGCGGACGGCGTCAACTCGCCGGTGTTCGTTGGCGGCATGCGTTCTCCTCTTTGGTCCCCGTCATTCTACGGCGCGCCGCGAGCGATTCTCTGGCAGCCCCCAGGCGGGCGGTGTATCTTCCCCGGACCAGAGATATCGCTCCGCCGGATCGAGAGGAGGACCTCCGTTGTCTTCGAATCCGTACTTTGCAACGAAGTCCATGACGCGCCTCGAGGAGGAGATGCGGGACGAGAACCGGCTCCGCCGGATCCTCGGGCCGATTCAGCTCACGAGCCTCGGCGTGGGCGCGATCATCGGCGCCGGCATCTTCGTGGCGACGGGCGCCGCGGCGCACAACGTGGCGGGTCCCGCCCTCATCCTGTCGTACGTCGTCGCCGGCACCACGTGCATCTTCGCGGCTCTGTGCTACGCGGAATTCGCGTCCATGGTTCCGGTCGCGGGATCGGCGTACACGTATGCCTACGCGACGATGGGAGAGCTCCTCGCCTGGATCATCGGCTGGGACCTCGTCCTCGAGTACGCCGTGGGGAGCGCGACGGTCGCGACCGGCTGGTCCGGATACTTTCAGGACGTCCTCGGCAAACTCGGAGTCCACGTCTCGCCGCTCCTGAGAGAGTCGCCCTGGCGTTACGAAGCCGCGACGGGCCAGTTCATGTCGACGGGCTCGCTCCTGAACCTCCCGGCGATCGTCATCGTCGCGATCGTCACGGCCATTCTGGTCAAGGGCATCAGCGAGAGCGCGTCGTTCAACGCCGCGATGGTCGGGATCAAGCTCGCCGCCGTCCTCTTCGTGATCGGCGTCGGCGCCTTCCTCGTGAACTCGGCGAACTGGCATCCGTTCGCCCCGTTCGGATGGACGGGCGTCAGCTTCTTCGGCCATCACGTCGCCGGCCAGACGGATCCCGGCGGCTCGCCGGTCGGCGTCCTGGCCGGCGCCGCGATCATTTTCTTCGCGTACATCGGCTTCGACTCCGTCTCCACGCACACCGAGGAAGCCCGCAACCCGCGGCGCGACGTCCCGATCGGGATCATCGCGTCCCTCATCATCTGCACGATTCTCTACATCGCGGTCGTCGCGGTCCTCACGGGCATGATCAAGTACGACCAGCTCGACATCAACGCGCCCGTGAGCCGAGCCTTCCAGCAGAAGGGCATCGGGTGGGCCGAGGGCATCATCGCCACGGCGGGCGTCGCCGGGATCACGTCCGTGCTTCTCGTCATGATGCTGAGCGGCCCGCGCGTCTTCCTCGCGATGGCGCGCGACGGCCTGCTGCCGAACGCCTTCTTCGGGCACGTCCACCCGAAGTTCCGGACCCCGTGGAAGTCGACGATCGCGATCGGCATCTTCGTGACGGTGATGGCGGGCTTCCTGCCGATCGACGCCCTCCTGCACCTCACGAACATCGGGACGCTTCTCGCGTTCGTCATCGTTTGCGGGGCCGTCCTGATCATGCGCCGGACGAACCCGGACACGCACCGGCCCTTCCGCTGCCCGTGGGTGCCGTTCGTGCCGATCATGGGAATCCTGACGTGCCTTCTCCTCATGTTCTCGCTGCCCACGGCGAACTGGTGGCGCCTCCTCACGTGGCTCGCGATCGGCCTCGTCATCTACTTCCTCTACGGCCGCCACCATTCCGTCCTGCAGAAGGACCGCGATCGCGGGATCCCCGCGCACTGACCCGTGAAGCGCGCGGCGCTCCTGATCCTCCTGGTCGGAGCGCCGCTCGCCCTCGTCCTCTTCCCGGGGTTCCGCCGCCGCCTCGCGCACAAGCTGCGCTTCCTGCTGCTCGTCTGGTCCGGCGCCGTGCTGTTCTTCGGTTTGATCGGGAGACCGGGGAAGAAGAATTTCTTTGAAAGTGAATGGGACTGGGGCTGGGCGACGTTCGCGCAGCTCGGCGGGCTCTTGCTCTTTGCCGCTGCGTTCGCATCGGTGCTCCGCGATTTCCTCTCTTCACCTTCTAAGAGATCCCCGGGCGGCGCAAAGCGCCGCTAGCCCCCGGCCGGCGCGAAGCGCCGCAGAGTCTTCCTATTCGAGCGCGATGCGGTCGACCGCGACGCCGAGGGCGCGGACGTCGTCGCCCTTCCCGAGTGCCTTCGGCGTCTCCGTCGCCGCGCGGATCTCGATCCGCCCGACCTCGGGGCCCGCGAGGAGCTTCGCGGCCGCGGGCGTGAGCGCGGACGACGTCTCGGAGAACGACGACCCGACGCGCACGGCGCCGGCGAGGACGCCGTTCACGAAGACCGACACGTCCTTCGGCGCCGCCACCGCGCGGGCGCGGAGGACGACGCGCCCGGGCGCGAAACCCGGCAGCGGCGCCCACGCCAGAGACGCCGACGCCTTCGTCCAGCGCATGTCGAGCCCCGTGTCGGAGATCTTCTCGCGCGGCCAGAAGCCCTCCGGGTCGTAGCGCCCGTCGTCGGGCGCCCCGAGGTCCGCGACGACGCGCGGGCCCTGCCGCATCCAGGAGTGCTCGGGCGGGCGCGAGAACGTGGCCTCGAGGAACGTGAAGCAGCCCTTCGGCGGCCGGGGGGCGCCTTCGAGACGCGGCAGGTCGACCGGCCGGTCGCACGCGATCACGTACTCCGCAGGCCCCGGCATCGGCCCGTAGACGGGCCGGTCGAGGATCGTGAGGTCGAACGGACCCGGCTCGACGGCGCGCGTCAGGAGGACGCGTCCCGAGCCGGCGTCGGACACGGTCAGCGTCGTCGGCCCGGCGTCGCCGGCGCGCTCGCCCGAAAGCGTCGCAGCGAGCGGACCCTGGTCCTCCGCGACGATCAGCCGCGCCGACGGCCCGGCCCAGCGGAAGGACGGGCGGCCCGGCGCACTCTCCTTCACCCCGAAACCCGGCCCGAAGAGGGGCGGCGCGGGGTCGCGCACCGCGACGACGAGGAGCCGCCCGTTTCCCATCATCTCGGCCACGCGCCCGCCGCGGAGCCACGTCTTCCACAGCGGGTCCCGGCGGTCGGGCGGATCCGGCTCGGACGTGAAGTCCGCGAGGCGGACGAGGCGCTTGTTCATCTGGCGGGGCTCCGACGCGATCTCGGCGTCCGTGTAACCCCAGACGACGAGCCGGCCCTCCCACCGCTCGGTGCGGAGGAAGGAGTGAAAGTCCTCGTCCGCGACGATCGTCTCGCGGCCGGGATGAACCCATCGTTCGAGCGAGCGGATCGCCGCGACGGGCGGCGTCTCCGTGTGCGCGCTCGCCGTGACGTCGGGCCACGCTTCCCGGGCGTAGAGGCCGGCGGCGAGGAGCGCGGCGAGAAACGCGAGCGGCCCCTTCCGGAAGACGCCCTCGAGGCCCGCGCCGGCCGCGAGGGCGAGGACGAGGACGAACGGGACCGAGTAGCGCGACATCGCGCGGCTGTGCAGGAACCAGAGCGAGAGGAACGCCGGAATGAGGATCACGAGGAGATCCACGGCGCCGCGGCGGCGCTTCAGGCCGAGCGCCACGAGCCCGGCGGCGGAGAGGAGAAATACGGCTGCGGCGCGCCGCGGCGAGAGGAAGTCGCGGACGAGAAACGAGTCCGTGAACGTCCCAAACGCACCCGTCGCGAAGGCGTGCGCGCGGAAGCCCGCGCGCTCGGACAGGGACGCGAAGAGGCCCGCCGCGCCGCCGGCCTGCGCGAAGAGCCATGCGAGCCACGCGGCCGTCCCGGCGAGCCCCGCGCCGAAGAACGAGAGGACGGCGTCGCGCCGGTCCCATCGGAGCGCGAGGCGGCCCATCCAGAGCAGAAGCGCCGGGCCGAACACGAGGACGAGGTGGGGGCGCACGCCCGCGCCCGCGGCGGCGAGGAGGCCCGCGGCAATACAGAGGAGGCGCGCCCGGCGCGCCGCGATCATCTCGCGCCAGCGCGTCTGGTTCGGCGACCGGCGCTCGTCCGCGAGCGCGAGACAAGCCAGCGCTCCGAGGAAGAACGCCGTCGCGGGCGTGTCGGAGAAGGCGCGCCCGCCGTTGATCCAGACGACCGGGAGCGCTGCCGCGAAGACGACACCCGAGAGAGCGGCCCAGCCGCCCACGACCCGGCAGCCCCATGTCCAGAGCGCGAAGAACCCGAGGGCGGCAAGGATCGTCGACGCCGTCGCGAGGGCGTTGAACGGCGTCACGCAGAGCGGCAGGAGCGCCTTGCCGAGAAGGATCCACACCGGGAAACCGGGTGCCTGGGGGGAGAGGTCGAAGAGGTCGAAGTGCGTCACGGCGCCCGCGAAGACAGCCTCGTCGATCTCTCCCGGCGACGCCGCGAGCGCGAAAAACCGCGAGGCCGCGATGCCGCCGAGGACGAGCCACACGACCGCCTGCGGCGGCCTGTGGCGCCGCTCCCCGGAGCGTCCGATGCGACCCTTCACGGGCCGGAGTGTTCCATTTTTCGGCGCGCTCCGAAACCGTTACAATGCAGGAGATGTCGTTCCGGCAGCCCGCGGGATGACCGTTCCCCGCATCCTCCCTCGCGCAGAGCACCCCATTTCGCGCGGATACATCGATCCCGACGCCCTTCGGGTCCTCTACCGGCTGCACCGTGCCGGCTTCAAGGCATACCTCGTCGGGGGCTCGGTCCGGGACCTCATGACGGGGCGCACCCCGAAGGACTTCGACGTCGGCACGGACGCCAGGCCGCAGGAGGTCCGGCGCCTGTTCCGGAACTCGCGGGTCATCGGGCGGCGCTTCCGCCTCGTCCACATCCTCTTCGAAGGCGGCAAGGTCGTCGAGGTGTCGACGTTCCGCAAGACGCCGGACGCTGTGCAGGGCGAGCAGGGACAGGACGGCGACGACGATCTCCTGATCCGGTCCGACAACACGTTCGGGACGCCCGAGGAGGACGCGGTTCGCCGCGACTTCACGATCAACGGCCTCTTCTACGACATCGCGACCTACGCCGTCCTGGATTACGTCGGCGGCGTGGACGACCTCGAGGCTCGCGTCGTCCGAACGATCGGCGACCCGCTCATCCGCTTCCGCGAGGACCCCGTCCGCATGCTCAGGGCCTGCGAGTTCGCGGCGCGCCTTTCGTTCGCGATGGAGCCCGGGCTGAAGGCCGCGATCGACGAGCTCCGCCGCGAAGTCATGAAGAGCGCCGCCCCCCGCGTCACGGAGGAGCTCCTCGACCCGCTCCGCCGCGGCTGGGGACACGACACGTACCGCCTCTGGTCCGAGACCGGCCTCTTCGGCGCCCTCCTTCCGGAGGTGGACGACGAGGCGGGCGTGCGGGCTCCCGAAGGGCCGGCCCGGGACTTTTTCTGGGCGATGCTCCGCGAGGCGGACGCCCGCACGGCTTCGGGCGAGCGCCTCGAAGACGCGACGCTCCTCGGCGCGCTCTTCCTCCCCGTAGTCCTCGCGGCCGTGAGGCGCCGGGGACGCCCCGGGGCCGGCGTTGGGGCGGCGCAGATCCTTCTCGTCCTCGAGGACGCCGTGAACCCGCTCTCGCTGCGGATGTCCCTCCCGAACCACACGACGCACACGCTCAAGCAGGCCCTTTACACGATGGGCAGGCTCACGTCGACGCGCCCCGACGAGCCCGCGGCCCGCCGGCTCGTCGTCCGCCCCTACTTCCCAGCCTCCGTGTCGCTCCTCTCCCTGTACGCGAAGGCCACGAACCGCTATCGCGAGGCCGCAGCCGCATGGGAGGAGGTCGCGAGGCGCGGAACCGGAGCCCGGACCATGCACGGGACGCCGTTCCCCGACGCGCTCGTTCCGCCGCCCCAACCCGCGCCTCTCGCCGCGGTGAACGGACCCGCCCGGCGCCGGCGGCGCCGGGGCCGCGGCCCGCGGCCCGCCGCCGGGACGGCCTGACCCTCAGCGCGCGCGGCTCTCGAGCCAGTCCGCGAGATCGGACTCGACGCGCCCGTAGTCCGCGCGCACCGTCTCGCGCATCGCCTGCTCGAGCTGCGTCCCTTCGCCGAGGCTGTCGAGAAGGTGCCCGATCGCGCCGGGCCCGCGCGTGTCGCGCAGCATCTCGGCGGCGGCGAGCGAGACGAGATAGCCCGACCGCACCTGTGCGACCGGGAGGCGCCGGAACGAGCCCTCGAGCGCCGGGAGCCCGAACGTCTTCTCGCGCCGCCATCCCTCGAGCAGCGCGGCCGCATATGGGACGCACGTCTTGCCCTCTTCCACCTGCGCGAGCCCCTCGTGCAGCCACACCGGGGCGCGCCCGTTCGTGCGGACGGCGACGAACGCGTGCGTCATCTCGTGTTTCAGGACGGCGAGCAGCCGAGGCGTGACGCCCGTGAGGCCCTGCGCCGGGACGCGGACCTTCCCGTCGAAAAGCCCCCCCGACCAGTCGGGCGCCTGCGTCGCGAGCCGCCAGTCGCGCTCGGCGTAGACGACGACCTCGATCTTGCGCGGCGGCGCGGATCCGAGATCCTGGACGAGATCCGCGTACGCGCCTTCGAGCGCGGCGAGGAGCGGGCGCTCGACGCCGGGTTCGAGGCGCTGCCCGTCATAGACGAGGAGGACGCTCGAGCTCGCGCGCTCGGAGAAGCGCTCCTCGACGGGTTCCTGGGGCGCCGCCGACGACGCGGCTGCGAGAAACACCACGAACGTCGCGGCCTCGATCCGGGCGAGCACGCCGCATTGTAGGCAGGTCATTGAGGACTCTTCGAATGGTCCCGCGCAGGCCGTGCGCCTGGCTCAGCCGCCGCGGACTCTCCCCTCTTCACTTTCCAGGAAATCTCTCTCTCTCCGATTCAGCGTCGGACGAGGTCCGCGAACGCCCCCAGCTCGGCCTCGTTGAGGTCCGAGACGGCCGCGTAAGCGAGGTCGCCCTCCGTCCATCGCACGACGTTGATCCCGCGCACGCGCGCCGCCGCGGGCGGCGTCGCCGCGGATGGCCCGACCCAGACGAAGAGGTCGATGACGTGCTTCGCGCGACCGTACGCGAGCGCGGCCGCCGGGTGGCGCCCGACGCGGTCCACGCGGCCACCCTTGAGAGGGAAGCCGTCCGCCGCGAGGTCCTTCACTTTCGGGGAAAAGTCGATCTTCCCCGCAAACCACGGCTTGACCGTGTGCTGCTCGGACGAAACGACCTGCGTGAGAGGCCCCGTGGCGAGGGCGCGCACGTGGGCGTCGACGAGCGACTCGTCGAGGCCGCGCGTCCGGATCGCCTCGCGGAGCGGCCCGAGAAGCGTGCCGAGGGCCGCCCCGAGGACGAGCGCCGCCGCCACCGCCGCCCACGCCGGGACGCCGCGCGGTCTCGCCGGGCGGCCCTCGCGGCCGACACGTGCCCGGATCCTGGCCTCGAGCGTATCCGGCAGCGCGGCGGCGAGGGAGGTCCCGCGGATCGCCTGGCGCAGGGCCACGGCGCTCCGGTATTCGGCGGCGCACTCGGCGCAGGTGCGCGCGTGGCTCTCCGCCTCGAGCGCGGCCTCCACGGACAACTCGCCGTCCAGCCAGGCGTGGACGCGCTCGCGCGGGACGCCGCAACTCACGGCCGGGCCCCCATGGCCGCCGGCCGGCCGAGCGTGACCTGGAGTCGCCGGCGCGCCCGCGCGAGGCGGGACATCACGGTCCCGACCGGAATCCCGGCGACCTCCGCGATCTCGCGGTACGAGAGGTCCTCCATCTCGCGCAGGACCAGCACTTCCCGGAACTCCGCGGGCAGCTCCTCGAGGCCCCGCGAGAGGCGGGCGCCGTCGGCCCGCCGCACGAGGTCCTCCTCGGCGGACGGCGCGGTCTCGACCGGCTCGTTCGCGCCGTCCGGCAGGGCCTCGAGCGAGCGGTTCTTCCGCAGCCACGTCCAGCACGTGTTGCGGACGATCGCGAGGACCCACGGACGCGGGTCCGCGCCTCGAAACGAAGGGAAGAACCGGTACGCCCGCAAGAAAGCCTCCTGGACGACGTCGTCCGCGTCGTGGTCGTTGCGCGTGAGCCACCGCGCGAGGTTGTACGCGGACGGGAGGAGCGGGAGGACGAGCCTCTCGAAATCTCCCTCCGGATGCAGTTCGCGCAGGACACGCCTCCTCTCGCGGAGACTCGGAAGGGCGGGATCTTATTCCCGGCCGGGAATACGCCGTCCGCGGCGCGAGTCTCCCCTTCACAGAGGAGGCAGGGACCATGAAACTCGAAACGGATCGCCGGGAATTCCTGAAGCTCGCGGGCCTCGGCGGCGGCGTCGTGTTCGCGTCGACGCTCTGGGGCGGCACCCTGGACGGAGCGGAGAACGAGTTCCACTTCGTCCAGCTGTCCGACACGCACTGGGGCTTCGAGGGCCCGCCGAACCCCGACGCCAGGGGCACGCTCCCGAAGGCGATCGAGGCCGTGAACGCCCTCTCGCGCCAGCCCGACTTCGTCGTCTTCACGGGCGACCTCACGCACACGACGGACGACGCGGGCAAGCGGAACGACCGGATGAAGGAGTTCCGGGACATCGCCGGCAAGCTCCGGGCGAAGACCGTCCGCTTCCTGCCGGGCGAGCACGACGCCGGTCTGGATAAGGGCGACGCGTTCCAGGCGCACTTCGGGGCGACGCATTACACGTTCGACCACAAGGGCGTCCACTTCATCGTCATCGACAACGTCTCGGACCCCGGTTCGATCGTCGGCGAAGCGCAGCTGAAGTGGCTCGAGGCGGACCTCGCGAAGCGAAAGAAGGACGCTCCGATCGCGGTCCTCACGCACCGTCCCCTTTTCGACCTCTACCCCGAGTGGGACTGGGCGACGAAGGACGGCGCCGCGGCGCTCGCCCTCCTCGAGCCGTTCAAGCACGTGACCGTCTTCTACGGGCATATCCACCAGGAGAACCACCACACGACCGGCCACATCGAGCATCATTCGGCCGCGTCGCTCATCTTCCCGCTGCCCGCGCCCGGCTCCGTCCCGAAAAAGGCGCCCGTCGCCTGGGACGCGACGCATCCGTACCGCGGTCTCGGATGGCGCGAGATCGAGGCGTATCCGGGAAAGGGCTCGTTCGAGATCGAGGAAAAGACCGTCTTGG
>DATKLW010000094.1:0-40271 GCA_035542215.1 Thermoanaerobaculia bacterium | reverse complement strand
GGCCGCCAGCGTCCCGAGCCCCGTCGGGATTGCGATCGCCGGAGCGTCGAGCGGCAGGAGAACGGGGAGCGGAAACCCCGCGTCCGCGAGGATGCGCCGCCCGTCCAGCGTGGCGACGATCGCCCGATGCGCTTCTCCCCCATTCACCTTCGAAGAAAAACCACCGTTACCCCCGCTCTGGCGCGATTCGTCGCGCTCCGCCGTCACCCAGGGGCGGGAGCAAAGAGATTGGACGAGCTCGCAGGTGAACCCGACCTCTTTCGCGAGCCACAGAAACGCCCCCGTGCGCTCTTCACCCGTGAGCCCGCGCTCCTCGTCGGGCCACTCCGCCGCGAACGCCTCCGGATCGAAGCGCTCGGCGTCGCCCGCGGGCCGCGTGAGCGTCTCGCACGCGATGCGCCGCTGGAACGTGAAGAACAGGTCCTCGAGGAACCGAGTGTCCGGAAGGCGCGCTTCGAGGCCGAGCGCCTCGAGCCACGCGCGCGCGGCCGGGGTCCTCAGCTCGCCACCCCGCGCGCTCAGCGGGCCAGGGCGCGGGCGAGGCCGCGCTGGCCCGTCTCGGAGAACCACGACGTGACGAACGCCTTGCGCGCGTCCGGCTGGATGTCCAGCGCGCGCTCGTGCGCGGTGCCGCGCAGGTCGCGCTTGATCGCCGCGTAGACCTCGCTCGAGGCGCCTCCGAGGCGCTCGGCGAACGCGATCGCCTCCCCGACCAGCCGCTCCGCAGGGACGATCCGGTCGATGGCGCCGAGCTCGTGCGCCTCCGCGAACGGCATCGTTTCGCCGAGAAGCGCCCAGCGCGTGAGCGCCTGCTCGCCGACGGTCGTGCGCATCGCTTCGAGGTAGTGGCGCGGGACGTGGATCCCGAGCGTGACCTCGGGGAGGCCGATCGTTCCGGGCCCCTCGGAAGCGATCCGGAAATCCGCCGTCGAGGCGAGGAGCGCGCCGCCTGCGACCGCGTGGCCCGTCAGGGCGACGACGAGCGGCTTGCCGAGGAGGAAGAGGTCGAAGAAAAGGGAGTCGAAGACGCGCACGAAGCGCGCGAACTCCTCGTCCGTCGCGTGCGCGAGCTTCCTGAGGTCGAAGCCCGCCGAAAAGATCTTCGGGTTCGTCGAGGTGAGAACGACGCCGCGGACGGAGTCGTCCTCCTGGGCGGCGAGGGCCGCGTTGTGGAGCGTGTGCGCGAACTCCGTCGAAAAGGCGTTCGCTTTTCCGCGCGAGAGCGACAGGATCCGGATGCCGCCGCGGTCCTCGACGAGGACGTCGGTCGGACGGTCGATCGTGGCGGCAAAGGCGGGTGATTCGGCGCTCATCGGACCGATTTTGTCATGCGCGCCGCGAGGAAAAGATCGACGACCCGGCGGTCCTCCGAGAGCTCCGGGTGGAATGTCGCCGCCAGAATGTTCGCCTTGCGCACGAGGACGGGGTCGCCGTCGCGCCGCGCGAGAACCTCGACGCCCGGCCCCGCCTCGGTGATCTTCGGCGCGCGGATGAACACGGCCTCGAGCGGCTCCGGGCCTAGGACGGCGTGGTCGACGTCCGTCAGGCGGAGGACGGTCGAGTCGAGCTGGCGCCCGTAGGCGTTCCGTTCGATCCGCACGGCGAGGAGGCCGAGCCCGCGCGCGTCCGGGTTCGTGACGGCGTCCGCCAGGAGGATGGCTCCCGCACACGTCCCGAGCACGGCGTCGCCGCGGAGAGCGGCCGCGCGGATCGCGTCCTCGATGCCGGTCCCCTCCATGAGCTTCCTGAGCGTCGTCGACTCGCCGCCCGGGATCACGAGGCCGTCCGACTCGAGGACCTCCGCGGCCGTGCGGACCTCGTGCGCGGGGGCGCCCGCCCGCGCGAGCGCCGCGAGGTGGGCCTCGAAGTCGCCCTGCAGGGCGAGAACGCCGATCACGGAACCTACCAGCCGCGGGTCTGGAGCTGTTCGGCCTCGGGCAGCTTCGCGGCCTCGATGCCCTTCATGCCCTCGCCGAGGGCCTCGGAGGCCTTCGCGACGCGGTCCGCGTCCTCGAAGTGCGTCGTCGCCTCGACGATCGCTCGCGCGCGCCTGGCGGGATCTTCGGACTTGAAGATCCCCGAGCCCACGAACACGGCCTCGGCGCCGAGCATCCGGCAGAGCGCCGCGTCGGCTGGCGTCGCGATGCCGCCCGCCGCGAAGTTCGGGACGGGGAGCCGGCCGTGCTGCGCGACCCACACGACGAGCTCGTACGGAGCCCCGAGGTTCTTGGCGGCGGCCATCCACTCGTCTTTCGTGAGGAGCGTGAGCCCTTTCAGTTGCCGCGTGACCTCGCGCAGGTGCTTGACGGCGTGGACGATGTCCCCGGTGCCCGCCTCGCCCTTCGTCCGGATCATCGCGGCGCCTTCGCCGATGCGGCGCAGCGCTTCGCCGAGGTTCCGGCAGCCGCACACGAACGGGACCTTGTAGTCGTGCTTGTAAACGTGGTTCTCCTCGTCGGCCGGAGTCAGAACCTCGGATTCGTCGATGAAGTCGACGCCGAGGGACTCGAGGATGCGCGCCTCGGCGAGATGGCCGATGCGGCACTTCGCCATGACCGGGATCGAGACCGCGGCCTCGATCTCGCGGATCTTCGATACGGGCGACATGCGGGCGACGCCGCCGTCGCGCCGGATGTCGGCCGGCACGCGCTCGAGGGCCATGACCGCTGCGGCGCCGGCGTCTTCGGCGACCTTCGCCTGCTCGGCGTTCACGACGTCCATGATCACGCCGCCCTTGAGCATCTCGGCGAGGCCGACCTTGACGCGGAACGCGTCGGAGGAGAACGGAGAGGAGAAGGCGGGGGTGGTCATTGGGTTTTCCTTTCGTCTTCAGATCTGGATGAGTGCCGCTTCCTTGGCGTCGCTCGCGTCCCGGGCGGCCTTCACGCGGCCCTTCTTCTGCCGCGCGGCCTGGCGGGCGAGGTCCCGCGCGCAGGCGCCCGCGATTTCGAGCGCTTTCTCGAGGTCGCCGGCGGAGCCACGCGCGACGGAGATGCGGATCGCGGACACGTCGGACTGGTCCGGCTGGTAGTCGGCGCCTGCGGAGAGGAGGACGCCTTCCTCCCGGGCCGCGGCCATGAGGGCGCGCCCGGAAACGCCTTCGGGCAGCCGGACCCAGAGCACCCAGCCTCCCGCCGGCCGCTCGACGGCCGAGCCGATCGGGAAGCGGTTCAGGACGGTCCGCTGGGCGAGGGCGAGCCGGTTCTTCAGGCGCGCGCGCGTTCGCGCGAGATGGCGCTCGTAATCGCCGCGCGCGAGGAAGAGGTTCAGCGCGGCCTGGAGGACGGGCGGCGACGTGAGCTCGCCGACGCGCTTGAGCGCGGCGAGGCGATGGACGAACTCCCTCGGGCCGGCGATCCAGCCCACGCGCACGCCCGGGAAGAGCGCCTTGCTGATCGTCCCGAGGTGCACGACGTGCTCGGGCGCGAGCGCCGCCAGCGGCGGCGGGAGCTCGCCCTCGACGAGGAGGTCCGCGTCGAAGGCGTCCTCGACGATGAGGACGCCGGCCCCCGCGGCGCGGCGCGCGATCTCGGCGCGGCGCGGCGCCGACGCGAGGAGTCCGGTCGGATTCTGGAAGTCCGGGATCGCGTAGACGAACTTCGGACGCTCGGCGAGCGCGCGGTCGAAGGCGGCGACGTCCATCCCCTCGGCGTCGAGCGGAACCCCGAGGAGACGCGCGCGGTGCGCGCGCAGGAGCGAGAGCGCCCCCGCGTAGCTCGGGCTCTCGACGGCGACGGCGTCCCCGGGGTCGACGAGCGCGCGCGTGATGAGGTCCAGCCCCTGCTGGGCGCCGTTCACGATCAGGAGCGCGTCGGGGTCGGCCGCGATCCCCCTGCGGGACAGGCGCTCGGCGAGCGTCTCGCGGAGCGGCCGGTAGCCGAACGGCGAGCCGTAGGCGAGAAGGGCGCCGTCGCGCGCGACCTCGGCGAGAAACGCCGCGAACGCCGCCGCCGGGAATTCCCGTTCGTCCGGCGCGAGGCGGGAGAGGTCGTAGCGGGACGAGACGGGCTCGGCCGCCGGCGGCTCGGAGACGATCCGGAGGAGAAGCGACGACGCGATGCGGTCCCACGCGGGCGCGGGGCCGAGGACGGGAGCCGCGCTCGAGCGGCGCGCGACGCGCGTCCCGCCGCCCTTGTTCGTCTCGATCCAGCCCTCGCGCTTCAGGAGCTGGAGCGCCTGGTGAACGGTGGCCCGGTTCACCTCCAGGGCCCGCGCGAGGTCGCGCGACGCGGGCAGGCGCTCGCCCTCGAGGTGCTTGCCCCGGCGGATGTCCCGGATGATCGCGTCCGCGATCGTCCGGTAGAGCGGGACCCGCGCAGCCGGGGTCGCGGGGTCGGGCGCGTTCGTCGCCATCGGCGAACACGGTAGGGCTTGGCCTAGACCAACGTCAAATCTCTGGGCTGTCTCGCCCAACCAAGACGGCGCCGAGGCCAGCCGGGCTCACTCCCCGCGGGAGAGGAGCGCCGCGTAAGCGCGTTCGAGCTCCTCGGCGACGAGGAGATCCCACTCGCGCGTGCCCTCGACGACGCGGCGCGAGCGCGCGGCGATCTTCGCCTTCACCGCCTCCGTGACGCGCTCGTTTTCCTTGTCCCACGCGAGGATCGCCTGGAGGATGTGGTTCCTCAGGAACTCGCGCTCGGCCGCGAGCGTGACGCCGGGCGTCTTGCCGAGGCGCTCGACCATCCTGTGCGACAGGTCCACGGCGCGCTCGCGGGAGATCAATGGATCCGCCGCGGCCCGTCCCCCGCCGGGCTGCGCAGGAGCGCGACGCCCTTCGCGGTGAGCGGGTGGTCGAAGAGCTTGTCGAGAACGGCGAAGGGAAGCGTCGCGACGTCGGCCCCGAGGGCGGCCGCGTCGAGGACATGGATCGGGTTCTGGATCCCCTGCACGCAGATCTGCGTCTCGAGGCCGTAGTTGTCGTAGACGCGGACGATGGACTCGACGACGTCCATCCCGATCTGCCCCGCGTCGTCCAGCTCGCCGACGGACGGGCTCACGTACGCGCTCCCGGCCCGCGCGGCGAGGAGCGCCTGCGGGGCCGTGTAGACGAGGCCGACGTCCGTCGCGATCTGCTCGTCGCCGAGGAGGCGCACGACACGCAGCCCCTCGCGCGTCATCGGGACGCGCAGGACGACGTTCTTGCCGTGCTTGTGGAGCTCGCGGGCCTCCTTGTACATCGCTTTCGGATCGCCGGCCGCGAGCGTCGCGACGACCGGGCCGTCGCCGACCTGCGCGAGCTCCGCGAGGATCCGGCGCGTGTCGCGACCCGCGTCCGGCCGCAGGAGGATTCCGTCGAGGAGGCCCCACTCGCGGACGCGGCGGGCCTCGTCTGCGTCCGCGGTGTCGAGGAAGAATCGCATGGGCGGCGGAGTCTACGCCGGGGACGGGCTTCCGTCGCCGGGTGTCTCCGGGGCGGGCTCGGCGTCGCCGTTCGGGACGTCCTCGCCCGAGAGCTTCGCGACCGCGACGACGCGGTCACCCTCGGAGAGGTCGATCAGCTTGACCCCCATCGTCGCGCGGCCGGTCTCGCGCACGTCCGAGACCGCGATCCGGATCAGGATTCCCTGCTCGGTGATGAGGAGGAGATGGTCCGTGTCCGAGACGGACGAGACGCCGACGACCGGACCGTTCTTCTCGGTGACCTTGACGTTGATGACGCCCGTCCCGCCGCGGCCCTGCTGGCGGTACTCGGCGATGTCCGTCCGCTTGCCGTAGCCTTTCTCCGTGACCGCGAGGAGTGTGGAGGAGTCCTCGACGAGGTCCATCTCGACGAGGACGTCGCCTTCGCGGAGCTCGATGCCCTTGACTCCCGTCGTGTCCCGGCCCATCGCGCGGACGTCCGTCTCCTCGAACTTGATCCCCATCCCGTTCCGCGTCCCGAGGAAGACCTTGCGCGTCCCGTCCGTGATCTGGGCCGAGAGGAGCTCGTCGCCCTCCTCGAGCTTGATCGCGATGATCCCCTTCTCCCGCGGGTTGCCGTACGCGGAGAGGACCGTCTTCTTCACGGTGCCGTTCCGCGTCGCGAAGATCAGGTAGCGGTCGTCCGGGAACGTCCGCGTCGTCGCCATCGCGGCGAGACGCTCGCCCTCCTCGAGGGCGACGAAGTTGACGAGCGCCTTCCCGCGCGTCGCCGGAGCGAGGGAGGGCAGGTCGTAGACCTTGATCCAGTGGACGCGGCCCTTGTTCGTGAACGCGAGCAGGTAGTCGTGCGTCGAGCCGACGAATAGGTGCTCGACGACGTCCTCGGCGGCCGTCGCGGCGCCGGTGCGGCCCTTGCCGCCGCGGCGCTGCGCGCGGTACACGGAAAGCGGCGTCCGCTTCGCGTAGCCGCCGCGGGAGATCGTGAGGACGACCTCTTCCTCGGCGATGAGATCCTCCATCTCGAGCGTGCCGGCCTCGGCCTGGATGTCCGTCCGCCGGGGATTCCCGAAGCGCTCCTTGGCGTTCAGGAGCTCGGCGCGAATGATC
The DNA here is from genome assembly GCA_035542215.1 of Thermoanaerobaculia bacterium. Lineage (GTDB taxonomy): Bacteria > Acidobacteriota > Thermoanaerobaculia > UBA5066 > UBA5066 > Fen-183. Next base: position 33,803 of record DATKLW010000094.1, on the reverse strand, counting down.
GCGGCGACGCGCGCGCTCTTCGCGAGGATGTCCTTGAGGTCGGCGATCAGGGCGAGAACCTCGCGGTACTCGCCGAGGATCTTCTCGCGCTCGAGTCCCGTGAGGCGCTGGAGGCGCATGTCGAGGATCGCCTGCGCCTGGACGGCGTCGAGCCGGAGGAGGCCGTCCTCGGCGCGCGCGGACGCCGAGATCTCGAGCGACTCGACGCCGAGGAACTTCTCGAGGGCGGATTTCTCCACGACCACCTCGGCCGTGAGGCGTTCCTTCGCTTCGGCGGGGTCCTTGCTCCCCCGGATGATCGCGATGACGCGGTCGAGGTTCGCGAGCGCGAGCGCGAGGCCGAGGAGGATGTGAGCGCGCTCCTCGGCCTTCCGGAGGTCGAACTGCGTCCGCCGGACGACGACCGTGCGCCGGTGGTCGAGGAAGTGCCGGAAGAGGTCCTTGAGCGGGAGGACGCGCGGCTGCCCGTCCACGATCGCGAGGAAGATGATGCCGAACGAGGACTGCAGCGGCGTCAGGGCGAGGAGCTGGTTCAGGACGACCTGCGCGACGGCGTCGCGCTTGACGTCGACGACGACGCGCATCCCCTCGCGGTCGGACTCGTCGCGGATCGCCGAGATGCCCTCGAGCCGCTTTTCGTTCACGAGGTGCGCGATGAGCTCGATGAGCCGCGCCTTGTTGACCTGGAACGGAATCTCCGTGATGACGATCGATTCGCGATCGCCCTTCCGGTTCTTCTCGATCTCGGCCTTGCCGCGGACCTGGAGGATGCCGCGCCCCGTGCGGTAGGCGTCCACGATCCCCTGCCGGCCGAGGATGATGCCGCCGGTCGGGAAATCCGGGCCGGGCAGGACCTTGAGAAGCGCGGCGAGGTCCGTTTTCGGCTCGTCGAGGAGGAGCACGGCCGCGTCGCACGCCTCGGCGAGGTTGTGCGGCGGGATCTTCGTCGCCATGCCGACGGCGATCCCCTCCGAGCCGTTCACGAGGAGGTTCGGGAACGTGGACGGGAGGACGACGGGCTCCTGAAGAGAGCCGTCGTAGTTCAGCGTCCAGTCGACGGTCTCCTTCTCGATGTCGTCGCCGATGAGCTCCTCGGCGAGGCGCGCGAGGCGGATCTCCGTGTAGCGCATCGCGGCGGCCGCGTCGCCGTCGACGGAGCCGAAGTTGCCCTGGCCGTCCACGAGCGTCTCGCGCAGCGAGAAGGGCTGCGCCATGCGGACGATCGTGTCGTAGATCGCCGAGTCGCCGTGCGGGTGGTACTTGCCCATCACGTCGCCGACGATGCGGGCGGACTTCTTGTACGGACGCCCCGCGCGGTTCCCTTGCTCCCACATCCCGTACAGGACGCGCCGGTGGACGGGCTTGAGGCCGTCGCGCACGTCCGGGAGCGCTCGCCCCACGATGACGGACATCGCGTAGTCGAGATAGCTCCGCCGGATCTCCTCCTCGATGGAGACCGGGATCTTCTCGCCCGGGTTGATCGTCGGCGGTTTCTCGGGTGTGTCGGCCATTAGAGATTCTTCTTAGAAAGGGGGCTGGTGCATGCGGCCCCGGCCGTGCTTTGCGAATTCGGCGTCGGCACCAACGCCCTTCGAAGAAATCCGAAAACCAAAGAACTCTCTCTCAGATATCCAGGTTGGAAACGTTCAGCGCATTCGCCTCGATGAACTCGCGGCGCGGCTCGACCGCGTCGCCCATGAGGATCGTGAAGATCTCGTCCGCTTCGACGGCGTCCTCGACGCGCACCTGCAGGAGGCGGCGCGACTCCGGGTTCATCGTCGTCTCCCAGAGCGTCTCGGGGTTCATCTCGCCGAGGCCCTTGTACCGGTTGATCGTGAGGCCCTTCTCGGCGCTCGCGAGGACGGCGTCGACGGCCTCCGGGAGCGTCGCGAGCGAAAGCTCGGCGCCCGAGCCGTTCGCCTTGAGGCGGTACGGCCCGTCGAGGAACCCGTCGATCTTCGTCGCGAGCTCGGCCACCTTGCGCATCTCGTAGCCCGCGAGGAACGCGGCGTCGACGACTCCCGTCTTGAGGACGCCGTTGACCGCCTGCGTGACGTGGATCGCGTGGCCGCCGTGCTCCTCGTCGGCGCGGATCTCGAACGCCTCGACGACGGCGGCGAGGTCCTGCGCGGCCCTCTCGAGCCGCCCGCGGTCCAGGAACGCATCGGCGTCCGTGAGGCCGCCGTTCACGAGCGTGCGGAGCAGCGCCTCCGGGAAGCCGCGCACGGCGAGACGCGCGACGAGCCCGCGCCACTCCTGCATCTCGGCGACGAGAGCCGTGAGCGCCGCGCCGGAGGCCGTCTTCTCGGTCGTGTCCGAAACGAGCGTCCGGTCCTCGCCGAGGCGGGCGAGAAGGAACCGCGCCTTCTCCTTTTCGTCCTTGAGGAACGTCTCCCGCTTGCCTTCGGCCACGCGAAAGAGCGGCGGCTGCGCGATGTAGAGGTAGCCGCGTTCGATCGCGGCCTTCATTTGCCGGAAGAAGAACGTCAGGAGAAGCGTCCGGATGTGGCTCCCGTCGACGTCGGCGTCCGTCATGAGGACGATCTTGTGGTAGCGGATCTTGTCCGGGTCGAAGTCCTCGCCGATCCCGGCGCCGAGCGCGAGGATGAGAGAGCGGATCTCCGCGAAGGCGAGCATCTTGTCGAAGCGGGCCTTCTCGACGTTCAGGATCTTGCCCTTGAGCGGGAGGATCGCCTGCGTCCGCCGGTCGCGGCCCTGCTTGGCCGAGCCGCCGGCCGAGTCGCCCTCGACGATGAAGATCTCCGAGAGCGCCGGATCGCCTTCCTGGCAGTCCGCGAGCTTGCCGGGGAGGCCGGCGCCGTCGAGCGCGCCCTTGCGCCGCACGAGCTCGCGCGCCTTGCGGGCCGCCTCGCGCGCCCGGGCCGCGTCGACGATCTTCTCGACGACCCGGCGCGCCACCTTCGGGTTCTCCTCGAAGTAGCTCGAGAGCCGCTCGTAGGTGACCGTCTGGACCCACGTCTTCGCTTCCTGCGAGACGAGCTTCTCCTTCGTCTGCGAGGAGAACTTCGGGTCGCGGATCTTGAGCGAGACCACGGCGGTCAGGCCCTCGCGGCAGTCGTCGCCGGAGAGCGTCGTGTCCTTCAGGTTCTTCGTGAGGCCCGCGCTCTCGGCGTAGCGCTGGATCGCGCGCGTGAGCGCGGCCTTCAGGCCTTCGAGGTGCGTCCCGCCGTCCTTGTTCGAGATCGTGTTCGTGAAGCAGAACATCTGCTCCGCGTAGCCTTCGTTCCACTGGAGGGCGACGTCGAGGCGCTCGTGCTTGGCGTCCTGCGTCGGGTCGCCCGTCGGGTTCTTCACGTCCGCGAACGTGATCACGGAGTCGTGAAGAGGCGCCTTGTTCTTGTTGAGGTGCTCGACGAAGGACTTGATCCCGCCTTCGTACCGGAAGACGTGCTTCTTCTCGCCCTTCGGATCGCGCTCGTCGACGGCCTCGATCGTGACGCCGGGGTTCAGGAACGCGAGCTCGCGGAGGCGCTGGCTGAGCGCGTCGAAGTTGTAGCCCGTGACCGAGAAGATCTCCGGGTCCGCCTTGAACGTGATCTTCGTGCCCGTCTTGGCGGTCTTGCCGACCTCGCGGATCGGCTCGAGAGGGACGCCCCTGCCGTAGCGCTGCTGCCAGACCTTGCCCCCTCGCTTGACCTCGACGAGGAGCGAGCCCGCGAGCGCGTTCACGACGGACAGGCCGACGCCGTGGAGGCCGCCGGAGACCTTGTACGCGTTGTCGTCGAACTTTCCGCCCGAGTGAAGGTCCGTGAGGATGATCTCGAGCGTCTCGCGCTTGTGGACGGGGTGGGGCCCGACCGGGATGCCGCGGCCGTTGTCCTCGACCGTCACGGAGTCGTCCGCGTGGACGAGCACGCTGATCGTGTCGCAGTAGCCGGCCTGCGCCTCGTCGATCGCGTTGTCGACGAGCTCCGTGACCATGTGGTGGAGGCCCGTGATGTCGTCGGTGTTTCCGATGTACATCCCGGGGCGCTTGCGCACGGCCTCGAGCCCCTTGAGGAGCTTGATCGAGGCCGCGTCGTAATCGTCGCCCGTGTTCGCGTTCGACGCGTGCGGCTCCGCCGGCATCCCCGGGGTCACGGGCTCCTCCGCCACGCTCATCGCGCTCCTCCCCGGGCGACGCGCGTCGCCGACCGGCCCGCGCCGAGGATTCCCTCGCGTGCGAGGCGGCCCGCCGACATCCGGTAGAGCACGCCGGCCGGGAGCGGGAGGCCGCGGACGGCTTCCGGGCGGGCCGAGGAGAGGAAGATCTGCCCTTCCTCGGGCAGCGCCTCGGCGAACGCGCCGAGGACGCGCGGGTCCCATTCGGAGTCGAAGTCGTCGAACGCGAGGACGGGGGTGTGCCGCGCCGCGTCGGCCATGAGCGCCATTTCCGCGAGCGTCCACGCGAGGAGGAACGACCGCGTCTCGCCCGAGGACGCGCGCGCGGCTGCGGGGACGCCCTCGACCTTCAGGAGGACGTCGTCGCGGTGCGGCCCCGCGAGGCAGCGCTGCGCGCGCCGCTCGTCGGCCTTTTTCCGCACGAGAAGAGCGGAGAGGGCGGCGGACAGGGCGGCCGGGTCGCCCTCGGCCGGCAGGTCGCTCACGAGCTCGAGCTCGATGCCGCGAAACGGCGTCCCGAGGGCCTCGGCCGCGCGGGCGATCTCCGACTCCAGGCGCGCGCGCGTCTGGCGGCGCGCGACGGCGAGCCGGCCTCCCGTTTCGACGAGCGTCGCCTCGTAGACGGCCATCTCGTCCGCGTCGTACCGCGGCGAGAGCGCGAGAAGGCGCGTCTTCGAGGCTCGGGCCTTCTCGTACTGCGTGAGCGTGCGCGCGTGCTCGGGGTCGACGGCAAGGGCGGCCCGGTCGAGCGCGCGGCGGCGCTCGGCCGCGGGGCCCGAGAGGCGTGCGAGGTCGCGCGACGTGAGGAAGACCGCCGGCAGCGTCCGGGCGGCCGTCAGGCGCGTGACGCGCTTGCCGTCGCGGTAGTGCTCGCGGACGCCGGCCGCGAGGACGAGGCCGAGCGTCGTGTCTGTCCGGGCGTCGCCGCCCGCGCGCACCCGCGCCGACAGCACGGACCGCGGAGCGAGGTGCGTGCGGACCTCCGCGAGGTCACGCGTGCGAAACGACGCCCGTCCGGAGACCAGCGCGAGAGCCTCGAAGAGGTTCGACTTGCCCTGCCCGTTGTCGCCCACGACGAGGTTGAGCCTCGGGTGGAACTCGAGCCGGCCGCTGGCGAGGTTCCGGAACGCGTCCGAAGTGAGGGACAGTGTCTCCACGAAACCTTTTACATCCGCATCGGCATGACGACGTAGAGGTAGCTTCGGATGCCGCCGAGGGGCTCGCCGGGCCGGCCCTGACACTGGGCCTGCTCGTCCTTGACGAAGAGGTGGACGTCCTTGGTTTCGGCCGCCTCGAGAAACTGCTCGAGGTAGCGCGCGTTGAGCCGCAGGGTCACGGGGGTCGCGTCGTATGCGGCCGGGATTTCCTGGGAGCCGTCGCCGACTTCCTGGCTTTCGGACGAAACGACGAGGGCGCCCTTGTCGAACGCGAGGCTCACGGCCTTCGTGCGGTCGCCCGAAAGAAGCGCGATGCGGCGCACGGCGCCGAGAAGCTCTTCGCGCGGGACGACGGCCTTCTTGTCGTTTTCCTTGCTGATGACTTTTTCATAGTCCGGGAAGCGCCGCTCGTCGAGCTTCGAGAAGAGCTTCCGGTTTCCGACGACGAACCCGATGTGGTTCGTGCCCCGGACGATCGTCACGGCGGCGTCGTCGCCCGCGTCGAGCTTGCCGAGCTCGTCGAGGATCTTCTTCGAGACGAGAACGGGTTCGAACCCCGAGTCGGCCTTCGACCCTTCGACTTCGACGAGCGCGAGGCGGTGGCCGTCCGTCGCGACCATCTCGACGACGCCGTTCCTAGCCTTGAGAAGCGCGCCCTGGAGCTGCAGGCGCATCTCCTCGGTCGAGACGGCGAAGCGGACCTTGTCGACCATCCGGCGCAGGGCGCCGAACGTCAGCGTCAAGGACGGACCTCCGGTGGGCTCGGGCCGCGTCGGATAGTCGCCGGCCGGCAGTCCGTTCAGGCGGATGCGCAGCTTCGGTTCCTTGCATTCGAGCGACACGTGGTTGTTTTCGAGAACCTTGAGCTTCAGCTCGGCCGCCGGCGGGAGCTCGCGGACGACGTCGTACAGCCGTCTCGCAGGCGCCGTGACGGCCCCGGCGGTCTTCTGGGTCGTCGTCGGAATCTCGGACAAGAGCGTGGTGTCGAGATCCGTCGCCGTGAGAGTCAAGGCGCCGTTTCGCGCCTCCAGAAGCACGTTCGTGAGGATCTGGTGCGTGGTTCTCTTCTCCACGACGCCCTGAATCAGGCTGAGTTCGCGGGCGAGAACCGAGGCTGGGATTGTCAGCTCCACGACGACTCCTTAATGAATCTGAATCGTATCATCCAGAACCCCCCGAAAGAAGTAGAAGTCGTAGGGAGAGCCAAAAAGTGTATTGATCTGTAAATCATTAATATTTAATGATTTAATGAGCACAGTTCCCTGTGTATGGCAGGCTGCCGGATTGTGAAGTTGAGGGGCAAGAAAAGCCCCCAGCCCGGGTTATCCAGCGGGCCGCCCGAAGCCGTCGGCCCAGGGTGGAAAAAGCCGTGGAAAAGTCATCGATATTGAGCGATGAAACCCGCGAGAAGGCGGTCGAACTCGGGGTCCTGCTCCCGCATGGCCGCGATCTTGCGGATCGCGTGAAGCGCCGTCGTATGGTGTTTGTCCGAGAAGAGACGGCCGATCTCCGGCAGCGACAGGTGCGTCGCTTCTTTCAGGACGTACATGGCGACCTGGCGCGGAAAGACGATCGGGCCGCGCTTGCTTCGCGCGCGCATCTCGCTGGGCTTGAGGCCGTAGTGAGCCGCGATTCCCTTGAGGATTTCCGCGGGCGAGGTCGCGTGCTCTTCGGCGCGGAAGACGTCCTTGAGGGCCTCGCGCGCGAGGTCGAGGGACACGGACTCCCCCTTGAGCGACGCGAACGCGACGACGCGATTGAAATAACCCTCGAGCTCGCGGATCGACGACTTGATCTTGGATGCGAGGAAGAACGCGACGTCGTCCTCGAGCGTCACCTCGTGCGCGTCCGCCTTCTGCCGGAGGATCGCGACCTTCGTCTCGAAGTCCGGCATCTGGATGTCCACGATGAGGCCGCCCTCGAAGCGGCTCTTGAGGCGGTCCGTGAGGCCCGGGATTTCGCGCGGCGGCACGTCCGACGAGAAGACGATCTGGTTGCCCTCGTCGTAGAGCGCGTTGAACGTGTGGAAGAGCTCGTTCTCGGACGCCTCCTTGCCCACGACGAACTGGACGTCGTCGAGAAGCAGGATGTCGGCGGCGCGAAAACGCTGGCGAACAGCCTCCATCTTGTTGAACCTGAGGCCGAGGACGACCTCGTTCACGAAGTTCTCGGACGTCAGGTAGATGACCTTCTCGCCCGGGCGGCGGGACAGGCGGCGGTGCCCGATCGCCTGCATGAGGTGCGTCTTGCCGAGGCCGGTGCCTCCGCAGACGAGGAGCGGGTTGTACTGGCGCGAGGTCTGGTCGGCGACGCGGAGGGCCGCCGCATGCGCGAGTCGGTTCGAGGAGCCCGTCACGAAATTTTCGAACGTGTACGCCGGGTTCAGAACACCCGCCCGGCGCCGGGGCTCGACGGGGACCTTCTGCGGGTCGATCGACGAGCGGAAGTCGCCGTCGGCGCCGAACCGGATCTCCCGGTTGCCGACGCCCGCGAGGCGCGCCGCCTCGGCGATCTGCTGGGCGTAGGCCTCGGGGATGTAGTCGACGAAGAGGGGCGTCCGCACCTGGACGAAGATCGCGTCGGCCGTCTCCGATTTCTGCCGCGAGTCACGGAACCAGGAATCGAACTCGCGCTCGTCGACGCGCGTCTTCAGGTGCTCGAGAATCTTGGCCCAGGAGGTCGCTTTTTCCACAGGATGTCCACCGCTGTGCATATCGGTCTGCCGGCAGGGGGCGAGAGCCTACCACCCTGAAGAACGGGGTCCAAGGCCGCTCGGGTTGACAGTCGGAGCCGCGTCCCCGAGAATCCCCCTCCCCGTCGGAGGATCCGCCAACCATGGCAAAGACGAAGCGCACGTTCCAGCCCAACAACCGCCACCGGAAGAGGACGCACGGCTTCCTCATCCGGATGAGAACGAAGACGGGCCGGGCCGTCCTCGCCCGCCGACGGGCCAAGGGCCGCAAGACCCTCTCCGCCTGAGCGGAGGAGGGGCCCGGGCCGCCGGGCTCCCCCGGCCAGAGAGCCGGTCCATGAAACCAAGCGACCCGACAGACCCGCGCCCTGCGCGTGCGGAAGTCTTTCCACGCCGCCTGCGGATTACCGCCCGCCGGGACTTCACGGCGACGTACGACGCGGGCCGCCGCCACGGCGGCCGCCTCGTGGTCGTCTTCGCGCGCCCGAGGGACGGAGAGGGCCGGCTCGGGGTCACGGCCACGCGCAAGGTAGGAAACGCCGTCGTCCGCAACCGCGCGCGGCGCCGCGTGCGGGAGATCTACCGGCGCTGGCACGCCCGCGCCCCTCTCTCCGCCGCGCTCGAGGTCGTCGTGAATGTAACGGCCCGCTCGGCGGGCGCCCCGTTCGCCGCACTGGAGGCCGAGCTTTCCGGCCTCCTCGACCGCGCCGCCGCCTCCGCGTGGCCGGAGCGCGCGTGAACGGGACGGTGGCCGCGCCTTCGACCGGACCGACCGCGGGAGCGCGCGCCGCCGCAGCGGCGCTTGCGGCCTACAAGAGGTTCGTCTCTCCCCTGCTACCGCCGGCCTGCCGCTTCACGCCGACGTGCTCGGAGTACGCGCGCGAGGCGGTCCTCCGCCACGGGCTTTCCCGTGGCCTCGCGCTCGCCGCCCGGCGGCTCGCGCGCTGTCATCCGTTCCACGCCGGCGGCCACGACGCCGTGCCGTGACGAGACTCGACTGAGGAGATCGAAGGAGAACTCTTGGAGACCAAGCGCCTCGTCATCGCGTTCGCCCTCTCGGCCGCAGTCCTGATCGGCTGGTACGTGCTGTTCCCGCCGCCGCCGCCCGCGAAGCCCGCCGCGCCGGCCGCCGCGAAGACGGCGTCGGCCCCGGCGCCCGCGGCGTCCGCGCCCGCGCCCGCGCCCGCGGTGACGGCTGCCGCGCCGGCCGCGGCGCCGGCTCCCCCGCCCGCGGCGGCCGCAGTCCACGTGGAGCCGATCGGCGCCGGCGCAGAAGAAAGCGTCGAGGTCCGCGAGCCGCTCTTCACGGCGCGGCTCTCGAACGAGGGCGGCGTCCTGACCTCCTTCGTCCTCCTCCAGCACAAGGACGGCGCCGGCAAGCCTCTCGATCTCGTTCGCCAGGGCGCCCCGTTCCCGGGCCGGACGCTCGGCCTCGACGAGGCCGACGCGTTCCTCGCGCGCGCCGCGAAGGCACGCTGGGCCGTGTCGAAAGAAGACGGAAACGGGGACGAGAAGATCGTGCGCTTCCGCTACCGCGAGGCGGACGGGAACGGCCTCACGCGCACGTACGTCTTTCGCAACTCCTATGTCGTCGTCGTGAAGGTCGAGCGCGAGGGCGCCGCCGGCCCGGTCGGGATCGTCCTCGGGCCGAGCATCGGCAATCCGCTGGGCGACGAGCTCACGAGCCGGTACTCGAAACCCGGAGCGACGATCACGGTCGCCGCGGGCGGATCCGTGACGCGCCGCGCGAAGGACGGACTCAAGGAGCCCCTGGTCGGCCTGACCGGGCTGACGGCCGCGGGCCTCGAGGACAACTACTTCCTTTCGGCGTTCCTGCCGGGCGCGCAGGGCGCCGTCTCGCTCCGACCCGTGGCGCTGAGTGCCGCGGCGCCGGCCCCCGGCGCGACGCCGGACGCGTCGGCGACGCCCGCCGCCGGACCGAAGCCCGACGGCGAGAGCGAAGTCGTGCTGTCGGGCCCCTCGCCGCTCGCGACGGACGTCTTCCTCGGCCCGAAGGCGATCGACATCCTCGAGAAGACGCGCCCGGGCCTCGACCGCGTGATCGACTACGGCTGGTTCGCGGTCCTCGTGAAGCCGCTCCTCTGGGGCCTGCGCGAGATCCACAAGTTCGTCGGCAACTGGGGGGTCGCGATCCTCCTCATCACGGTCGTCATCAAGGTCCTCCTCTACCCGCTCACGCACAAGCAGCTCGTCTCGATGAAGAAGATGGGCGCGCTGCAGCCGAAGGTGGAAGCGATCCGCACGAAGTGGGGCTCGCGCATCAAGCAGGACCCGCAGGCGCGCGTGAAGATGAACGAGGAGATGATGGGCCTCTACAAGCAGGAGGGCGTCAATCCCGCGGGCGGGTGCCTTCCGCTCCTCCTGCAGATGCCGATCCTCATCGCGTTCTACAACCTCCTCGCGCACTCGATCGAGCTGCGCCACGCGCCCTTCATGCTCTGGATCACGGACCTCTCCGCGAAGGACCCGTACTACGTGACGCCGATCCTCATGACGGCGACGATGTGGATCCAGCAGCAGATGACGCCGACGACAGGCGACCCCGCGATGAAGCGCGTGCAGAACATCATGCCGCTCGTCATGGGCTTCCTCTTCAAGGACGTCCCGTCCGGCCTCGTCCTTTACTGGCTCATGCAGAACATCCTGACGATCGGCCAGCAGATGCTCCTCAACCGCTTCACGGACCTCGGGCCTTCGTCGATGAAGCCGAAGGCGTCCTGAGGCCGGCCCCGGAAGCATGTCGCCGCTCGCCGGCGACCGGGAACGCGGGGACGACGTGCTGGTCGCCCCCGCAACGCCTCCGGGCGTCTCCGCGCTCGCCGTCGTCCGGCTGACGGGCCCGGCGGGCCGGACCCTCGCCGTTGCGCGCCTCCTCGCGCCGGACTTCCCCGCCGACGCCGAACCTCGCCGCGCGCGCCTCGTGCGGCTCGTGGACGCCGAGGGTCGCGCCCTCGACCGCGGCGTCGCGCTCCTCTGGGCGGCGCCGCACTCGCCCACCGGAGAGGAGGTCGTCGAGCTCCTCTGCCATGGCTCGCCGGGCGTCGTGCGCGGCCTCGTGGACGCGGCGCGGGCGGCGGGCGCGCGGCCGGCCGAGCGCGGGGAATTCACGCGGCGCGCCCTCGCGAACGGCAAGCTCGATCTCGCCGAGGCGGAGGGGCTCGCGGCGCTCGCGCGCGCCGAGAGCCGGGGCGCGGCGCGCCGCGCGCTCGGCCTCGTCGAGGGCGCGCTGTCGCGCCGGGTGTACGACGCGCGCGAACGGACGCTGGACGCCCTCGCGGCGCTCGAGGGGGTGCTCGACTTCGCCGAGGACGTGGAGAGCGAGGAGGCGCGGCGCGCGGGCGAGGAGCTCGCGGCGGTCGCGGCGGAGCTCGCGGCGGTCGCGGCCTCCTCCCGCGCGGCGGGGGAGCGGCGGCCGGTCGTCGCGATCCTCGGCCGGCCGAACGCGGGGAAGTCGACGCTCTTCAACGCGCTCGTCGGGCGAGACCGCGCGATCGTGACGGCGACGCCCGGCACGACGCGGGACGCGATCTCGGAGGCGGTCGAGATCGCCGGCGAGAGCGTGACGCTCCTCGACACCGCCGGGCTGCGCGACGCGGCCGAGGAGGTCGAGCGGATCGGCGTCGACGTCGCGACGCGGGCAGGGGAGAACGCAGACCTCGTCCTCTACGTCGTGGATGCCCAAATTGGGATGTCCGAAGAGGACGAGGGGTTTCTGGGAAGGGGAAGAGGGGAGACCGTCGTGGTCCTCGCGAAGGCGGACCTGCTGCCGCCTTCTCCCCCTCTCACCTTCGAAGAAAATCTCTCGTCGGACGTTCGCCGCCGCGCCGTCGTCGTCTCGGCGAAGACCGGTCTCGGCCTCGACACGCTCCGCGCCGCGATCGCCGCGCGGCTGGGCCTCGTCGAGGCCGAGGGCGAGCTCCTCGTCCTCGCGCGGCACAAGGAGGCGCTCGAGACGGCGGCGGCTCTCCTCGCCGAAAGCGCGGCGCTCGCGGCGGACGGCCGCGACGCGGAGCTCGTGGCGGCGCGCTCGCGCGAGGCGCTCGTCGCGCTCGGAGCGATCACGGGGGAGACCGCGACGGAGGATCTTCTCGACCGCGTCTTCTCGGCCTTCTGCGTCGGCAAGTAAAGTGTCGCCCATGAACGGCCGCTGGGACGTCGTCGTCGTCGGGGGCGGGCACGCGGGCGTCGAGGCGGCGCTCGCGGCCGCCCGGCTTGGAGCGGCGACGCTTCTCGTGACGGGCGACCCCTCGACGATCGGCCGGATGAGCTGCAACCCCGCGATCGGCGGCCTCGCGAAGGGCCAGGTCGTGCGCGAGGTCGACGCGCTGGGCGGCGCGATGGGGCTCGTCGCGGACCGGACCGCGATCCAGTTCAAGGTCCTGAACGCCTCGCGCGGGCCGGCGGTGCGCGGGTTGCGCTGCCAGTCGGACAAGGCGCTCTACGCGCGGGAGCTCCGGCGCGTCGTGTCGTCCGCTCCGCGCGTGACCGTGGCCGCGGGAACGGCCGCGGGTTTCGCCGTCGACGGCGGCCGCCTCGCGGGGATCGTGCTCGAGGACGGAACGGCGCTCGGGTGCCGCGCGGCCGTCGTGACGACCGGGACGTTCCTCTCGGGCCTCGTGCACGTGGGGGAGAGCCGGCGCGAGGCGGGCCGCTGGAACGAGCCGCCCGCCAAGTCGCTCTCGGCGGCGCTTGCCGCGTTGGGACTGCGTCTCGGCCGCATGAAAACCGGGACGCCTCCGCGCGTCGCGGCGGGGTCCGTGGACGTCGGGCGGATGCAGCGCGCGCCGGGCGACGAGCGGCCGGTCCCGTTCTCGTTCCGCTCGCGGGGCGAGCGGTTCCCGGCGCAGCCGCAGGTGGACTGCTGGCTCACGCACACCGGCGAGAAGGTGCACGATCTCGTGCGCGAGAGCCTGCCGCTCTCGCCGCTCTATTCCGGACGCATCACGGGGCGCGGGCCGCGCTACTGCCCGTCGATCGAGGACAAGGTCGTGCGCTTTCCCGAGAAGACGCGCCACCAGATCTTCGTCGAACCCGAGGGCCTCGCGACGGACTGGCTCTACCTGAACGGGCTCTCGATGTCGTTGCCGCCCGCAACCCAGGAACGCATCGTAAGATTGATTCTGGGTCTCGAGCGGGCCGAGGTCCTCCGACCGGCGTACGCGGTCGAATACGACGTCGTCTTTCCCGAGCAGCTCGACGTCTCGCTCGAAACGCGCGCGCTGCCCGGACTCTTCCTCGCCGGACAGATCAACGGAACGTCCGGCTACGAGGAAGCCGCGGGCCAGGGCGTCGTCGCCGGGACGAACGCGGCGCGCGCCGCGAAGGACCTCGGCGAGCCGCTCGTCCTCCGCCGCGACGAGGCGTACATCGGCGTGATGCTCGACGACCTCGTCACGCTCGGCCTCGACGAGCCCTACCGACTCCTGACGTCGCGCGCCGAGCACCGCCTTCTCCTCGGCGCCGACAGCGCTTACGCGCGCCTCACGGAGAAAGCCGTCGCCTTTTCTCTCGTGACGGCGGAGGCCGCCGCGCCGATCCTCGAGGCCGAGGCGCGCCACGCGCGCGTCGCCACGGCGCTCGAGGCGTCCCGCGTCACGCCGGACCGCACGACGCGCGAGCGGCTTGCCGCGGACGGCATAGACGTCGTCGAGGAGACCACGCTCGCGGGGCTTCTCCGGCGGCCGGATCTCGACGCCGCGTCGCTGCGCGCGTTCCTCGCCGAAACGCTCGACGAAGAGGCCCGTGTCGACCTCGCCGCACTCGACGCCGAAGCGCTCGGACGCGTCGCGTCCGAGCTCCGGTACGCCGGCTTCCTTCCGCGCGAACGGCAGACGGTCGCGCGCCTCAAGCGCGCCGGCGGGCGGAGGATCCCGCGAGACTTCGTCTATCGCGGCGTGCCGGGGCTCTCGCTCGAGGCGATCGAGAAGCTCGAGCGCCACCGGCCGGGCACGCTCGGGCAGGCCGCGCGGATCCCGGGCGTCACGCCGGCGGCCGCGGCGCTCCTCCTCGCGCGCCTTCTCGTGAAGGACCGGGGCGCGGCGGCGTGAGCGGCGCGGCCCTGGAAGCCGCCGTGGACCGCGCCGTCGCGACGCTGCCGGAACGGGCGCGGCCGATGGCCGAGTCGGCGCGAGAGGGCCTGGCCGGATTCCTCGCGTTCCTCCTCGAGCGGAACGCGGCGATGAACCTGGTCTCGGCGCGCGCGGCCGAGCCGGAAGCGCTGGCGGGACACCTCGGGGACGCGCTCGCGGGACTGCCGCTCCTCCCGCCGTCCCGGCCGGCGCGGATCCGCCTCCTCGATCTCGGCTCGGGCGGGGGGTTCCCGGCGCTGCCGATTCTCCTCCTGAGACGCGACCTCGCGGGAACGCTCGTCGAGTCGACGAGGAAGAAGTGCGATTTCCTCGCCGCCGCCGCCGAACGCCTCGCGTTGACCGCCGAGGTCGTGAACGCTAGATTCCCGGACTCGTTTCCGATGGCGAAAAGCGGGCTCTTCGACGTCCTCACGACCCGCGCCGTCGGCTCGGCGGGGAAGCTCGTCCGCGCGGCCCGCCCGGTCCTCGCGCCCGGCGCCCGGGCCCTCCTCTGGACGACCGAGCCGCTCGTGAGGAATGCCGTGCGGGACAGCGGCGCGAAGTCGGCGGCGTTTCACCGCGACCCGGGCAGCGAGCGCCGGGGCATCCTCGCGCTGGAACGTTTCACGTGAAACATCGGGTCCTTGCCGTCGCGAACCAGAAGGGCGGGGTGGGGAAGACCACGACGGCCGTCAGCCTCGCGGCGGCGCTCGCCGCGCTGGAGCGACCGGTTCTTCTCGTCGACCTCGACCCTCAGGGGAACGCGACCGGCGGACTCGGCGTCGACAAGGCCGCCCTCTCGCGCACGACGTACGACTGGCTGCTCGGCGAGGCCGCGTTCGAGGAGGTCGCCCGGCCCACGGAGCTGCCTTGCCTGACGCTGCTCCCCGCGAACCGCGATCTCGTCGGCGCAGAGGTCGAGCTCGTGGGCGCCGAGCGGCGCGAGTTCCGGCTCAAGGAGCGGCTGGTCGGCGTCCGCGACCGCTTCGAATACGTCCTCGTCGACTGCCCTCCGTCCCTCGGCTTCCTGACGCTGAACGCGCTTGCGGCCGCAGACGGGCTCCTTCTCCCGATCCAGTGCGAGTACTACGCGCTCGAGGGCGTCTCGGAGCTCCTCGCGACGATCGAGCGCGTCAAGGAGAGCCTCAACCCGGCCCTCGAGCTCATGGGCGTCGTCCCGACGATGTGGGACGAGCGGACGAACCTCTCCCGCCAGGTCCTCGACGAGATCAGGAAGCACTTCGGTGACCGGGTATTCAGGACACCGGTCCCGCGCAGCGTCCGGCTCGCGGAGGCGCCGTCCTTCGGCAAGCCGATCCTCCTGTACGACGCGCGCTCGCGCGGCGCCGAGGCGTACCTCGCGATCGCCCGCGAGCTGCTCAAGCGGCAGGCGCGCTGACGCGCGCGGGGCGCCCGGCCCGGGGGGCGGCTGTTACGATTCCCGGGCATGTCTCGAAAGCCCGCCCTCGGCCGGGGCCTCTCGGCGCTGATCCCGACTTCGAAGCCGGGGCGGGAAAGCGGCGGCCTCCGCACGGTACCCGTGTCGCTCCTCGACGCGAACCGGCGCCAGCCCCGCCACCGCTTCGACGACGACGGGCTGGCCGAGCTCTCGCGCTCGATCGCGAAGACGGGAATCCTCCAGCCGATCCTCGTCACGAAGGAGGGCGAGCGCTACCGGATCCTCGTGGGCGAGCGCCGCGTCCGCGCGGCACGCCTCGCGGGGCTCTCCGAGGTGCCGGTCGTCGTGCGCGAAGGCGTCACGGACCGCGACCACCTCCTCCTCGCGCTCGTCGAGAACGTCCAGCGCCGCGACCTGACGGTTCTCGAGGAGGCCGAGGCCTACCGGCACCTCAGGGAGGACTTCGGCCTCACGCAGGAGGACGTCGCCGAGCGCGTCGGAAAGGACCGCGCGACGGTCGCGAACGCGCTCCGCCTCCTCAAGCTGCCTTCGGCCGTGCGCGAGGCGCTCGAGTCGGGCGCTCTCACGGCGGGGCACGCGCGCGCGCTTCTCGCGCTCCCGTCCGCCGCCGACCAGGAGTCGCTCGCGAAAGAGATCGTCCGCCGCGGCCTGAACGTGCGCGCCGTCGAGGCCCGCGTCGCCTCGTTCGCGAAGGGAGCGGCGGGAAGGAAGAAGAAGCTCCGCGCGGTCGACGCCGACACGCGCGACGCAGAGCTGCGTCTCGCCCGCGCGCTCGGGACGAAGGTGGAGATACGGAGAAAAAAGCGCGGTGGCGAGGTCCGCATCGCGTTCTACTCGGAGGAAGAGCTCATCGGCCTCTTCGAGAAGCTGTCCGGCGGGGGAAACGCGTGAGCGTGAAAAAGACGAGCGGAACGCTGAACGGGTTCCTCGACCGCGGTGCGCGCCTCGAGGGCACGCTCACGTTCGACGACGTCTTCCGGATCGACGGCGCCTTCAAGGGCACCATCGTCTCGGACGCGGAGCTCGTGATCGGCGACGGTGGAGTCGTCGAGGGCGAGATCCGGGTCGGACGCCTCGCGGTGTCGGGCACGGTGCGCGGCGTCATCCACGCCACGGAGCGCATCGAGGTGCACGCCGGCGGGCGCCTCTTCGCCGAAATCCACGCGCCCGCGCTCGTCGTCGAGGAAGGCGCCGTGATCCAGGGCCCGGTCGAAGCGGGAGCGGCGCGCCCCACGCCCGGCTCCGGAACCGAGACCGCCTAACGGACCGTCTGCGCGAGCGCCGCGATCGCCGATCCGGCGAGGGCGTGCGCGATCGTCGTCTCCACGCCTGCCGGCAGCCCCGCCCGGGATGCGATCTCGACGAGTGACTGGTCCACGGCGGTTAGGCGCGACGCGTCAATCGCCGTCTCGAGGATGCGCGCGGGCGGTGCGTCGGCGAAGTTGAGCTCGCAAGCGGAGACGAGCGTTTCGCTGCCCGAACGGAGCGCGACGCCATACGTCCGGCACGTCGTGGGGCGCGCCGCGTAGACCGCGCAGCGGCCAGAGGGGAGCTCGAGCGCCGGGCAGGGTACGTCGCGTACGGCCGCGAACCAGGCGTCTTCGGCCGCTTCGCTGCGCTCGGGGTCGAGAACGCCCGCGGCCGCGTCGCCGGGAAACGTCGCCGCGCTCCGCTCGACGGCCCGGGACGCCCGGGCGAGAACGCCGGCGCGCCCCGGGGCCGGCAGCTCGTCGACTGCGGACCTGATCGCGAGCGCCTCGGACAGGCCGATCGCGAAGAGCCCGACGCAGCAGCCGAAGCAGCCCTTCCGGCAGGCGAGCTCGGCCGGCCGGAGCGACGAGGCACTGTCCCGCCAAAGCCCGTCCGCCGCGGCAAGAGCACTTATTACTCTATCGTTTAATTTGTGTTTCCGGACCATACGTCGAGACGAGATCATCGCAGGCGATCCCGGCCCGAGGAAGAGGTCCGGTCGATTTGGCCGCGGTTTGACCGGGGGTCGGGCGCTGTGAGATAACGCGCCGGCCAGCGCGCGTATCCGGGCCGTCGCCCCCCGCCTCTCCGAGGCCACACCTCGAGGTCCCGACCCGCGCGGACAACGACGCTCGACGGACGGACATGCAGCTTCCCGACCTTTCCCTGCTTCTCATCATGGCCCTCTTCTGGGCCACATACGCCGTCCTGCGCGCGTTCGTGTTCGGGCCGCTCGGGAGGATCCTCGAAGAGCGCGAGGCGAAGGCCGCGACCGCGACGGAGGCCCTCGCGAAGGCGCTCGAGAACGAGAAAGAGACGCTCGCGTCCATCGACCGCCGCCTGACCCAGACGCGCCGCGAGGCCCTCGCCGCGCGCCAGGCGTCGCGCGACGAGGCGAACGCGAAGCGGCAGGCGGTTCTCGACGGCGCGCGCGAGAAGGCCCGTCTCGCCGGCGCCGCCGCTCAGGCAAGGCTCGACGCCGAGGTCGCCGCAGCGCGCGCGGAGCTGGAAAAGAACGTCCGGACGACGGCGGGCGAGATCGCGTCGCTCGCGCTCGGGCGGAGGATCGCGTGACGGCCGACGCGCTGCTTCTCCTGGCCGAAGAGGGCCACGAAGCCGCGAAGGGCTTCCTCGGAGTCCCGGCCCTCTTCTGGCAGGTCACGAACCTCGTCGCCTTTCTCGCGCTCCTCTGGTACTTCCTGAGGAAGCCCGTCGCCGAGTTCTTCGGGAACCGGCGGACCGAGGTGGCCAGGGCGCTCGAGAAGGCGGACGAGGACCGGCGCCGCGCCGAGGCGCTTGCGGGCGAGCTCGCGCAGCGTCTCGCCGCGATCGAGACCGAGCTCGCGAGCCTGAAGGACGCCGCCCGCAGGGACGCCGAGGCCGAGCGCACCGCCCTCCTCAAGCAGACCGAAGAGGATGCCGCACGGTTCCTCACGCGCGCGACGGCCGAGGTCGACAACCGCATCCGGGCGGCGCGCGCGGAGCTCACGGCATACGCCGGCGACCTCGCCGTCGAGGTCGCGAAGGACCTCCTCGCGAAGAGCGTCACGCCGGAGGACGAGAAGCGACTCGTTGCCGAGGGCGTCGCGGAGCTCTCCGCGCGGGCGAAGGGTTGAAGAGGACCTGACGATGGCGGAGCGCTTCACCCGCCCTTACGTGGACGCTTTCTTCGCGGTCGCTCTCTCCGCGGACGCCGTCGACGCGCAGCTCCCCGCGCTCGCCGCCGTGGCCCAGGCGATCGACTCGACCCCCGACCTCGCGAAGGTCCTCGCGAACCCCGGCATCGAGAAGGGGCGCCGCAAGGCCGTCCTCGACGCCGTCGCACGGCAGGCCGGCGTCGGAGTCCTCGGCGGGCGCCTCCTGGACGTCCTGCTCCAGAACCGGCGCGTGCACCGCCTCTCCGCGTTCCTCGCGGCGGTGAAGGAGCGGCTCGACCGCGAGCGGCACGTTCTGGAAGCGCGCGTCGCGAGCGCGCGTCCTCTCGACGAGGCGGTCTTCGAAGCCCTGCGGCGCATGGTCGAGGGCCGCACGGGCAGCACGGTCCGCGTCGTCGCGGCCGTGGACCCGTCGCTCCTCGGTGGTTTCGTCGTCTCGGTGGGCAGCGCCCGCCTCGACGCGTCGCTCGCGCGCCGGCTCGAGAAGGCCCGCGCCGCGCTGCACGCACTCGCCCCGGCGTCCTGAACGGAGAAAGAAAGTTATGGCCGACATCAGCGCCCAGGAAATCACCCAGCTCATCAAGGCCCAGCTCCAAGGCGTCACCCAGGGCGTGGACGTCGACGAGGTCGGCACCGTCATCTCCGTCGGCGACGGCATCGCCCTCGTCTACGGGCTGGACAAGGCGATGGCGGGCGAGCTCATCGCGTTCCCTCACGAGGTCTTCGGCCTCGCGCTGAACCTCGAGGAGTCGCACGTCGGCTGCGTGCTCATGGGCGAGACGAGCCTCGTCAAGGAAGGCGACACCGCCAAGCGCACGAAGCGCATCGTGTCCGTCCCGGTCGGCGACGCCCTGATCGGCCGCGTCGTGAACCCGCTCGGAATGCCGCTCGACGGCAAGGGCCCGGTCGCGTCGAAGGAGTTCTACCCCGTCGAGCGTCTCGCGCCCGGCGTCGTCGACCGCATGCCGGTCAAGGAGCCGATGCAGACCGGCATCAAGGCGATCGACGCGATGATCCCGATCGGCCGCGGCCAGCGCGAGCTCATCATCGGGGACCGCCAGACCGGCAAGACGGCCATCGCCCTCGACGCGATCATCAACCAGAAGGGCAAGGACGTCGTCTGCGTCTACGTCGCGATCGGGCAGAAGAACTCGACGGTCGCGCAGGTCGTCCAGACGCTCGAGCAGCACGGCGCGATGGAACACACGATCATCGTCGCGGCCTCCGCGTCCGACCCCGCGCCGCTGCAGTACATCGCGGCGTACGCGGGCTGCGCGATGGGCGAGTACTTCATGTACAACGGCCGCCACGCGCTCGTCATCTACGACGACCTCTCGAAGCAGGCCGCCTCCTACCGCGAGATCTCGCTCCTCCTCCGCCGGCCGCCGGGCCGCGAGGCGTACCCGGGCGACGTCTTTTACCTCCACAGCCGGCTCCTCGAGAGAGCCAGCAAGCTGAACAAGGAGAAGGGCGGCGGGTCCCTGACGGCGCTCCCGATCATCGAGACGCAGGCGGGCGACGTCTCCGCCTACATCCCGACGAACGTCATCTCGATCACGGACGGCCAGATCTTCCTCGAGTCGGACCTCTTCTTCTCGGGGCAGCGCCCCGCCGTCAACGTCGGCATCTCGGTGTCGCGCGTCGGCGGGTCGGCCCAGATCCGCGTCATGCGCGCGATCTCGGGCACCCTCCGCCTCGACCTCGCGCAGTTCCGCGAGCTCGCGGCGTTCGCGCAGTTCGGGTCCGACCTCGACAAGACGACTCAGGCCCAGCTCAACCGTGGCCGGCGCCTCGTCGAGATCCTCAAGCAGAACCAGTACGTCCCGATGGACGTCGCGCTCCAGGTCTCCTCGGTCTTCGCCGGCACGAAAGGGTTCCTCGACGACCTCCTCGTCGAGGCGGTGCTCCCGTTCGAGACGGCGCTGCACGAGTACATGAAGGACCAGAAGAAGGCGCTCCTCGACGAGGTCCGCACGGCGGGGAAGCTCACGCCGGAGATCGAATCGGCCCTCTCGGCGGCGGTCGCCGAGGCGAAGAAGGTCTTCCTCGCGGCGCGGCCCGAAGCGAAGGTCGCGTAGGGAGAGCCGCGCGGCGCGCCCATGGCCAACCTGATCGACATCCGGCGCCGGATCCGCAGCGTGAAGAACACGCAGCAGATCACGAAGGCGATGAAGATGGTCGCGGCGTCCAAGCTGCGCCGCGCGCAGGACCGCGTCCTGTCCGCCCGGCCGTACGCGACGACGCTCGAGGCGACGCTCGCGTCCGTCGCGGCCCGGGTCCCCGCCCACGAGGACGGGACGCCCGCGCACCCGCTCCTCGAGGGACGCGAGGAGAAGAACGTCGTCGTCGTCGCCGTGAGCGGCGACAAGGGCCTCGCGGGCGGCTTCAACACGAACGTGAACCGCGCCGTCGGCGCGTTCCTCCGCGAGCAGCGCGAGAAGGGCGCGAACGTGAAGCTCGTCGTCCTCGGCAAGAAGTCGAACGACTTCTGGCGGCGGCGCCCCGTCGAGATCCTCGACGCGCGGCCCGGCCTCTTCTCGAAGCTGACCATGGCGGTCGCCTCCGAGATCGCGCGCGGCCTCGCGGCGCGCTTCGTCTCGGGCGAGGTGGACGCCGTCTACGTCGTCTACAACGAGTTCCGGAGCGTCATCTCCCAGGTCGTCCGGACGAAGAGGCTCCTCCCGGTCAGCCTCGACGCCGCCGCGCCGAAGGCGGACGCGGGCGGCGCGGACTACCTCTACGAGCCCGCGCCGGACGTCATCCTCGGGACGCTCCTCCCGCGCTTCCTCGAGTTCCAGATGTACCGCGCCCTCCTCGAATCGAACGCCGCGTTTTTCGCCGCGCAGATGACCGCGATGGACAGCGCGTCGAAGAACGCGGGCGAGATCATCGACGGCCTCACCCTCACGTACAACCGCGCGCGCCAGGCGCGCATCACGAAAGAGCTCATCGAGATCGTCTCGGGAGCCGCGGCCCTCGACTAGGCCGCCCGACACGGAAAGGCTGCGCAACCTATGGCTACTGAAGGCAGGGTCGTCCAGGTCATCGGGCCCGTCGTGGACGTCGAATTCCCGGCCGGGAAGCTTCCGACCATCCTCAACGCGGTCCGCATCGTGGACGAGGAGAAGCTCTCGACGGTCCCGATCGACATCGTGACCGAGGTCGCGCAGCACCTCGGCGAGAACCGCGTCCGGTGCATCTCGATGAAGCCCGCCGACGGCCTCGTCCGCGGGATGAAGGCGATCGACATGGGCGCGCCCATCACGGTTCCCGTCGGGCCCGAGACGCTCGGGCGCGTCCTGAACGTGATCGGCGAGCCGGTCGACGAGATGGGACCCGTGAAGACGAGCGAGAGCTGGCCGATCCACCGGGAGGCGCCGGCCTACGAAGACCAGTCGACGTCCGTCGAGATGTTCGAGACGGGCATCAAGGTCATCGACCTCCTCGAGCCCTACACGCGCGGCGGCAAGACGGGCCTCTTCGGGGGCGCGGGCGTCGGCAAGACCGTCCTCATCATGGAGCTCATCAACAACGTCGCGAAAGCCGCCGGCGGCTACTCGGTCTTCGCGGGCGTCGGCGAGAGAACGCGCGAGGGCAACGACCTCTGGCTCGAGTTCACCGAGTCCGGGATCATCGACCCGAAGGACTGGAAGAAGTCCAAGGCCGCGCTCATCTACGGCCAGATGACGGAGCCCCCCGGCGCGCGCCTGCGCGTCGGACTGACGGGCCTGACGGCGGCCGAGTACTTCCGCGACAAGGAAGGCAAGGACGTTCTCCTCTTCATCGACAACATCTTCCGATTCACGCAGGCGGGCTCCGAGGTCTCGGCGCTCCTCGGGCGCATGCCCTCGGCCGTCGGCTACCAGCCGAACCTCGCGACCGAGATGGGCGAGCTCCAGGAGCGCATCACGTCCACGAAGCGCGGCTCGATCACGTCGGTCCAGGCGATCTACGTCCCGGCCGACGACCTCACGGACCCGGCGCCCGCGACGGCCTTCGCCCACCTCGACGCGACGACCGTCCTCTCGCGCCAGATCGCCGAGATCGGGATCTACCCGTCCGTCGACCCGCTCGCCTCGACCTCCAAGATCCTCTCGCCGCTCACCGTGGGCGAGGAGCACTACAAGGTCGCGCGCGCCGTCCAGCAGGTCCTCCAGAAGTACAAGGACCTCCAGGACATCATCGCGATCCTCGGCATCGACGAGCTCTCCGAGGACGACAAGGTCATCGTCGCGAGGGCGCGCAAGATCCAGCGCTTCCTCTCGCAGCCCTTCCACGTCGCCGAGCAGTTCACGGGACTTCCGGGCCGCTACGTCAAGGTCGCCGACACGATCCGGTCCTTCAAGGAGATCGTCGAGGGCAAGCACGACGAGCTCCCCGAGCAGGCGTTCTTCAACGTCGGCGCGATCGAAGAAGCCCGGGAGAAGGCCGAGAAGCTCAAGGGAGCGGCTTGACGCCGTGGACGGACGCCTCACGCTCACCGTCGTGACCCCGGAGCGCGCCGTCGTTGGCGGCGTGGCCTGCGACGAGGTGACGCTTCCGGGATGGGACGGCGAGATCGGGATCCTGCCCGCGCACACGCCGCTCATCACGCTCCTCGGCATCGGCCTCGTGTCGTTCCGCGAGGGTTCGAAGAGGACGTCCGTCGCCGTGCGCGGCGGCTTCGCGGAGATCGCGGGCGACGCCGTGCGCGTCCTCGCGGACGAGGCGGCGGCAAAGGATGCGATCGACGCCGCGAAGGCCGCGCAGGAGAAGTCGGCGGCCGAGGCGCGCCGCGCGAACGTGGCCGGGGACGAAGAGCTCGACGCCGTCAACGCCGACGCGAAGTTCGCCGAAGCGCGGATTTCGGTCGCCGCGAGCTGAGCGGCGGCTCCTTCGGCCGTCTCTTTTTCCGCCTATCATCGAGGCCGGTGGCCACGTGATGGAGGACGGGGATCCCTGGTGGGAGCACTGGTTCGCGGAGCCCTATCTCGCCCTCTACCCGGAGCGTGAGGAGCGCGAGGCCCGCGTTCAGGCGGTTTTCGCCCGGGAAATCCTTGCGCCGTATGCGAAGGCCGGGCGCCTCCGGTTTCTCGATCTCGGGTGCGGGACGGGGCGCCGGACCGCCGCGCTCGAGGACGGCCTCGGCGCGACCGCGGGGATCGACACGGCGCTGCGGCTCGTCGCGACCGCCCGCGGGCGCGAGGCGCGCCTCCGGCCCGGCGTGCTCTGTGCGCGTCTCGAGCGGCTGCCGATCGTCTCGCGGAGCGTCGGGGCGGCCGTGAGTTTCTCGGGCGCGTTCGGCCGCACGGACGACCCCGGCAACGATGCGCGCGTCGCCTGCGAGATCGCGCGCGTCCTCGCGCCGGGCGGGGCGGTGCTCACGGCCGTCTTCAACGCCGAGCGCGTCGTCGCGGGCCTCGCCCGGCGCGAAGAGAAGCTGATCCAGGGCACGCGCGTCGTGATCAAGCGACGGTACGATCCCGCGCGGCGGATGCTGGAGAAGGAAATTGAGCTGGCGGCGGGCGGCGAAAAGCGCGTTTACGCGCAGAGGGCGCGAGCCGTGACCGAGCACGAGCTGCGCGGGCGCCTTCGGAGCGCGGGCCTGACGATCGTGGGCGGGTGGGGGGATTTCGACGGCTCGGCGTTCGACGGCCGCCGCTCGCCGCGGCTCCTTCTCCTCGCGTCAAAGCCCAGCTCGAAGGCGTTCGGGAGGGCCGCCCGATGACCGTGCCGCTCGACCGCGTCCCGGGGATTCCGGCGCTCGCTCGCGGCCTCGCCACGGGCTCGCCCGACGTCTCGGAGTTCCTCCCGCGCTCGCGCGCGCTCGCGGACGTCGCCGCTCAGGCCGGGGCGGCCCTTCGCGCCTTTCGTCCGCGCCCGCTTCCCGCCGGGGCCGACCGGCGCCTCGCCGCGCTCGCCCGCGCCGAGCGCGCGGCGGTCGTGACGGGCCAGCAGGCCGGGCTCTTCGGAGGGCCGCACCTGACGCTCGTGAAAGCTCTCGCCGCCGAAAAGCTCGCGGCCGACCTCTCGGCATCCGGGACTCCGGCCTCCGCCGCGTTCTGGTGCGCAGCCGAGGACCACGATCTCGTCGAGGTGACGCGCGTCGTCCTCCCTTCGGCGGAGGGGCCGCGTGACGCCGGGCCCGACCCCGCGCCGCTCGTCTCGAACCGCGCGCCGGTCGGCGCCCTCCGGATTGCAGCCGACACGGCGGCGTTTCTCGACGCGGCGGTGGCGGGCCTCGGGGGACCGCCCGACGAGGACGCGCTCGCGGCCCTCCGTGACGCGCACGCCGGGCGGACGTACCGCGAGGCCTTCTCGAAGACGCTCGACTGGCTCCTCGGCGGCACGTTGCCGATCGTGGACGCGGCCGACACCGCGGACAAGCCTTCGCTCGTCCCGCTCGCGGTCCGCGTCGTGAGAGAGCGCCGCGACGTACGCGACCTCCTCCGCGCGCGCGATGAGGCGCTCTCGAAGGCCGGCCATCCTCTCCAGGTGAAGACGGACCCGGCCGCGCTGCCGCTCTTCGTCCGCGCAGACGGCGAGCGGCTTCTCCTCGTCGAGGAAGGAGGGCGGCTCGCGCTCAAGGGCCGCGGCGGCGCCTTCGCCGAGGAGGATGTCGTTGCTCGACTCGAGTCGGGCGCCTGGCTGCCGTCGTTTTCGGCTCTCACGCGCCCGCTCGCGGCCTCGGTCCTCTACCCGGTCGGCGCGACGATCCTCGGTCCGGCCGAGGTCGCTTACTGGGCCCAGGCCTGGCCTCTGTTCAAATGGGCGGACATCGTCCCGCCCGCCGTCCTCCTCCGGCCCCTCGTCGCGCTCGAGACGCCCGCCGCGCGCCGCCTTCTCTCGAAGCTCGACGTCACGCTCGCGGACGTCCTCGAAGGCGAGGACGCGCTCCTGAGGAAGAAGGGAGCCGGCTCGGCGCACGCGCTGCTCGCGCGTGTGGCGGCGATCCGCGACGACGCCACGGCCGGGCTCGACGCGGCGCGGCCCGCCCTCGTCGCGGTCGACGCGGCGCTCGAGAAAGCCGTCGCGGCGACGCGCGAGAAGCTCGCCTTCGCGTTCGAGAAGCTCGTCGAGAAGACGGAGGCGGCGGCCGGGCGCGCGGACGCCCATGCGACGCAGCAGATCCGGCGGCTGACGGCGGAGCTCCTTCCGGACGGACAGCTCGCCGAGCGCGTCTATCCGGTGCTTCCCTACGTGCTGCGGCTCGGGCGCGAGGCCGTCGTCGGCGCGCTCCGGCGCGACCTGAAGTGGGACGAGACGGGCCTTCAGGAGATCCCGCTGTGAGCGCCTCGCCCGTCGTCCCCGTGGACGTTCTCGCGTTCGGCCCGCACCCGGACGACGTCGAGCTCGGCTGCGGCGGGACGCTCGCGCTCCTCGCGGGTCGCGGGCGTGGGATCGGGATCGTCGACCTCACGCGGGGCGAGATGGCGACGCGCGGCACGCCCGGGACGCGCGCGGCCGAAGCGGCGGAGGCCGCGCGGCTCCTCGGGGCGCGCTTCCGGGCGAACCTCGACCTCGGGGACGGCGACCTCCGGACGGACCGGGCCGCGCAGCTCCTCGTGATCGAGGCCGTGCGGCGCGCGCGTCCACGCCTCGTCCTCGCGCCGTGGACCGAGGACCGCCACCCCGACCACGAGCGCGCGGGCCGGCTCGTCTCGGAATCCGCGTGGTACGCGGGCCTCGGGAAGCTCGAGACCGGCCTGCCTGCCTACCGCCCCGACCAGGTCGTTTTCTACGCGGCGTACGCGCTTCTCCAGCCGACGTTCCTCGTGGACGTGTCGGCCAGCTTCGAAACGAAGCTCGCGGCGCTCCGCGCGTATCGGAGCCAGTTCCACGACGCCGCGGCCGCAACTTCCGGCGAGCCGGAAACGTACGTCTCGTCGAAGTCGTTCTGGGCCGGCGTCGAGGCCCGCGCGCGCGCCTACGGACGCGTCGCGAACATCGCATACGCCGAGGGATTCGTCTCGAAGAACCCGCCGACGCTCGCGGACCCCGCCGCGGCGTTTCTCGGCTACGAGGGAGCGAGGCCGTGAAGATCGGGATCACGTGCTATCCGACGTTCGGAGGCTCCGGCGTCGTCGCGACCGAGCTCGGGCACGAGCTCGCGCGCCGCGGCCACGAGGTCCACTTCATCACGTACGCGATGCCCTCGCGCCTGAACGTCTTCGCGGACCGCGTGACGTACCACGAGGTCACGGTCCCGTCGTACCCGCTCTTCCAGTACGCGCCCTACGACCTTGCGCTCGCGACGCGGATGGGCGACGTCGCGACGCACGAGAAGCTCGATCTCATCCACGTCCACTACGCGCTCCCGCACGCGATCTCGGCACATCTCGCGCGGGAGATGCTCGCGCCGGCGCGCCTCGGGCTCGTCACGACGCTCCACGGGACGGACGTCACGATCGTCGGGCAGGACCGCTCGTATCTGCCGATCACGCGCTTCGGAATCGAGAGATCGGACGTCGTGACCGCGGTGTCCGAGCACCTCCGGCAGGTCACGATCGACGTCTTCCAGCCGAGGAAGGAGATCGTCGTCGTTCCGAACTTCATCGACCCGGACCGCTTCTCGCCGGAGTCGCCGCAGCTCTCCTGCCGGTTCGTCCCCGCGGGCCGCAGGGTCCTCATGCACGTCTCGAACTTCCGGCCCGTCAAGCGCGTCCGCGACGTCGTCGAAATCTTCGACCGCGTGCAGCGCCGCGTCCCGGCGTCCCTCGTCATGGTCGGCGACGGCCCCGACCGGCCCGCGGCGGAAGCGCTCTGCCGCGAGAAAGGGCTCCAGGGCCAGGTTTCGTTCCTCGGGAACATGCCCGCGGTCGAGGCGCTCATGCCGTCCGCGGACCTCTACCTCCTCCCGACGGACTCGGAGTCCTTCGGCCTGTCGGCCCTCGAGGCGCAGGCCTGCGGCGTGCCCGTCCTCGGCTACGCCGTCGGCGGCCTGCCGGAGGTCGTGTCGTCCCGGGAGACGGGCTTCCTCCGCGCCGTCGGCGATGTCGCGGGCCTCGCGGACGACGGAGCGGCGCTGCTTCTCGACGCCGGGCGCTACAAGGCGATGTCGCAGGCGGCACGCGCCCGCGCGGTCAAGCTCTTCAACGCGGACGCGATCGTGTCGCGTTACCTCGCGCTGTACGAGAGCGTCCTTTCGGCCGCCTGACGCGCCGTGCGGGCGCAGAGCGCGAGCTCGGCGCCCGTCGCCCCCCAGGCCGCGACGCGCCGGTATTCCTTCCGGAGCGTCGTCCCGAAGATCCCGGGGTCGTCCGTCGAAAGCGTGACCGGAACGCCGGCGGCGAGGAGCGCGCGCACCGGGTGCGCGGCGCCTTCCGGCACGGCGCCCGTCGCGATGTTCGACGTCGGGCAGACGTCGCAGACGACGCCGCGCCTCGCGAGGAGGCGCAGGAGCGCGGCGTCCTCGGCGGCGCGGATGCCGTGCGCGATCCTCACGGGAGAAAGTTGGTCCAGCGTCTCGGCGACGGAGTCGGGGCCCGCCCATTCCCCCGCGTGCGCGACGGGCATGAGGCCGAGGCGGCGAGCGCGCCGGAAAGCGCCGGCGAAGTCGCGCGCCGGGAACGCGGCCTCGTCGCCGCCGAGGCCGAAGCCCCGGACGCGCCGCCAGGGATCCCTCTCGTGCAGGTCGAGGACGCGGGCGGCGGACGCCGCCCCCCAGTGGCGGACGACGTCGAGGAGGACGACGATCCGCCCGCGCCGGGCGGCCTCGTGCGCGGCAAAGACCGGCTCGAGCGCCGCGCGGACCTCGAGCCAGTCGAGGCCGAGCTTCTCGGCGACGGCGGGGGAGACGTAGACTTCGGCGTGGCGAATCCGCTCGCGGGCGAGGCGCGCCGTCAGGGCGCGCGCGACGAGCGCGTAGTCGGCGGCGGAACGGATCTGCCGGCAGATGTCGCGGTAAAAGGAGAAGAACGCGTCGGGAGAACCGAGAGCGCGCCGCCGCGCGCGCACGGACGCGAGATCCGGGAAAATGGGAGCGGGCGAGCGGGAGGACAGGCGCACGAGCGCCGCCGCGGAGACCGCGCCCTCGAGGTGCACGTGGAGCTCGACTCCGGACGCCGTGGCGAAACGGCGGAGAAAACGGGCGGCGGACGGGGCGATCTCCACGCGGACGCATCCTACGGCGTCTTCGAGACCGGCCCCGTGCCGCTCGGCGCGCCGCCGCGCGGGCGGCTCTGGATGCGCGCGGCCGCGTTCGGGGTCGACCTTCTGCTCGTCGCGGGCGGCCCGCTCCTCGTCGCGTCGGCGATCGTTTTCGGAATCGCCGCGGTGACCGAGGAGGCGCCCGTCGGACTCGACGACGGGTTCCGGGCGGCGCAGCTTCTCGCTGCCCTCCTGTTCCTCTTCCGGGACGCCGCGGGCGCGAGCCCGGGAAAGAAGCTCTTTGGCCTGCGCCTGATCCGGAAAGGCGGGGTTCCGGCGGGATGGTCCGCCTCTTTGGCCCGCAACCTCCCCCTCCTCATCCCGGGCTGGAATCTCGTTGAAATCGCATCGGTTGTGCGCCGCCGGAACGGCCGAAGGCCGGGCGACAAGCTGGCGGGAACGACCGTCGTGGAGGACTGACCAGTGAGACCGCCGAAACCTTTCGACCCGTTTGCCCGTTCTCTTTACAGGGTGCTGAAATGATCGCCACGCCGAAAGCCCGCCCGGCCCGCCTCGTCCGCATCGGAGGGGCGCTCGCGCTCGCCGCGCTCGCCGCCGCCGGTGCGCGTGCCGACGAGGCCGCGAACCCGAGGGAAGAGCGCTTCGAGAAGACATACGAGCTGACGGGTGTACGCAAGGTCCGCCTCCAGAACGTGAACGGCGCCGTGAACATCGACTCGGGCGGCGAGCACTTGAAGGTCCTGGCCGTCAAATCGGTCCGGCACGGCTCCGATGCAGACGTCCTGAAGGAGACCGAGATCCGGGTCACGAAGACAGGCTCCTCGATCGAGATCGAGACGATCCTCCCGAAGAGGGGGCATTTCTTCCAGTGGTCGTTCTTCGGGCGGTCGAGCTCGGCGGACGTCGCCTACCAGATCACGCTGCCGCCGGACGTCTCCGTCGAGGCCGAGACCGTGAACGGCCGGATCGGCGCGTCGAAGCGCACCGGCGACCTCGTCCTCTCGACCGTGAACGGCGCCGTGAAGGTCGAGGGGCAGGATGGTCCGCTCAAGGTCAACACCGTGAACGGGTCCGTCGAAGTCTCGTTCGCGAGCGCGATGCGCCAGGCCAGCCTCGAGACCGTCAACGGCTCGGTGACCGTGACGTGCGGCAAGGACTCTTCGATCCGTTGCGCGCTCCAGACGACGAACGGCCGGATCCAGTCCGAGTTTCCCGTGACGATCGAGGGCAAGTGGGGCCCGAAGGAGGCCCGCGGGTCGATCAACGGGGGCAAGGAGAGCCTCGCGGTCGAGACCGTGAACGGCGACGTCCGCCTCTTCGTCGCGGAGGCCGCGACCGCGCCCAAATAGGAGAGGGGAAGGATTGGTGCCCTGGGCCAGACTCGAACTGGCACGGATTGCTCCACACGCCCCTCAAACGTGCGCGTCTACCAATTCCGCCACCAGGGCACCCTCGCGCCGAGGGAGGGGGATCTTAACCGATCTCTACTTCGTTGCGGGAGACGCGGGTCCGGACGCGGGGGCCGGGGCGACGGGCGCCGAGGGCAGCGCGTTCACCGGGGCGGCCGGTACGGCCGACTTCGTGGCCGCGGCCTTGGTTCTCGAGAGGACGGATCCGGGCCGCCGGGCCTGGATCAGCGAGATCGTCACCGCGAGGACCGAAAACGCCACGAAAGACCACGTCGTGATCTTCTCGAGGAGCGTCGTGGCGCCGCGGGCGCCGAACGTCGTCTGCGAGGACGAGGCTCCGAAGGCCGCCGACACGTCGGCGCCCTTGCCCTGCTGAAGCAGGACGACGAGGATCAGGAACACGCAGACGATCACGTAGATCGGGATGAGGACGTACAGCCACATGCGGTGAACTCCGGACCCGCCACAGCGCTCGCGGATCGAGACGGCGGGGCCGCAGATGATAGCGGAAACGCCGGCCGGACGCGACCTCAGGGTCCTGCGAGGCTCCGCGGGCTCAGGCGGCGGCCCGGAGGATCGCGACGAAGGCGTCCGCGTCGAGCGAGGCCCCGCCGACGAGCCCGCCGTCCAGGCCCGGCTGGGCGAAGAGAGCCGAGGCGTTCGCCGCCGTGACCGATCCGCCGTAGAGGATGCGGATGGAGCCGGCGGCCTCCGCGCCCCAGCGCGTCCCGAGCGCGCGCCGGAGGGCGGCGTGGGTCTCGGCGGCCATCTCCGGCGTCGCCGCGAGGCCGGTCCCGATCGCCCAGACGGGCTCGTAGGCGAGCGCGAACCCGGGCGGGGGAACCGAGTAGCCGTCGAGAGCGGCGAGCTGGGCCGTCAGGATCTCGACCGTGCGGCCGCCGTCGCGCTCGGCCCGGGTCTCGCCGATGCAGTAAAGCGGCGCGATCCCGTTCTCGACGAGGCGCTCGAGCTTCTTCGCGAGCAGGGCCCCGGACTCGCCGTGGCGCTGGCGCCGCTCGCTGTGTCCGACGATGCCGATCGCGACGCCGAGCTCCTTCAGGCTGGCGGCGGACACCTCGCCCGTGAACGCGCCCTCCCGTTCGGGCGAAACGTCCTGGGCGGCGAGCGCGACGGGCCCTCCCTCGAGGAGCCGGCCGACTCTCTCGAGCGCGCCGAAGGAAGGCGCGAGGGCTACGTCGACGCCGGCAGGAAGAGCGGAGGCGATGCGCGCCGCGAGGTCGGCCGACGCCGACGGCGCGAGGTACATTTTCCAGTTTGCGACGACGAGCCGGCGCGCGCTCACGGCGTTTTCGTCCTCACCTGAGCGCTTCGACGCCCGGGAGCAGCTCTCCGGCCACGAGGTCCAGCGACGCACCGCCGCCGGTCGAGACGTGCGAGATCGAGCCTGCGAGGCCGGCCTGAGTCACGGCCTCGACGGACTCTCCTCCGCCGACGACCGTGAAGCCTCTGGAGGCCGCCATGATCTTCGCGACGCCGAGAGTGCCGGCGTCGAAGGGTTTCGTCTCGAAGACGCCCATCGGGCCGTTCCAGAAGATCGTCTTCGCGTCCTTCGTCATCCTCTCGAACATCTCGAGCGTCTTGCCGCCGACGTCGAAGGCGGCCTGATCCGCCGGGATCGCGTTCATCGCGACGGCCTTCGCAAGGGAGGCCTTTTCGAGCGACGGCGCGACCATGAAGTCCGACGGCAGGACGAGCGCGACGCCGCGCTCCTTGCAGCGATCGATGATCGCGCGGGCGACGGGGACGCCGGCGGGCTCGAGGAGCGACTTCCCGAC
This sequence comes from Thermoanaerobaculia bacterium, assembly GCA_035542215.1. Lineage (GTDB taxonomy): Bacteria > Acidobacteriota > Thermoanaerobaculia > UBA5066 > UBA5066 > Fen-183. Next base: position 1,904 of record DATKLW010000094.1, on the reverse strand, counting down.
CGGCAGGCCGAGCGCCGCGACGAAGTGGTTCGCCATCCCGCCGCCCACGAGAACGACGTCCGCTTTTTCGACGAGCGTCTTCAGGGCCGCGATCTTGCCCATGATCTTCGCTCCGCCGAGGATCGCGGCGAACGGGTGGTCGATGTCCGTCGCGACTTTCGCGAGCGCCGCGAGCTCCTTCTCCATGAGGAGCCCGATCCCGCGGCGGTCCCGGGGGAAGAACGCGGCCATGCCGGCCGTCGAGGCGTGCGCGCGGTGCGCGGTCCCGAACGCGTCGTTCACGTAGACATCCCCCAGTGACGCGAGTCTTCTCGAGAACTCGGCATCGTTCGCCTCCTCGCCCGCGTGGAAGCGGACGTTCTCGAGGAGGAGAACGCCGCCGGGCGGAAGGGCGGCTTCGGCCTTCTCGGCCTCCGGGCCGACGCAGTCGGACGCGAACGCGACGGGCGCGCCGAGGCGGCGCTCGAGCGTCCTCGCGACGGGCGCGAGCGAGTACTTCGGGTCCGGGGCGCCCTTGGCCTTGCCGAGGTGCGAGGCGAGGACGAGGCGGCGCGCGCCGCGCTTCTTCGCGAGGAGGATCGTCGGGAGCGCCTCGACGATGCGCGTGTCGTCACGGACGACGCCGTCCTTCATCGGGACGTTGAAGTCCACTCGAATGAAGACGCGCTTGCCGTCGAGATCGAGTCCGGTGATCGAAGGGGGGAGCGTGGCCATGGGGCCTCCTCAAGGCGGGGGTCGTCCGATCCTAACCTCACCCGGCGCTTATAGTCGGGACGTGAAGGGTCCCGCCGCCGCGACGTCCGTCGTGCCGTATGTCTACCGGGACGGCGTCCTCTCGCTTCTCGACCAGCGGCTCCTCCCGCACGAGGAGACGATCCTCGAGTGCGGCACGGCGCTCGAGACGGCCGAGGCGATCCGGCGCCTCGCGGTCCGGGGTGCCCCGCTCATCGGCGTCGCGGCTGCGTACGGAATGTGCGTCGAGGCCAGGCGGGTTCTGTCCCGTGTGCCGGCCGACCTCGACGCGGCGCTCGAGATTGCCGCGGACCGGCTCGCGTCCGCCCGCCCGACGGCCGTGAACCTCGCCTGGGCCGTCGCCCGCATGCGCGCCGTCGGGCTCGCGACGGCCGGCGGCGACCCGGCCGGCCGCGTCCTCGAGCTCGAGGCCGAGGCGGACCGCATCGCGGCGGAAGACCGCGCCGCCTGCGCGGAGATCGGACGTCTCGGCGCCGCGTGGCTGCGCTCCCGCATGGCCGCAGGCGTTCCGGCCGTCCTCACGCACTGCAACGCGGGCGCCCTCGCCACGGCCGGCATCGGCACGGCCCTCGGGATCGTGCGAGCGCTCGCGGCCGGAGGCCCGCTCGCGATCCTCGCGGACGAGACACGGCCGTTCCTCCAGGGTGCGCGGCTGACCGCGTGGGAGCTCGCGAAAGACGGCCTGCCCGTGACGCTCCTCCCGGACGTCGCGGCGGCGTCTCTCATCGCGCAGGGGCGGGTCCAGGCCGTGATCGTGGGCGCCGACCGGATCGCCGCGAACGGCGACGTCGCGAACAAGGTCGGGACCTACGGTCTCGCGCTCGCGGCGCATGCGCACGGCGTGCCGTTCGTCGTCGCGGCGCCGACGACGACGCTCGACCTCGCAACGCCCCAGGGCGCCGCGATCCCGATCGAGGAGCGCGACGGCGCCGAAGTCGTCGATCTTCCGCTGCCCGGAGGGCGCACGGCGTCGCTCGCGCCGGCGGGCGTCCGGGCCCTCTACCCGGCCTTCGACGTGACTCCCGCGGCCCTCGTCGACGCGATCGTGACGGAGAGGGGGATCTCCGAGCGCCCGCACGAGGCCGGCCTCGCACGGTTCTCCGGCGTGCGATGAGCGGCCTCGTCCTCGCGTTCGAAACGTCCTGCGACGA
>DATKLW010000093.1:0-3119 GCA_035542215.1 Thermoanaerobaculia bacterium | reverse complement strand
TTCCTCGGCATGGGTCCCGTGACGATCGCGGTCGACTCCTACGGCCCCGTCACCGACAACGCCCAGTCCGTCTACGAGCTCTCCGTCATCGAGAACGTCCCGAACGTGAAGGCCGAGGTCAAGAAGGACTTCGGCTTCAAGCCGTCCTTCGGGACCGCGAAGGACCTCCTCGAGGAGAACGACGGGGCCGGGAACACCTTCAAGGCGACGGCGAAGCCGGTCCTGATCGGGACCGCCGTCGTCGGGGCGACGACGATGATCTTCTCGATCATCATGCTCCTCACGCACGGGCTCAAGACCGACCTCGACAAGCTCTCGATCCTCCACTCCCCGTTCCTGCTCGGACTCGTCGTGGGCGGCGCGATCATCTACTGGTTCACGGGCGCTTCGACGCAGGCCGTCTCGACGGGCGCCTATCGCGCCGTCGAGTTCATCAAGAAGACCATCAAGCTCGACTCCTCCATCGAGAAGGCGTCCGTCGAGGACAGCAAGGCCGTCGTCGCGATCTGCACGAAGTACGCGCAGAAGGGCATGTTCAACATCTTCCTGACGGTCTTCTTCTCGACGCTCGCTTTCGCGTGCCTCGAGCCGTTCTTCTTCATCGGCTACCTGATCTCGATCGCGCTGTTCGGCCTCTACCAGGCCATCTTCATGGCGAACGCCGGCGGCGCGTGGGACAACGCGAAGAAGCTCGTCGAGGTCGACCTCAAGGAGAAGGGCACCGAGCTGCACGCCGCGACCGTCGTGGGCGACACGGTCGGCGACCCCTTCAAGGACACGTCCTCCGTCGCGATGAACCCGATCATCAAGTTCACGACGCTCTTCGGCCTCCTCGCCGTCGAGCTCGCCGTCGGCCTCTCGCGCTCGACGAGCGCGATCCTCGCGGCCGTCTTCTTCGCGATCGCGGTCGTTTTCGTGTACCGCTCGTTCTACGGCATGCGGATCGAGAGCTCGCCGGTCGCGTCCTGACGCTCCCCGACCTCCGGTTTCCGGCCAGGGCCGCCTTCGGGCGGCCCTTTGTCCTCGCCGGCTGGTTAGAATCCCGCCAACCAAGGAGGGTCGATGGGCACGATGACGAAGTCCGGCTCGACGCAGCCGGCGTATCCCCGGACTCTTCCCCGCCGGCTCGGGCTGCTGGACGCGACGACGATCGTCGCCGGCTCGATGATCGGGTCGGGCATCTTCATCACGTCCGCGGACATCACCCGCCAGGTCCGGAGCGGCTCGCTCCTCGTCCTCGTCTGGGTTTTCACGGCTCTCGTGACGGTGGCGGGCGCCTGGAGCTACGGCAAGCTCGCGATGGCCTTCCCCAGGGCCGGAGGCCAGTACGTCTTCCTGCGCGAAGCCTGGGGCGACCTCGGGGGCTTCCTCTACGGATGGGCGGTTCTGCTCGTGATCCAGACGGGCACGATCGCCGCCGTCGGCGTCGCGTTCGCGAAGTACCTCGGCGTCCTCGTCCCGGCCGTCTCGAGCCGGCACGTCTTCTTCAAGGCGCGCTTCCTCAGCGTCACCCCGGTCGAGCTGGTCGCGATCGCCCTCATCCTTCTCCTGACGTGGTGGAACACGACGAGCGTCGAGAACGGCGCCCGTCTCCAGAACGTCTTCACGACGGCGAAGGTCCTCTCGCTCGTCGGCCTCCTCGCGGTCTGCTTCACGGCGGGAAACAACCTCGCGACGACGTCCTGGTCGTTCCCCGCGGCCGCCGACCTCAAGATGCCGCTCATCTGGGCGTTCGCCGTCGCGACCGTCGGGTCCCTTTTCTCGGCCGACGCCTGGAACAACGTGACGTTCCTCGGGGAAGAAGTCCGGGACGCCGAGCGAAACGTTCCGCGCGCGCTCGTCTACGGGACGGGCCTCGTGACGACGCTCTACGTCCTCGCGAACGTCGGCTACCTGAACGCGCTGCCGCTCGCCGGGATCGCCTCCGCTCCCGAGGACCGCGTCGCCACCGCCGCGATCGGCGCCGTCACGGGCGGCGCCGAGTCCGGCACGCCGGCGCTCATCATGGCGATCGTCATCCTCGTCTCGACGTTCGGCTGCCTGAACGGACTCATCCTGTCGGGCTCGCGCGTCCTTTACGCCATGTCGCGGGACGGCCTCTTCCTGAAGTCGCTGGGTGTCGTCGCGCCCCGCACGATGATCCCGGTCAACGCCCTCGGCGCGCAGGCGACCTGGGCGGCCGTCCTTTGCCTTTCGGGCAAGTACAACGACCTCCTCGACTACGTCATCGCGACGGTCCTGATCTTCTACATCGCGACCATCGCGGGACGCTGGAAGCTCGCGGCGACGGTGCCCAGCCTCGCGCCGAAGACGTGGGCCGACAAGGTCGTGCCCGTCCTCTACGTCGGCGCGACGCTCTACGTGACGATCGCCCTCGCGATCTACAAGCCGGCCTACACGCTGCCCGGCCTCGGCATCGTCGCTCTCGGCATCCCGGCGTTCTTCTTCTTCAAGAGCCGCCAGATACAGCAGCCTTAGGCACAGCTTCCGGATCAGACGAGGGCCGAGAAGACTTCGTTCGAGAGCAGGACGCCCTTGCGCGTCAGGCGGACACGGGAGGGCGAAGAGACTTCTTCGAGAATGCCCGCGGCAAAAGCGTCGCCAAGCTGCGAGCTGGCCGCGGCGGGAAGCGCCTTTCGGATTTCTTCGAATGAGTAAGAGGGAACGCCCCCGGCGAGGCGCAGGCGGAGCATCAGCCCCTCTTTCCTTCTAAGAAAATCCGAATCCCCGGTCTCTTCGGACGTTGCGACGGGCGATGCGCCCGCTGCGGTGCGCCTCAAGTACTCGGCGAGCATCCCCGTATTCGCATATCTCTTTCTTCCGTCGAACGAGTGCGCCGCGACGCCAAAGCCGAGGACCGGGACCTGCGTCCAGTACTTGAGGTTGTGCCGGCTTTCGCGGCCCGGCTTCGCCCAGTTCGAGAGCTCGTAGCGCGGCAAGCCGGCCTTTTCGAGCCTCTCGTCGACGTCCAGCCAGCGGTCGGCCATCTCGTCGTCGTCCGCGAAGAGGCCGGGCCGGTCCCGCTTCAGGGCCACGAGCCGGGGCGCCTTCTCGATTTCGAGGAGGTACACCGAGAGGTGGCTGACTCCGGCCTCCAGGAGGCCTTCCAGGCTCGAACG
>DATKLW010000092.1:0-6820 GCA_035542215.1 Thermoanaerobaculia bacterium | reverse complement strand
CACGCCGATGCACGGCTCCGCGATGATGTACATGCCCATGGCGGCCCCTCCGTTTGAGACAGGGTATCACCGGCGGTTGACGCGCGGCTCCGGGGCCGAGAAGATCCGCGGGCGTCACCCCGAGGAGGACTCTTGGATCTCGCCGAACGACTCCGGGTTCTCCGCACCGGCTTCACGCGGACGTTCTGGGTCGCGAACGTCCTCGAGCTGTTCGAGCGCCTCGCGTTCTATGGCAGCAAGGCGGTCCTCGCCGTCTACCTGAACCGGGCCGTGGGCCTCGGGACGACGGGCAACGACCTCGTCGGCGTCTACGGCGGCCTCGTCTTCGGCCTCCCGATCTTCGCGGGCGTCGTCGTCGACCGCTTCGGCTTCAATCGCAGCCTCCTCGCGTGCTTCTCGATCTTCTGCGCCGGGTACGCGCTCATCGGCCTCGCGGGAATGCCCGCCGGGCAGCCGCTCGTGGACGCGCTCGGGAAGAAGGGGTTCGTGATCCTCGCCCTCGTCGTGACGGCGATCGGCGGCTCGCTCATCAAGCCGTGCGTCGTCGGGACCGTCGCGCGCACGACGACGGAGGAGACGAAGTCGTTCGGCTTCTCGATTTACTACACGCTCGTGAACTTCGGCGGCTTCCTCGGCCCGATCCTCGCGAGCGAGGTGCGGACGCGATGGGGGATCGCGGAAGTCCTCCTCATGTCGGCGGCGGTCTCGGCCGCGCTCGTCCTCGGGACGCTCCTCTTCTACCGCGAGCCCGCGGGGCCGCGCGAGGGGCGGACATTCGCGAAGGTCGTCGCGGACGCGGCGCTCGTCTTCCGGAACGTCCGCTTCATCGCCTTCCTCGTCGTCTTCTCGGGTTTCTGGATCATGTTCTGGCAGGTCTTCTATTCGCTGCCGTTCTACGTGACGGACGTCCTGAAGATCGCGCGGTTCGAGCTCCTCGAGACGGTGGACGCGCTCGGGATCATCTTCCTCTCGGTCCCCGCGACGGCGCTCATGAAGAAGGTGCGCCCGATCCGCGCGATGGCGGGCGGCTTCGCGGTCGCGAGCGCGTCGTGGCTCATCATCGCGTTCAGCCGGAGCTGGCAGGGCGTCGTCGCCGCGATGCTCCTCTTCGCGCTCGGAGAGTCCATGCAGGCGCCGCGCTTCTACGAGTACGTCGCGGACCTCGCCCCGAAGGACCAGACCGGCACGTACATGGGCTTCGCGTTCCTGCCCGTCGCGATCGGCGCGTTCGCCGCCGGGCCGCTCTCGGGCCACCTGATCGAGCGGTACCTCAAGAGCCCGGACCCGGGCGGAATGTGGGTCCTGCTGTCGGCGATCGGATTCACGGCGACGGCGGGCATGCTCCTCTACGACCGATTCCTCGCGCCGCGGAAGGCGGCGGCGTGACACCGCGGGGCTGACGTGCTCGAGCTCCTCGCGTCCTTCGCGGCGTTCGCGGCCCTCGGGCTCGCGGCGTGGCTGCGCGAGCGCGTCGTGCGGCTCGAGAACGAGGTCGCGGCGCTCCGCGCGCGGGAGAACGATCTTTCTGCTCCCTCTCATGCCGCGGGTCCGGCGTCGTCGCCGGCCATGCCGCAGCAGGCTGCCGCGGTGGATTTTTCTTCGAAGGTGAATGGGGCCGTGGGGCAGGCCGCTGCGGCGGCGCGCGCGACGGACGCCGGCACAGCCGACGCACCGCCTGTCGCATTCCCCGCGCCGCCGATCGCGTTCGCTCCGCCGCCCATTACCCCTTCGAAGAAAAACGCCGATGCCGACGCTTCGGTGGAAGCCCATGAGCCAGGCGTATCGATGCGAGAGGGAGGAAGAGAATCTTCGGTTGCGCCGCCTCCGGCGGCGCGCATGGACTGGGAGAGCTTCGTCGGCGTGAAGCTGTTCTCGTGGATCGCCGGGATCTTCCTGACGATCGGCGCGATCCTCTTCCTGCGCTACTCGATCGACCACGGCTGGCTCTCCGAGCCGGTCCAGATGGCGATCGGGATCGCCGCCGGAGCGGGCCTCCTCCTCGTGTGCGAGCTCAGGCCCGCGCGCCGCTACGCCGTGACGGCGAACGCGCTCGACGCGGCGGGCCTCGCGATCCTCTTCGCGACGCTCTTCGCGGCGCATGCGCGCTGGGGGATCCTCGGACCCGTCTCCGCGTTCGTCTCGCTCGCGGCCGTCGCCGCGCTCGCGGTGACGCTCGCGGTCCGGCACGACTCGACGTTCATCGCGCTCCTCGGCCTCCTCGGCGGCTTCGCGACGCCCGCCCTCCTCGGAACGGCCGAGGACCGGCCGCTCGCGCTCTTCTCGTATCTCCTCCTCCTGAACGCCGGGCTCGCCTGGGCGGCGGCGCGCCGCGGATGGGCTCTCCTCCCGGCCGCGAGCCTCGCCCTCACGGGGCTGTACGGCCTCTCCGTCGCCGTGAAGCCGGACGACGGAACGCTCTGGCCCGTCCTCTTTCCGTTCCTCGGCCTCCTCGCGGCCGGCCTCTTCGTCTTCGCCGTGTTCCGGAAGCAGCCCTCGCTCCACGTCCTCTCCGGGCTCGCGACGCTCGCCGTCCTCGGCGCGTGGTTCGTCCGCTCGCTCACGCCGGACCTGCTCGTGCCGGGCCTCACGGCGGCGGCCGGCCTCTCGCTCTTCTATTTCTTCGCGCCCGCGCTCGGCGCGCGCCTCGCGCCACCCGACCCGCTGCCCCCGGGAGCGGCCGGCCTCGGCCTCCTCGGCCACGTGCTGCTCCTGACGATCGCCGCCCAGAAGAGCCTCGTCGTGCCGCCCGACGTGCCGGAGACGCTGACTCTTCTCGGCCTCACGGCGGCGGCGACGCTCGCGGCGCGCCGGGCCGGCGCCGCGTGGGTGAACGCGGCCGGGCTTGCGGCCGGCCTCTTCGCGGTCTTCCTCTTCACGTTCACGGCCCCTCGCGCGCCGTGGCCGCTCGCGGCGCTGGCGTGCGCGGGCCTCCTCGCGCTCGGCGGCGTCGCCGCGTGGGTCTTCGACGGGACGCTCGCGTTCGGCCGCGCGGCGGCCGTCGGCCTCGTCGGGGCGCAGTCCGTCGCGATCGCGGTCTCGCTCGCGCCCGGCTCGCCGCGCCTCGACGCCGTCCTCGCGGCGCACGTCCTCTTCCTCGTCGCGCTCTTTGCGGTCGCCGCGGGCGCTCCGGAGCCGCGCCTGTCCGTCCTCGCCGCCGGGCCCGCGATCCTCGCGGCGTACGCGTGGGGATCCGACGGCCGCCGCCCTGGGGCGACATGGCAGGAGGAAGTTCTCTTCGCGGGCGTCCTCTGCGCCCTCTTCGTGCTCCACCCGCTCGTCCTCGGGCGGCGCGTCCTTCGCGCGCGCGCGCCTTACCTCGCCGCGGTCGCCGCGTGCGCGGGCCTCTTCCCGATCCTGCGCGGCGCCCTCGAGGACGGCGGCTACCGTCCCGTCATCGGCCTCCTGCCGCTCGCGCTCGCGCTCGGGATGGCGGCCCTGCTCGCGCGCCTCCTGACGCTCGGCATCCCGCCCGGGGAGGACCGCTCGCGCCTCGCGCTCGTCGGGGGCGCGGCGCTCGCGTTCGTGACGGTCGCGATCCCTCTCCAGTTCGAGAGGGAGTGGCTGACGCTCGGCTGGGCGCTCCTCGGTGCGGCGCTCGCGTGGCTCTACGGGCGCATTCCGCACCGCGGCCTCGTCGTCTGGTCGCTCGCGCTCTTTGCGGCGGCGTTCGCGAGGCTCGCGCTGAACCCCGCGGTCCTGACGTACCACGCCCGCGCCGCGACGCCCGTCTTCAACTGGTATCTCTGGGTTTACGCGGTCGCGGCGGCGGCGTTCTTCGCGGGCGCGGCCCTCCTCCGCCGCGCGCCGGCGGCCCCGTGGCCGGCCCTCGTGCGGCTCCTGCCGGCCGGAGGGCTCGCGCTCCTCTTCGTCCTCCTGAACCTCGAGATCGCCGACCTGTTCGCGGAGGGACGGCGGCTCACGGTGAATCCGTTCTCATCGTCGCTCGCGGAGGGTCTCGCCTACACGCTCGGCTGGGCCCTCTTCGCGATCGTGCTCCTCGTCGCCGGGATCGCGCGAAAGAGCCGCGCGGTGCGGGCGGCTGCGCTCGCGCTCCTCGTCGTCACGATCCTGAAGTGCTTCCTCTTCGACCTCGCGCGTCTCGGCGGCCTCTACCGCGTCGGCTCGTTCGTGGGCCTCGCGGTCTGCCTCGCGTGCGTCGCGCTCCTCCTCCAGCGGTTCGTCCTCCGCCGGGACGAGGCGGGCGTCAGTATTCCTGCGCCGGGATCATCCGGATGAAGCTCCCGTCCGACGTCTGCGCGTCGTTCAGGACGCCGTAGGCGAGCCACGTGTCGTCGCCCGCGGCGCGCGACACGACGGCGTAGACCTCGGTGACGGAGGCCGGGACGCCCGCGACGTCGAGGATGCCCGACCACTGCGTCCAGTCGCCGGGGAGGAGCCTGACGGAGACCGGGGAACCGGCCGGCTGCGCGGTCGTCGCGTCGTAGAGCTGGACGGAGAGCGTGAGCGCGGTCTCCGAACCGCCGCCGAGGTGGACGACGGCGAGGTTCGAGCGGACGCTCGCGTTCCGCGTCAGGCCGGGGACGAGCGCGGACGTGCGCGCCCCGCCGCCCTTGGCGGCCGCGGGGTAGGCGACGCCGAAGGCGCCGCCGGTCGCCGCGTTCGGGTTCGGCGTCGTCGTCCGCGCGATCGCAGCGGTCCGCGGCGCGTCGAGGCTTTCGAGGTTGCGAAAGTCGATCGTGAGCGACCCGGCCTGGGGGCCGGTCGAGCCGTCGGGCACGTTCAGACCGTGGCTTCTCAGGTACGCCATGACGTCCGGGATCGTCGTCTGCTGTCCGGCGGCGAGGTTCAGCGTCACGAGCGCGACGCCGGTCGACGAGCCGAGCGCCGGCTTGTAGGTGAGGTCGACGGGCGTCGCGAAGGCGCCGTCGTTCGCGAGAGTCAGCTCGGTCGTGTAGTGCGAGTTCGCTGCGCCGAAGACGTCGAGGACGACCGGCACGACGAGGCGCCGGGCGGCCGAGAGCCCGCCGGGGCGGTAAAGAGGGAGGATCGAGCCGTCGGACGTCTTCGCGTCGTTCACGACGCCGTACGCCGTCCACGCGCCGACGCCCGCGGTGCGCGTGACCTTCGCGTAGCCGTACGCGGGCTCCGTCATCCCGGCCAGAAGGAGGACGCCGTTGAGCTGCTGCCACTCGCCCGGCGCGAGCGTGACCGGGATCGGCGAGCCCGCCGGGGCGCCGGACTGGTCGTAGACCTGCACGGAGAGCGTGATCGGATCGGACCCGCGGCCTGGCAGGTGCGTAAACGCGAGGTTGGACCGCGAGACGCCCGAGACGCTCCTGAGGCCGTAGATCGCGCCAAAGTCCTCGGCCGCGTCGACGTCCGACGGGCCGTCGAGAAAGACTCCGTAGCTGCCGCTCGCGTCGGTCGTGTACGTGCGCGTGAGCGCGTAGAGGCCGCTCTCGTCGCCGCCGTCGAACGTGAGGGAGCCCGTGACGGGCGCCGCCGGGATCGCGAGGCCGAGCCCGCGCAGGAACGCGAGCGCGTCGGCGGCCCGGACCTCTTCGCCCGCGGGGACCGTGAGCGAGCCGGAGACGCTCGTGCCGCTCCCGGTGAACGTCACGCGCCACGTGCCTGAGGCGGTCCCCGCGTTCCCGACCGTCAGCTCGGACCGGAATCGGGCGCCGGTCCCGCCCGTCACGTCGAGGACGACCGGGATCGTCCGCGCCGCGGGCGACGTGCTCGCCTGGAAGAGGCCGTTCCCCGCGGTGCCGGCGTAAAGGAGCGGCTGGAGGCCGAAGCGCGCGACGCGGACGTCGGCGCCGGCGGGCAGGCCCGCGTTCTCGGGCTGCCAGCCGCCGTCCTTCTTCCGGAGGATCCCGGCGGTTCCGCCCGCGGCGAACGTGAAGCCGCCGGCCGTGTCGAGCGACGATATAAAGGCCGTGTTCGCGCCGAAGTCGTCGCTGCGCCACGCGGCGGGAAGGGCGCCGCCCAACGTCGCGGCGGCGATTCCCGTCGCAGCCGCGGCGAAAAGCGTCGCCGCGTCGCCGCCGAGGGACTGCACGAGAGACGGCGCGCCGTTCGCGAGCGTCCATCCGCCCTGCTGGCGCGCGAGGAGCGCCGTGCCCGTCGACGCATAGAGGGTCCCGCCCACGGCCCGCGTCGTGAGGATCGACTCCGTTCCCGAGAGGCCGCCGTTGTCGGCGGACCACGACGAGCCGACGTACCGCCACATCCCGGCGCTCGGCGTGCCGCCGGCGACGCTTCCGTCCGAGACGCGCGCGAGCGTGGTGGGCAGGATGCCGACAGGCAGGCCGGCGGACGCGCTCACGGACCCGACGATCGACGAGCCCGAAAGGGTGAACGCCGTGACGTCGCAGTTCGTCGACGCGAGGAGGCTGTTTCCGCCGGTGAACGCGAGGGCGCTGACGTCGCCACAGCCCGCGCCGGCAGCGGCCCCGGAAGTCGTGGAGACTTCCGCCAGGCCCGCGCCGTGTGCCGATGCGAGCGTCGCGCCGGCCACCGTGGCGACGTCCGAGATCGTCGCCGCCCAGAGGCCTGTGCCCGCTTCCGTCCATGAGGACCCCAGGAGCCGGTAAACGGGGGCGCCTGACGTTCCGGCATAGAGGTCGCTCCCGGAGGTCGCGAAGCTGAGCGCGCCGGGCGCGAGGACGCCGGCGTTGTCCGGTCCCCACGAGCCCGACTTCTTCAGGATGCCCGAGTCCGCCGTCGCGGCGCGGAGGACGCCTCCGGCGCCCGTGATCGCACGGACGTCGTGATAGCCGAACCCGGCCTCCGCGACCCACGTCGCGCCGTTCCACGAGAAGAGCGTCTGGTCGGTCCCCGCCCAGAGGACGCCGCT
>DATKLW010000091.1:0-2194 GCA_035542215.1 Thermoanaerobaculia bacterium | reverse complement strand
GCTTCTACGAGGAGCTGGTCTTCTCGCCCGACGGGAAGAAGCTCGTCCTGACGGACAACTCCCTGACGCTGTGGCTCCTGGACCTCGCGACCGGCGACGCGAAGAAGATCGCCTCCGAGCGCCTCTACGCGCCCGTGCGCTACAAGATGCTGCGCGGCTCGTGGTCGCCGGACTCGCGATGGATCGCGTACACGCTCTCGGGCCCGACGTACATCCGCTCGGCGTTCGTGTACTCGGTCGAGGAAGGCAAGTCGCACGCGCTGACGGACGGCCTCTCGGACGTCTCCGACCCGGTCTTCGACAAGGGCGGCAAGCTCATCTTCTTCCTCGCGTCCACGGACGCCGGGCCGCAGCGCAACTGGTTCTCGCTCCAGAACACGGACGCGCGCATCACGAACGCGATCTACGTCGCGACGCTGAAGAAGGGAACGCCGTCGCCGGTCGCCAAGGAGAGCGACGAGGAGAAAGGCGAGGCGAAAGACGCGAAGGACGCCGAGAAGAAGGACAAGGAAGAAGCTCCGAAGAAGGTGGGCCCCGTCGTGATCGACTTCGACGGCTTCGACACGCGCATCGTCGATCTCCCGGTCCACCCGGCCGAGATCTCCGACCTGCAGGGCGGGAGCGCGGGCCAGGTGTTCTTCCTGAAGGAGACCGGCGGCAAGACGTCGCTCCAGCGCTTCGACCTCAAGGACCGCAAGACGGAGACCGTCGTCCCCGAAGCGGATCGGTACGAGGTCTCGTTCGACGGCAGGAAGGTCCTCACGCGGCACAAGGAGCTCTCCAGGGAGGTCTGGTCGGTCGTCGCCTCCTCCGGCAAGAAGCCCGAAGGCAAGGACGCCGGCGACGGGAAGCTGAAGCTCGACGCCGTGCAGGTCATGGTCGACCCGCGCGCCGAGTGGCCCGAGATCTTCGACGAGGCCTGGCGCGTGAACCGCGACTACTTCTACGACCCGAAGATGCACGGCCGCGACTGGGCCGCGATGAAGGCGAAGTACGCGCCGTTCCTGCCCTACCTCTCGTCGCGCGGCGACCTGAACCGGCTCATCCAGTGGATGTGCAGCGAGCTCGCGGTCGGCCACCACCGCAACACGCCGGGCGACTCGTACCTCGACGCGACGCCGGTCCCGGGCGGGCTCCTCGGCGCGGACTACGAGGTCGCGAACGGGCGCTACCGCTTCAAGAAGGTGTTCGGCGGCCTGAACTGGAACCCCGAGCTGCGCGCGCCGCTCTCCGAGCCGGGTGTCGAGGCGAAGGCGGGCGAATACCTGCTCGCCGTGAACGGGAAGGACCTCGCGCCGCCCGAGAACCTCTACGCGCGCTTCGAGGGGACGGCCGGGACGATCGTCACGATCACGATCGGCCCCACGCCCGACGGGAAGGGCTCACGCACGGTTTCGGTCGTTCCCGTGAAGGACGAGGTTCAGCTGCGCGTGCGCGACTGGGTGGAGGGGAACCTCCGCAAGGTGGACGCCGCGACGGGCGGCCGCGTCGCGTACGTCTACGTCCCGAACACGGCGGACCTCGGGCACACGTACTTCAAGCGCTACTTCTACCCGCAGGCCGCCAAGGACGCGATCATCGTGGACGAGCGGTTCAACGGCGGCGGGAGCGTGGCGGACTATTACATCGAGGCGCTCACCCGGCAGCCGATCGCGTGGTGGACGATGCGCTACGGCGAGGACCTCAAGACGCCGTCCGCGTCGATCCAGGGGCCGAAGGTCATGCTCATCAACGAGAACGCGGGCTCCGGCGGCGACCTTTTGCCCTGGATGTTCCGGCACTTCAAGGTCGGGACGATCGTGGGCGAGCGCACGTGGGGCGGCCTCGTCGGCATCCTCGGCTTCCCGACGCTGATGGACGGCGCCGTCGTCACCGCGCCGAACCTCGGGTTCTGGACGCCGGAGGAAGGCTACGGCGTCGAGAACGTCGGCGTCCCGCCGGACGTCGAGGTCGAGCAGACGCCGGCCGACGTCATCGCCGGCCACGACCCGCAGCTCGAGAAGGCGATCGCGATCGTCATGGAGGAGCTGAAGAAGAACCCGCCGGTCAGGCCGAAGCACCCGGCGCTGCCGGTGAGGTAGGTGCGAAGCCCCCTACGTTCGCGCCAATCGGCGCAATAGCGTTCGATAGGTATTGATGAAGGCATCGACCACGGCGCACTCGTCGTAGAAGGCGGCTGAATCGACGCCGTTCT
>DATKLW010000090.1:0-11300 GCA_035542215.1 Thermoanaerobaculia bacterium | reverse complement strand
GCCGGCCCGCCCGTGGCCGGCGCCGCCGCTCTCCCGGTCCGGATGGAGGCGCGGCGCCTGAACTTCTTCTACGGAAGGACGCAGGCGCTTCACGACATCTCGATTCCGATCCGCGAGAAGTCCGTGACGGCGTTCATCGGGCCGTCGGGTTGCGGCAAGTCCACGTTCCTCCGCTGCCTGAACCGGATGAACGACATCATCCCGGACACCCGCGTCGACGGCGACGTCCTCCTCGACGGCAACGACATCTACGGGGCGGGCGTCGACGTCGTGGACCTGCGGCGCAGGGTCGGGATGGTCTTCCAGAAGTCCAATCCGTTCCCGAAGTCGATCTTCGACAACGTCGCCTACGGCCTCAGGATCAACGGAGCCCGCGGCGGCTCGGAGCTCGTCGAAAGCGTCGAATCCGCGCTCGTCAGGGCCGCGCTCTGGGACGAGGTCAAGGACCGGCTGAAGACGTCGGCGCTCGGGCTCTCCGGCGGCCAGCAGCAGCGGCTCTGCATCGCGCGGGCCCTTGCCGTCGAGCCCGAGGTCCTTCTCATGGACGAGCCCTGCTCGGCCCTCGACCCGATCGCGACCGGAAAGGTCGAGGAGCTCATCTTCGCGCTCAAGGAACGCTATACGATCGTCATCGTGACGCACAACATGCAGCAGGCGGCGCGCGTCTCGGACGAGACGGCCTTCTTCATGCTCGGCAGGCTCATCGAGTTCGACAAGACGGAGTCGATCTTCACGAAGCCGAGGCAGAAGACGACGGAGGACTACATCACGGGGAGGTTCGGATGACCGCCCGCCCTGCGCCCGCGCGCGAGAACGCCGCCGTCCACGGGCCGGCCCGCCACCGGATCGCCGTCGTCGAGGACGACGACGATCTCGCGTTCACGCTCACCTACAACCTCAAGAAGGACGGCCGGTACGACGTGGACCGCTTCGGGGGAGGCCTCGTCGCGATGGACGAGCTGCTCGTCCACCCGCCGGACCTCGTCGTTCTCGACCTGAACCTCCCGGACGTCGACGGCCTCACGATCTGCCGCGAGCTCAAGAAGCACGAAGAGACGCGCCGCATCCCGATCGTCATGCTGACGGCGCGCGCCGAGGAGCGCGACAAGCTGCTCGGATTCGAGCTCGGGGCCGACGACTACGTCACGAAGCCCTTCTCGATGAAGGAGCTCCTCGCCCGCATCGCGGCGCACCTGCGCCGCGCTTCTTCTCCGGAATCGCCCGACGACGTCTTCGAGGACGGGAGGCTCCGGATCGATCGGGCACGGCACACCGTGGAGGTCCGCGGTGAGCTCGTGCACCTCACGAAGAAGGAGTTCGACCTCCTCTGGCTCCTGATCCGGAGCGGCGGCCGCGTCGTCTCCCGGGAGTCGATCCTGTCGCGCCTGTGGGACTACGCGGCCGACATCGAGACGCGCACCGTCGACGTTCACATCCGCTCCCTGCGCAGGAAAATCGGCGAGGACGTCATCGAGACGGTCGTCGGCGTGGGATACAAGTTCGCGAAATGAACCGCGTCATTCGCCGCGCGGCGTTGCCCGCGCTCGCCGGCCTCGTCCTGGGCGTCCTCTTCGCCCTCGTCCTCGGGCGCGTCCTCGACGGCGCCGTGCGCGAGCGCAGCCGCCGCGACCTCGTCCTGAGGCTCGAGCGCCTCGCGCCCGAGTTCGAGGCGGACCTCAAGGCGCGATCCGCCTCGCCGGACCGCGTGGGCCTTGCCGCCCGCCAGGCCGGGGCGCGCGTCACCCTCATCGAGGCGGACGGAACGGTGATCGCCGACAGCGAGGTCCTCCCCGACCGGATCGAGCGCGTCGAAAATCACGCGTCGCGCCCCGAGGTCATCGCGGCGCGCGCCGCGGGCGTGGGGTTCGGCGCCCGGACATCCGTCACGATCCTCGAGCCGTTCGTCTACGTCGCCCGGCGCGTCGGGGACGCCTCGAACCCCGCCGGGTACGTCCGCCTCGCCGTCAGCCAGAACGACCTCGACGCCCTCGAAGCACCGTTCCGCCAGACCCTCTTCCAGATCTCGCTTCTCGCCGGCCTCGGGGTCGCCGTCGTCGTGACCTTCATGCGCCAGCGCCACGCGCGGGACCTCGAGCGCGTGCGCGCCGGCGTCGCGGAGGCCGCGGCCGGCCGGCACCCGGCGCCCCCGTCGGGCGGCTCGGAGGAGACGCAGGAGGTCTTCGTTGCGCTCGCGCGCTTCGCGCGCCTCGTCGCGGCCGAGCGCGAGGGCAGCGAGAAGGCCCGTCTCCTCGCCCGAACCGTCTTCGAGCAGGTTCCCGCGGGTCTCCTCGTCGTGGACCGGGGCCTCGCCCTCCTCGACGCGAACCCGTCGGCGCTCTCTCTTTTCCACGTCCCAGCGGGCGCGCCGCGCGCCGCGCTCGTCGACCTCGTCCGCCATCCCGACGCGCTCCGGCTCTTCGAGGCGGGAGTCGCGGACCGCTCGAACGAGGGGGCTCCGAAGTCGGCCGTTCTCAGGTTCGGGGGCGAGCTGAAGCCCGAGCAGGTCCTCGAGGTGACCGTCCGCTCCGTTCCCCATCGCGACGCGGACGGCGAGCCCGCGGCGATCGGCGTCGTCCGCGACGTCACGGAGCGCGAGCACACGGACACGATGCGCAGGCGCTTCGTGTCGGACGTCTCCCACGAGCTCCGGACGCCGATCGCGGCGATCCGCGCCGCCGTCGAGACCCTCGCCGGCGAGGACGCCCTGCCGCCCGACATCGCGCGCCTCCTCGGCATCCTCGAGCGCCAGTCGTCCGAGATGGAAGCGCTCGTCTCCGACCTGACGGACCTCTCGCAGATCGAGTCCGGCGCCGTCCTGCTCCAGCCGGAGCGAATCTCGATGAAGCCGCTCCTCCTGTCCGTGGTGCGCGACCTGCAGTCCGCCGCCGACGCGCGCCACGTGACCGTGTCCGTCGAGGCCCCGGACGGCCTCGCCGTGTCCGGCGACCGGCGCCGGCTCGCGCAGGTCTTCCGGAATCTCGTCGACAACGCCGTGAAGTTCTCCCGCGCCGGGGCCCGCGTGGACGTCCTCGCCGAGGGCGGCACCGAGACGCACGACGGCCTCTCGAGCTGCGTCGTCCACGTCGTGGACCGCGGGATCGGGATCGCCCGGTCGGAGCAAGGGCGGATCTTCCAGCGCTTCTACCGCGTCGACCCGTCGCGCGCGAAATCCGTCCCCGGCACGGGCCTCGGCCTCGCGATCGTCAAGCACATCCTGATCCTCCACGGCGGGTCCATCCGCGTGGAATCCGAGCCCGGCAAGGGCAGCCGTTTCACCGTTTCGCTCCCCGCGTCCACGCCGCGCGAAGCCCCCGTCCTCGAGGAGACGACATGAAAGAACACTTCTCCGAGCGTCTCGAGACGCTGCGCCGGCAGCTCATCACGATGGGCGCCCAGGCCGAGAGCCAGATCGCGGCCGCGATCGAGGCGCTCGTCGAGGGCGACGCGGCGAAGGCGCGCGCCGTGATCGAGGGCGACAAGGCGATCGACCAGCTCGAGGTCAAGATCGACGAGGGCGCCATCGACCTCCTCGCGACCCAGCAGCCTGTCGCGGGCGACCTCCGCCTTCTCGTCTCGGCGCTCAAGATCAACGCGGATCTCGAGCGCATCGGGGACCACGCCGTGAACATCGCGGAGGCGGCCGAGCGGATGTCGAAGACGCGGCCGTTCAAGCCCTGGATCGACATCCCCTACATGGCCGAGATCGCGCGCGGCATGCTGCAGGACTCGCTCGACGCCTTCGTGCGCCGCGACGCGGCCCTCGCGCTCGCCGTCTGCAAGCGCGACGACCTCCTCGACGAGAAGAACAAGTCGATCATCCGCGAGCTCCTCACGTACATGGCCGAGAACCCCGGGCTCATCACGGCCTGCCTCGAGATCATCGGAATCTCGAAGAACCTCGAGCGCGTCGGCGACCTCGCGACGAACATCGGCGAGGAGACGATCTACATCGCCGAGGGCGAGATCATCAAGCACCACATGGGGCCGAGGCCGCCCGAGGCGACTCCCGACGCCTGACCCCGTCGCGAAGATGCGCCCGGAGCCCTGAAGCTCTACGATGGGGCCGTGATGACCGGCCTCAAGTTCTCCGTCGTCCCCGGAACCTACGCGATCTGCCGCCTGCCCGCGAAGGCCGCCCTGCCCGCATGGGCCGGGAGGGCCTTCACGTCCATCATCCGCACCGTCGACGAGCTGTCGATCGTCTGCGAGGAGCGCCGGATCCCCGCCGACGCCGACGGCGTCGAGCTCCAGATCGACCGCGGCTGGGCCCTCCTGAGGCTCCACGGCCCGTTTCCACTCGACGCGATCGGCGTCCTCGCGTCCGTCGCCAAGCCGCTCGCCGAGGCGGCCGTCAGTCTATTCGCGCTCTCGTCGTTCGACACGGACTACGTGATGGTCAAGAGGATCCACGCCAAGCAGGCGATCGCGGCGCTCACGCTGGCCGGGCACCGCCTCGTCGAGACGGGCTCCGGGGCGTTCCCTCGATCCTGAGACGCGGTCCAGCCTGGGACGCGGTAACGTCCGGGGCGAGGAGGCCCCCATGCCGCTCGTCCACATCTCTCTCCGCGAAGGAAAGCCGCCCGCGTACCGCAAGGCCATTTCCGACGGCGTCTTCGAGGCGATGCTCGCCACGATCAACGTCCCGGCGAACGACAAGTTCCAGGTCGTGACCGAGCTCCCGGCCGACGGCCTCGTCTACGACGAGGGCTACCTCGGCATCCGCCGCACGGACGACGTCGTCTTCATCGAGGTCACCCTGAACCAGGGCCGCACCCTCGACATGAAGAAGGCGTTCTACGCCCGGATCGCGGAGAACCTCTCGAAGAACCCCGGGCTCCGGAAGGAGGACGTCCTCATCAGCCTCGTCGAGGTTCCGAAGGAGAACTGGTCGTTCGGAAACGGCGTCGCGTCTTACGCGTGAGCCCCGTCAGAAACACCAAATCGCGCGTTTGCACGCGCGAACACACCTATCACAAGGCTGGTTTAACCAGTCAAAATGGGCGAAAGTGGGTTAGGAACTCAGCCGACGATCGGGGTCGATCCGATGCACTTGAGACAGAAACAAAGGAAGTCGAACATTTGTCCTCCTAGTCGCGGCCCGCGCCGCGTGCCAAGTCTTGGATGATTCTGGGGTCCTCTAACCGTGGGCTATATATACGGACAGAGAGGGGCACACCTTTGACCCCCCTCTCGAAAAGATTTTTTTGAGGTACCCGGTTCATGGCACCCCGCCCCCTGACTGATGAACGTTGTCTAGAGAACGATCAGTTGCCGTTCGCCACCAGCTTGAACGGCTTGTACCCCTTTTGAACGCCGCGGTCGCGGGCCTCGAGGTACTCGACAACGTGAGCGACCAGCTCGCTGGAGAGGTCGGCCTCGTCGGCCTGGGCGAAGAGCTCCCGGAGAGGCGCCTCGAATTCGACGGCGACGTCCGGGATCTCGCGCCGAAGTGCGCGAACCCGTGTGAGCATTTCCTCGCGCTGACCGAGGCGCCCGAGGCACTCGGCGACGCGAAGCTCCGCAGAAAGGAGGCGCTGGGGCAGGTTCGCCGCACGCGCATCCGCCGCGATCTTTTCGAACGCATGGAACGCTTTGAAGGTCTGCCCCTTGGAAAGGTCGATCAGGGCGAGCCCGTACCGGATGGAGAACAGAACCGTCGTCATCTCAAGACGGCGCGCAAAGCCGAGCGCCTTCGCATACGTGGCTTTCGACCGCTCGAGCTGCTTGAGGAGAAGGAGCGAGAACGCTCGGTTCGAGAGAGTAATCGCGTAAACGACTTCATCCTGGACGGGATGCAGGTCGGCGAGCGCCGCATCAAAGAAGACGAGCGCCGACTCGTTCCTGTTCCTGTTAAGGAGAAGCGTTCCAAGCGAAGCCTCGGTCCTTCCGGCCCAGTTCTGCTGCCCGTAGAGGTGGAACTCGTCCAATGCACGTCGAAGGCTCTTCCACGCGCCGGCACCGTTTCCGCGGTAGCTCTCGGCGGAGCCTTCAAAGTAATCGGCGAGAGCCAGGGCGAAAGAGTCCTCGCCTGCTTCGATGAAGCTCTTCCGCGCACGACAGGCTGACTCGACGGCCTCATCGCACCGTCCGAGCATGTTGAGGGCGCCGGACTCCAGGAGCTGCGCCTCACCCATGACCTGCTCGCGGCAGACGGGCTGCGCCGGGCCGCGATCCCGGAGGAACGGCAGGCTGCGCGAGGCCGCCGCGAGCGCCTTCGCGAGCTCGACGTAGAGAGCCGGGCTGCTCGCGACCTTCGGCATCGCGAGCTGGGCCGTGTACAGCAGGGCGTAGCCGCGGGCGGGGTCGGCCTCGATCTCGCCGAGCCGGGCCTGCGCGGCCTCGATTCCCTGCTCGCCCGCGAGCTTCACGATCCCGGCCGCGATCTCGCGGCCGTCGAACGAGAGGCGCCCGAGGCGGTCGGCGGGGCGGTTCCTGCGCTTGAACTGCGAGAGGAACTTCTCGCGCTCGTCGGCGGGCGCGTCGTCCGACGGCAGCTCGTCGAAGAACGCGTCGAACTCGTCCTTCATGACGCGGGCGCGCTCGAGCGTGTGGATGTCCGACAGCTTGCCGTTGCAGGACGCGCAGCCCGTCTCGACGTGCGCCTTGACGTGCGCGTTCAGCTCCGTCGAGCCCTCGGTCACGAGCTCGAAGAGCTGCCAGTGCTCGGGGCAGGCGGAGAGGGTCGGGTTCGCGCTCACGCGAGCACCTTGCGCATCTTGTCGAGGCAGCCCCAGATCCTCTTCCACACGGTCTTCTGCGAGTAGCCCGTCGCCTTCGTCATCTCGGCGAGGCTGTACTCCTGGCCGAAATAGAGACGCACGATGCGCTTGCACCGCGGCCCCGCGCTGCGGATCGCCTTGTTGACCATGCGCACGGCCTCGAGCCGGGCCGTGACCTTCTCGCAGGACGGGTCGGCGACGTCCATGTTCTCGGGCATCTGCTCGACGCGCCGCTCCTTCGACACCGCGATGTTCAGGCAGGTGTTGAGGAACGCGATCTTCACGTAGCCGATCGGGTCCTTCACGCGCGGGTCGCGCGCGAGGACGCGCATGTAGACCGTCTGCACCGCGTCTTCCGCTTCCTCGCGGCTGAAGCGGTACTTCCGCATCGCGAGGCTCACGAGCTTCGGACGCAGCACGTTGTTCAGCGCGTTCCAGTCCCACTCGCCGGGAGTCGTGCCCGCCGCCTCGGAGGCGACGTCGTCATTCGCCGGAAGCTCGTCGGAGAGAACGGCGCGAAGGACGGCCGCCTCGGACAGGCTGCCACCCCCCGCGAGCGCGGGCTGCATGCCGTCCGTGGGGTCCCATGCCGCCATGAGAACCTCTCCAAAGGAGCTTCGCCCGCTACACCGCAGGTGCTCCCAAATGAACCTGGCGGGAATTCTCGCACAAGGGTCAGTGTGTCAACAAGAAAATCCCTATCCCCAGGGCCGGCATCTGAAACTCAATAAACAGTATAAATTGATTCATTTAGATCACATTTGGCCGGGGTTTTTGGATTTGAGCCTTCACTCCCTTACGCTGATGACGATGACTCTCCTTTCCCCGATCCTCGCCATGGTCGGAGTCCTCGCCTCTCCGGCCGCGCCGGCGCCCGAGGCCGGATCGGCAGACGTGGCCCGCCTCGCGAAGGCGCGGGACGCCATGCGCCCGTTGGGCCGGGAAACGGTCCTCGGGCCCTGGAGACTCCTGACGGACGTCGCATCCGGAGAGCTGAACGGCCTCGGCGCCGTCGCCTCCCACCTTCCGGAGGCTTTCTCCGCCCGATATTCCCTTCCCGCGGCGCCCGGCCCGGGCCAGGCCGTCGTGATCTTCGCGAGCGACGTGCGTTACCGCGCCTTCGCAGCGGCCGACGGCTACCCGGTCGTCGGAACGCTGGGCCACGCCGGAGCCGGGCTCGCCGCGTTCCCCGCGGGACAGATCGTCTCCGAGACCCGCGTCGCGCTCGTCCACGGTCTCACGCGCCTCCTCGCACAGATGGCCCTCGGCCCCACGCTCCCCGGCTGGCTGGACGAGGGACTCGCGACGGACCTCGCATGGTGCGAGGTCGACGCGGCCGGGCGCCTCGTGCCGGACACGATCGACCTCTTCGAGGTGCGGCGAGCCGCCCCGGCCACCGCGGTCGAGAAGAGGGGGCCGCGCGTAACGGCGGACGAGTGGCTCGCGCGGGCCCGGGCGGGGCACGTTGCCCCGCTTTCGGCGGTCGCCGCGACCGACTCGCGCCTCTTCGCCAACCCCGGCGCGCGCGCCGACGCCGCGACCGCGAGCGCGATGCTCGTCCGCTGGTGCCTCGCCGAGCCGGCGCGCGCCGCCGCCTTCCGCGGCTTTCTCGCCTCCGTCTCGCGTGGAGGCGCCGGCGACCTGAACGCGCTGGCCGCCGCACTCGGGACCGGGACCCGGGAGCTGCAGGAGAGCTTCTCGAGATGGCTGAAGAAGCCCTGACGAGGCGCGCAGCCGCCTGAGATCCGGTCTCCGCGCCGCGTAGAATGCCCCTTCCCCTGAGGAGGAGGTACCCCATGGCTCCCGACGTCACGACGGCAGCAGACAGAACGGCCTCCGCGGTTTCGGACTCGACGGGCGCCCCCCGGCTTCGCGATTTCGTCGGCGGCCGGTGGGTCGACTCGCGCGCGACGGTGCACGTCGACGTCTACAACCCCGCGACGGGCGCCGTCATCGCGAGATCCCCGCTCGGGACGCGCGCCGACGTGGACGCCGCCGTCGCCGCCGCGAAGTCCGCTTTCCCTGCCTGGAAGGCGACGCCCGTCGCGGAGCGCGCCCGGGCGATGTTCGCGTTCAAGAACCGGCTCGAGGAGCACTTCGACGAGCTCGCCCGCATCGTGACGACCGAGCACGGCAAGACGCTGGACGAGTCGCGCGGCTCCGTGCGCCGCGGGATCGAGGCCGTCGAGGTCGCGTGCGGGATGCCGTCCATGATGATGGGCTACGGCCTCGAGGACATCTCGCGCGGAATCGACTGCGACGTCCACCGCCAGCCGATGGGCGTCTTCGGGGCGATCGCGCCTTTCAACTTCCCCGCGATGGTCCCGCTGTGGTTCCTGCCCTTCGCCGTCGCGACCGGCAACACGTTCGTCGTCAAGCCGTCCGAGCTCGTCCCGCTTTCGCAGAAACGCATGCACGAGCTGCTCTCCGAATGCGTCCCCCCGGGCGTCGTGAACCTCGTGAACGGCGGCGTGGACGTCGTGAACGGGCTCTGCGAGCACCCGGACGTGAAGGGCGTGTCGTTCGTGGGCTCGACTCCCGTCGCGAAGCACGTCTACCGGACGGCCGCGAACGCGGGCAAACGCGTGCAGGCTCTCGGGGGCGCCAAGAACTTCATCGTCGTGATGGCCGACGCCGACCTCGACAAGTCGATCGGGATCGTCTCGGAGTCGTGCTACGGATGCGCGGGCGAGCGCTGCCTCGCGGGTTCGATCGTCGTGACCGTGGGCGGTCCGTCGCACCACGCGGCCGTCCGCGAGCGGCTCGTCGCGGCCGCGAAGGCGATCAGGGTCGGCGACGGCCTCGAGCCCGGCGTCACGATGGGCCCCGTGATCCGCGAGGCCGCGCGGGCGCGGATCCTCTCGTACGTCGAGAAGGGGCTCGCCGAGGGCGCCGAGCTCGTCCTCGACGGGCGCGGCCTCACCGTGAAGGGCCGCGAGAACGGCTTCTTCCTCGGGCCGACGGTCTTCGACCGGGTCTCGCCGAAGTCCGCGGTCGGGCGCGAAGAGATCTTCGGCCCCGTCCTCTCCCTCATGAACGTCCCGGACCTCGCGGGCGCGCTCGCGCTCCTCCACGACCACCCGCAGGCGAACGCGACGTCCATCTTCACGGCCAGCGGCAAGTCCGCGCGGACGTTCGCGTCGCAGGCGCCGCCCTCGATGGTCGGCGTGAACGTCGGCGTCGCGGCGCCGATGTCGTACTTCCCGTTTGGAGGCTCCAAGGAGAGCTTCTTCGGGGACGTGAAGGCGCACGGGCGCGACGGGATCGCCTTCTACACGGATCAGAAGGTCGTCATCGAGAGATGGTTCTAGGAGAAGAAGATTTTCTTAGAAGGTGAAGAGAAGAAAGGGCGGCGGGAATGAGAAAGGTAACGGTCGGGCTGATCCAGACGCACAATCCGATCTCCGACCCGAAGGCGCCGCTGGCCCGCGTCCAGAAAGCCGCGATGGACGTGCATCTGAAGCTGATCGCCGAAGCCGGGAAGAAGGGCGTCCAGATCCTCGGACTCCAGGAGATCTTCAACGGCCCGTACTTCTGTCCGTCGCAGGACGCGAAGTGGTACGACGCCGCCGAGCCCGTGCCCGGGCCGACGACCGAGGCGGTCGCGAAGGCCGCGAAGAAGCACCGGATGGCCGTCGTCGTGCCGGTCTACGAGCGCGAGGACGCGGGCGTCTACTACAACACCGCCGCCGTCTACGACGCCGACGGCACATATCTCGGCAAGTACCGCAAGAACCACATCCCCCACACGTCGGGCTTCTGGGAGAAATACTTCTTCAAGCCGGGGAACCTCGGGTACCCCGTCTTCCAGACGCGCTACGCGAAGGTCGGCGTCTACATCTGCTACGACCGCCATTTCCCCGAGGGCGCGCGCGCGCTCGGGCTGAACGGCGCCGAGATCGTGTTCAACCCGTCCGCGACGGTCGCGGGACTCTCGCAGTACCTCTGGAAGCTCGAGCAGCCGGCGCATGCGGTCGCGAACGGCTACTTCGTCGCCGCGTCGAACCGCGTCGGGACCGAGGCGCCCTGGAACATCGGCCGTTTCTACGGCTCGTCCTACGTCGTCGACCCGCGCGGCAACTTCCTCGCGACCGGAAGCGAAAACCGCGACGAGCTCGTCGTCGCGACGTGCGACCTCGACCTGATCGAGGAAGTCCGCCGCACCTGGCAATTCTTCCGCGACCGGCGGCCGGAGACCTACGCGGCGCTGACCGCGCTCTGAGGCAGGTACACGCGAACCCGGGTGCCGGCGCCCGGCTCCGTGTCCACGAGGACCGCGCCCCCGCATTTCGCCACGATGCCGTGGACGACGGACAACCCGAGCCCGCGGCCTTCGTGGCCGGGCCGGGACGAATAGAACGGCTCGAAGATGTGCGGCAGAACGTCCCCGGCGACTCCCCGCCCGTCGTCCTCGACGTCGAGGATCGAGTAACGGCCGGAGGGCAGGTCCCGGGAGGCGCCGGCCGGCGCCGCCTGGAGCGTCTCATCCCGGACCCGGATCGTGATGCGGCCCGCAGGCGAGGTCGCGTCCGCCGCGTTCGACACGAGCTCGAAGAGAACCGCCTCGAGGTCCGACCGGGG
>DATKLW010000089.1:0-15223 GCA_035542215.1 Thermoanaerobaculia bacterium | reverse complement strand
GTCCTCGGCGAGGCCGGCGAGACGGTCCTCGAGACGAAGAACGTGCTGATCGCCACGGGCTCCGTTCCGCGGGACCTTCCTCACCTCAAGGCCGACGGCGTCTCGATCCTGAACTCCGACCACATCCTGAAGTCCACGTCGATCCCGAAGTCGCTCCTCGTGATCGGCTCCGGCGCCGTCGGCGCCGAGTTCGCGTCGTGCTTCGCGCGCTACGGGACGAAGACGGTGCTCGTCGAGGTCCTCCCGCGCATCCTCCCCGTCGAGGACGAGGAGATCTCGAAGGAAGTCGAGAAGGCGTTCCGGAAGAAACACATCGAGGTCCACGTGAAGACGGGCGTCGAGTCGGTGACGCCGAACGGGGACGGCTCCGTGACGGTCACGGCGAAGGGCCCGGACGGCGGGCCGGTCTCGTGGTCCGTCGAGAAGGTGCTTCTCGCGGTCGGGCGCAAGCCGGTCACGGAGGGTCTCGGCCTCGAGGCGCTCGGCGTCGCGCTTGAGCGCGGCTACGTGAAGGTCGACCGGAACCAGCGCACGAACGTCCCGGGCGTCTGGGCGATCGGCGACGCGACCCCGACGATCTGGCTCGCGCACGTCGCGTCCGCCGAGGGCATCGTCGCGGCCGAGACGATGGCGGGCGCCCCCACGGTGCCCGTCAACCGCGACCAGGTGCCGGGCTGCACGTACTGCGACCCCGAGGTCGCGTCCATCGGGCTCACGGAGGCGAAGGCCAAGGAGCGCGGCTACGCCGTGAAGACGGGCAAGTTCCCGTTCGGCGTCCTCGCGAAGACGGCGATGGAGCCGTCGCCGGAGGGCTTCGTCAAGATCGTCTCGGACGCGAAGTACGACGAGATCCTCGGCGTCCACATCGTCGGGCCGCACGCGACCGAGCTCATCGTCGAGGGCGGCGCGATGCTCCGCCTCGAGGCCACGACCGAGGAGATGATCCGCACGATCCACGCGCACCCGACGCTCTCGGAGGCGCTGCACGAAGCCGCGGAGGCCGTTCACGGCCACAACATCCACGGGTAGGCGCCTCGCCGGGATCGTCCTCGCGCTCCTCGGAGTCGCGGGCGCGACGGCCCTCGGCCTCGCGTTCGGCGCGAACGCAACGGCCGTCGGCTTCGTGTACCTCGTCGTCGTCCTCTTCGCCGCGGCGGGGTCCGGGCTCGCGGCGTCGGCCGCGGCGTCCCTCACGGCGACGGCCTGCTACAACTACTTCTTCCTCCCGCCGGTCGGGACGTTCACGATCGCGGACCCGGCCAACTGGGTCGCGCTGGCCGTCTTCCTCCTGACGTCGTCTCTCGTGAGCCGCCTCGTCGCGCGCGAACAGCGCCGCGCCGAGGAGGCCGAAGCGCGGCGCAACGAGATGGAAGCTCTCTACGAGCTTTCCGTCGACCTCTTCGCCGCCACGAACCGCGTCGGCGCGCTCGGCGAGGCCGCGGGGCGCGCCCTGCGGTCCATCGGCGCGCTCGGCGGCGCCCTCGTCCTCTTCCCGGGAGCCTCCGGCCGGGAAGAAGTCGTCGTCGCGACCGGCGACCACCGCCTCGAGATGCCGGATCCACTCCTCGAGAGCGCCGGGCGGAGCGGCGAGACCGTCGAGGTCCCCGCGGCCGACGGCGCACGGGACGCGTACCTGCCGCTCGCGCTCGGGGGGCGTTCGAGCGGCGTCCTCCTCGTCCGCGGGACGCGTGCGGACCGCCACGCGCTCGCGTCCGTCGGCCGGCTCGTCGCCCTCGCCGTCGAACGCGAGACGTTCCTCGCCGAGCGCACGCACCTCGAGGCGCTGCGCGAGAGCGATTCGCTCAAGACGTCGCTCCTCCGGGCGGTCTCTCACGACCTGCGGACGCCGATCACCGCGATCCGTCTCGGCCTCGAGCGGCTGCGCCGGACCGTGGGGGCCTCCGCGGACGTCGACGAGGTCTCCGTCGAGACCGAGCGCCTCTCGCGCCGGATCGACAACCTCCTCGCGATGGCGCGCCTCGACGCGGGAACGTACGTGCCGCACCCCGAGCCCTCCCCGCCGGCGGACCTCTTCCGGGCGACTCTCGAGGCGCTGCCGCTCGACCTCGCCGGACGCACCGTGGACGTCACCGTAGCCCCGGAGACCCCCGACGCGCTCGCGGACCCCGCGCTCGCCGTCGAGATCCTCGCGAACCTCCTCGAGAACGCCTCGCGCGCCGCCCCGGCCCCCGCGGCGCTCGAGCTCGCCGCCGGGCCCCACCCGACGGACGCGCGGCGCGTCCGCCTCGACGTCCGCGACCGCGGCGCGGGCGTCCCCGCAGACGTGAAGCGGGCCGCCTCGTCGGGCGCCACACCCGCCGAGGCGGGACGCGCGGGCCTCGGTCTCGTGATCTGCGCATCGCTCGCGCGCGCGATGGGCGGGTCCGTGGCACTCCTCGACCGGCCCGGCGGCGGGACGATCGCGCGCCTCGACCTGCCCGCCGCACCGGAGGCGTCCGCATGACACGCGCTCTCGGCACCGTCCTCGTCGTCGACGACGACCCTTCCATCCGGCGCGGGCTCGCGGCCGAGCTCGCGGCCGCCGGCTACGAGACGCTCGAAGCGTCCGACGGCGAGGAGGGCGCCCGGCTCGCCGCGGAGCGCGAGCCCGACCTCGTCCTCACCGACCTCGCGATGCCCGTCGCGGACGGCTTCGAGCTCATCGGGAGGGTCCGCAAGGCGGGCAAGACGCCGATCCTCGTGCTCTCCGTGCGCGGCGGAGAGGCGGACAAGATCCGCGCGCTCGACCTCGGCGCCGACGACTACGTCGTGAAGCCGTTTTCGGTGCCCGAGCTCCTCGCGCGCGTGAGGGCCCAGCTGCGGCGCCATGCGGACGAGAGCGCGACGGAGACCCTCGAGTTCCCGGGCCTCACGCTGGACCGGGAACGGCGGCGTGTCACGGTCGAGGGCCGCGAGGTCCGCCTCACTCCGACCGAGCTCGCGATCCTCGATCTTCTCGCCTCGCACGCGGGAAAGCCGGTCACGATCCGTCAGATCATCGGCCGCGTCTGGCACGGGGCCCCCGGCACGACGCCCGACGCCGTCCGCGTCCACGTCGGCTCGCTCCGCAAGAAGATCGAGCCCGACCCTGCCCGCCCGCGCTACATCGTCACGGAGCCGTGGGTGGGCTACCGGTTCGTCGCGGAGCCCCTCTAGGTCAGACCGCCGCGCGGACCGGCAGGACGATCGCCTGCACGCCTTCGAACTGGAGGCGGCGCTGGATCGCCATCGCGGTCTCGTTGTGCAGAAGGCGGTGGTACCACTGCTCCTTCTTGAAAACGAGCTTGCCGCTGAAGACGACCGACCGCGGGAATTCCTCGCGGATCTCCTTGCAGATCTTCACGACCTCTTCGACCGTCTCCGTCGCGATCGCCATCCGGTAGCCGGCGCTCAGCCCCTTCGCGCGGCACCAGGCCACGTATTTCTCGAGGTTCTCGCGCGTCGCGGCCTCGAGGTGTCCGACCTCTTCGCTTCCCTTGAAGTTGCCCGAGTCCACCACGGCGACGGAGACGAAGATGAAGTTCTTGTAGTAGTTCGGGAAGAGCATGTGGATGCTCAGGATCTGGTGGAGGCCGTAGCCCGAGAAGCGGTCCACCGTCAGGACCGCCGTCGGGAGCCTGTGGTCCAGCGCGGCGACGCAGTCGTCGGCGACGGGCACGGGAGCCACGGGGACGAGGATGTCGTCGAGGCGTTTGAGGTCCTCGGACACGTTCGCGTAGTGCCGCCGGATCAGGAAGCAGACGGCGATCGTCGCGCTCGTCACGGCCGCCGTCATCCAGCCGCCCTCGGCGAACTTCTCGTAGAGCGTGATGCACAGGATCGTCAGGCAGAGGACGAGGCCCGTCCCGTGGATCGCGAGCTGGCTCTTCCAGCGCGGCTCCTTGTGCCGGTCCACGATCCAGTGGCGCGACATCCCGAGCTCCGTGAGCGAAAACGTCAGGAAGACGTTGATCGAGTACATGACGACGAGCATCGTGATGTCGCCGCGCGTGTAGAGGAGCGCCGCGATCGCCGCGAGGCCCATGAGGAAGACGCCGTTCTGCGTCACGAGGCGATCCGAGAGCTGCGAGAAACGGTGCGGCATCCACGAGTCGACGGCCATGTTCCCGAGGACGCGCGGGCCGTCCAGGAACCCGGTCTGCGCCGCGACGAAGAGGAGCGCCGCTTCGGCGACGAGGAGCGTGAGAACGAGCGCCGTCCCGACCGCGAGGTTTCCGACCCTCCAGTGCCCGAAGAGCGTGTCGAAGAGGACGAAGTTCATCGTCTTCCCCTGCTGCATCCGCGCCCCGACGAGGAGATACCCGAAGAGAATGCCGCCCGCCGTGAACGCGAGCGAGGCGGCCATGAGGAACATCGTCCTCTTGCCGGTCTTGACGCGCGGCTCGCGCAGCATCGTGACGCCGTTCGAGACCGCCTCGATGCCGGTGTACGTGCCGCCGCCCATCGAGTACGCCTTCAGGAGGATGAAGGTGAGCGGCCAGAAGCCGAGCGTGGCCTTCGCGGCGTGGTAGTCGCGGGCGGCGCCCGAGAACACCTCGGGAAGGCCGCCGAGGTGGATCGCGAACGAGTAGAGGATCGCGAACGCGTGCGTGCCGATGAAGACGAGGAAGATCGGCGCGAGAATCGTCACGGACTCCTTGACCCCCCTGAGGTTCAGGACGATCAGAACGAGGAGGACCCCCACCTCGGCGCCCACCTTGTAGTGCACCAGGAACGGAGGGAGAAAGTTCCAGATCTGGTCGCACGCCGACGCGACGGACACGCTGATCGTGAGGACGTAGTCGACGAGGAGCGCGCAGCCTGAGACGACGCCCACCTTGTTCCCGAGGAGCTTCGTCGCGACGAGGTAGCCGCCGCCTCCGCCCGGGAAATGCTGGATGAGGTTCGAGTAGGCGATCGAGATGACGGCGATCGTGACCGCCGTCATCGCGACGAGGACGATCGCGAGCGAACGGTGCGTCCCGAGCGCCCGGAAGGCCTCGTCGGGACCGTAAGCCGAGGACGAAAGCCCGTCGGCGCCGAGGCCGACCCAGGCGAGGAAGGCGACGAGCGAGACCCGGTGGAAGACGTTCGGGTCTTTCACGTCGCGAGGCTTCCCCAGAAGGACCTGGGTGATCTTGCTGGGCTCGGTCATCGCGGCGCGCGCAGAGTCTACCTTCAGAACTTCTTTAGGTCTTTCTCCGGACTTCCTTCGCTTCCGTGGAGCAGATTCCCCGCGTGAAGAAAGCCGCCGATTCCCGCCGCCCGCGCTCGATCGGGTGGTTCCTGGGCCTCGTAACCTCCTCACTCGTCTGCCTTTGTGCCGGAGCGCTCATTGCCGTTCGATACGAGGGCGCGATTCGCCTCGTCTTCGCAATCACCGGCTTTGCGGGCTACCTGTACTTCTTCGCACATGCGCTCGGGCAGATCGCTCTCCCCAAGGTCCGCATCGACGAAGGGCCGGACCCGGACGGCGAAGTTCAAAGAAGCGATTCTCTTCAAAGAACACGGGCGGACGGCCGTCGCGACCGGGCGATCGTCGCCGCGACGATCGTGACCGTCTTGATCCTCGAAGGCCAGACGGCAAAGGCCCAGGCCCCGCCGCCGGCGACGCAGGCAGCCTCGACCTCCGCTGCAGCCGCAATCCAGCTGCACGGACTCGTCGACGTCTACGCCTCGTGGAACCCGAATCGGCCGTTCGACCACGCCAACTTCGAGCCGGGGACGGGCACGAGCGCGGCCAAGGCGAACGAGCTCGGTCTCAACCTCGCGGCCCTCGACGTGTCCCTCGATCCCAAGCCCGTCGGATTCCACGTGATCGCCGTCGCCGGGACCGGGACGGACGTCGTTCACGCGGGGGAGCTGCACCCCGACAACGTGAGGTACATCTACCAGGCGTCCGTCTCGTACAACCTGAACGTCGGCCGGGGCATTCTCTTCGAGGCCGGCATCCAGCCGAGTCACATCGGATACGAGACGTTCTTCTCGAAGGACAACCCGAACTACACGCGCGGCTGGATGGGCGAGTTCTCGCCCTACTACTCGACCGGCCTCAAGGTCGCGACGAGCTTCGACGACCACTGGTCGGGCCAGCTCTGGCTGATGAACGGCTGGCAGGTCATCGAGGACAACAACTCGGGGAAGGCCTTCGGGACGCAGGTCGCGTACGCGAAGGACGCGGTCGGTTTCAGCGTGAACACGTTCTTCGGGCCCGAGCTCCCGGACGACTCGAGCCACTGGCGATCGTTCGTCGATTTCGTGGGGACGTGGACGATTTCTGAGAAAGTGAATGCGGCCGCGAGCCTCGATCTCGGCCGGCAGGCGCGCCCGCAGGCCGACGCGGCCAGCTGGCAGGGCGCTTCGATCTGGCTCAGGTACCTTCTAAGCAATCCTCCTTCTTCATCTTCCTCTTCTTCGGCTCCCTCCTCCGCCATCGCCCTCCGCGCCGAGTACTTCCACGACCCCGACAATGGCATCACGGGTTTCGCCCAGTCCTTGTGGGAGGGGACGCTCACGTTCGAGTACCGGCCGCACCCGCAGCTCATCCTCAAGGTCGAAGCGCGCTACGACCACTCGACCGCCGATGCCTTCAGCGGACCCTCCGCCGACGACCCGAGGCACGACCAGAAGCTCCTCGTCCTCGGCGCCGTCGCGACGTTCTAGGAGAACCACATGCTCGACGCCCTTTTCCTCCTCCTCACCGCCGGCCTTCTCGCGCTGTCGCTCTGGTACGTGAAGCGCTGCGACGAGATCTGACCCGAAAGAGAGAAGCACGCCATGTCCTTCGAAGCCATCCTCGGCCTCGTCCTCTCGGCCGCGGCCCTCGTCTACCTCCTCTATGCGCTCGTGAAACCCGAGAAGCTGTGAGAACGCCATGCTCGACGTGTTCCTGAAAATCGGCCTTTACTTCCTCCTCGTCCTCGCGGTCGTCAAGCCGCTCGGGATCTACATGAAGAGGGTCTTCTCGAAGGAGAAGACCTTCCTCGATCCTGTTCTCGTCCCACTCGAGCGTCTCCTCTACCGCATCGGCGGCGTGGACGCTTCGAAGGAACAGGGGTTCGTGGCGTACGCGGGCTCGATGATGATCTTCAATGTCGTCAGCCTCGTCGTCCTCTACGCGATGGAGCGGCTGCAGCACCTCTTCCCGCTCAACCCCGACAAGATGCCGGCCGTCCCGGCCGCCCTCGCGTGGAATACCGCGGTCTCCTTTACGACGAACACGAACTGGCAGGCCTACTCGGGCGAATCCACGATGTCGCTCTTCACGCAGATGGCCGGACTCGCGGTTCACAACTTCGCCTCCGCGGCCACCGGCATCGCGATCGCGATCGCCTTCGTGAGGGGCGTCGCGCGGACCGAGTCCAAGGGCATCGGGAATTTCTGGTCCGACCTCGTGCGCGCCACGCTGTGGGTCCTCCTCCCCATTAGTCTCGCGGGAGCCGTCGTCCTGATGTCGCAGGGCGTCATCCAGAACTTCAAGGCGTCCGAGTCCGTCACGACGCTGGAAGGCGCCGTCCAGAAGATCCCGCAGGGGCCCATCGCGTCCCAGGAAGCCATCAAGGAGCTCGGCACGAACGGCGGCGGCTTCTTCAACGCGAACTCCTCCCACCCCTACGAGAACCCGACACCCTTCAGCAACCTCGTCGAGATGTTCCTGATCTTTTCCGTCGGCGCGGGGCTGACGTACACGCTCGGCTCGATGACGGGCAAGACCCGCCACGGCTGGGCCGTCTTCTGGTCCATGTCCGCGCTCTTCCTCGCCGGCGCCCTGACTGCAGGCTGGTTCGAGGTGCACGGGAACCCGATCCACCACGGCCTCGGCGTCTCGACCGCGATGGGGAACATGGAAGGGAAGGAGGTCCGGTTCGGCCCCGTCGACTCGGCGCTCTTCGCGACGATCACGACGGACGCTTCCTGCGGCGCGATCAACTCCTGGCACGACTCCTTCACGCCGCTCGGCGGCCTCGTGCCACTCCTGAACATCCAGCTCGGCGAGATCATCTTCGGCGGCGTCGGCGCGGGCCTCTACGGAATGCTCCTCTTCGTCGTCCTTTCGGTCTTCATCGCCGGCCTGATGGTCGGGCGAACGCCCGAGTACCTCGGCAAGAAGATCGAGGCCCACGAGGTGAAGCTCGCGATGCTCTCGGTCCTCATCCTCACGTTCTCGATCCTCGTGGGGACCGCCCTCGGCGCCGCGACGAAGGACGGCCTCGCGGGCCTGAACAACGCCGGCCCGCACGGGCTCTCCGAGATCTTGTATGCCTACTCGAGCGCGACGGGAAACAACGGCAGCGCCTTCGCCGGGCTGAACGCGAACTCGGACTTCTACAACGTGTCGCTCGGTTTCGCGATGTTCTTCGGACGCTTCCTCATGATCATCCCGCTCCTCGGCATCGCCGGCTCCCTGGCCGCGAAGAAGAAGGTCGCCGAGTCGATCGGCACGTTCCCGGTGGACGGTCCCGTGTTCGTCGTCCTCCTCGTCGGCGTGATCCTGATCGTCGGCGCCCTGACGTTCTTCCCCGCTCTCGCACTGGGCCCCATCGTCGAGCATTTCCTGATGGGCGCCGGAAAGCTGTTCTGAGACGCACATGAAAGAGACACGCGCCACCAGCCTGTTCGACCGGGCCATCCTCGCCCGCGCCACCGCGGACGCGTTCGCGAAGCTCCACCCAGCGCGGATGATGAAGAACCCCGTCATGTTCATCGTGGAGGTCGGGGCTCTCGCGACGACGCTCTTCCTCCTCCCCGGCCTCTCCCCGAAGGGCCTCTTCGGCTTTCAGCTGCAGATCGTCTTCTGGCTCTGGGCGACCGTCCTCTTCGCGAACTTCGCCGAGGCCGTCGCCGAGGGCCGCGGCAAGGCCCAGGCCGACGCGCTCCGCAAGGCGCGGACCGAGACCATGGCGCGGCGCCTGACGGGCGGGAAGGGCGGGCCGTTCACGGTCGAGGACACGATCCCTTCGACGCAGCTCCGCAAGGGCGATCGCGTCGTCGTCGAGGCGGGCGGGATGATCCCGGGCGACGGGACCGTCGTCGAGGGAATTGCGTCGGTGAACGAATCCGCGATCACCGGCGAGTCCGCTCCGGTCATCCGGGAGTCGGGCGGCGACCGGTCCGCCGTCACGGGCGGAACGACGGTTCTCTCGGACCGGATCATCGTCGAGATCACGTCCGAACAGGGGCAGACGTTCCTCGACCGGATGATCCGCCTCGTCGAGGGCGCCGAGCGGCAGAAGACGCCGAACGAGATCGCGCTCGACATCCTCCTCGCGGGCCTCACGATCGTGTTCCTCTTCGCGACGGTGACGCTGCGCCCGTTCGCGATCTACTCCGGCGGGAACGTCTCCGTGACGGTCCTCATCGCGCTCCTCGTCTGCCTGATTCCGACGACGATCGGAGGTCTTCTCTCCGCCATCGGCATCGCCGGCATGGACCGCGTCCTGAGGCACAACATCCTCGCGATGTCCGGCCGCGCGGTCGAGGCCGCGGGGGACGTCAACGTCCTCCTCCTCGACAAGACCGGCACGATCACGCTCGGCAACCGCGAAGCCGTCCAGTTCCTCCCCGCTCCCGGCGTCGAGGCGCACCAGCTCGCGGACCTCGCTCAGCTCTCCTCGCTCGCCGACGAGACGCCCGAGGGGCGCTCGATCGTCGTCCTCGCGAAGGAGAAATACGGCCTGAGGGCCCGCGCCCTGCGCGAGCTCGACGCCGCGTTCGTTCCCTTCACCGCGAAGACGCGCATGTCGGGGCTCGACTTCGCGTCCGGCCGCCGGGTGCGCAAAGGCGCGGCCGACGCCGTCGACGCCTTCGTGAAGACCGCTTCCGGCTCCTTCCCGGAGGCCGTCCGGCGCGACGTCACGACGATCGCGGCCGAAGGCGGCACGCCGCTCGTCGTCGCGGACGGCTCGCGCGTCATGGGAACGATCTACCTCAAGGACATCGTGAAGGGCGGGATGAAGGAGCGCTTCGACCGGCTGCGCGCGATGGGAATCCGCACGGTCATGATCACGGGCGACAACCCGCTCACGGCGGCGACGATCGCCCGCGAGGCCGGCGTGGACGACTTCCTCGCCGAGGCGACGCCCGAGCACAAGCTCGCGCTCATCCGCGCCGAGCAGGCGAAGGGCAACCTCGTCGCGATGACGGGCGACGGCACGAACGACGCGCCGGCCCTCGCGCAGGCGGACGTCGGCATGGCGATGAACACGGGGACGCAGCCCGCGAAGGAGGCCGGCAACATGGTCGACCTCGACTCGAATCCCACGAAGCTCATCGAGGTCGTCGAGATCGGCAAGCAGCTCCTCATGACGCGCGGCGCGCTCACGACGTTCTCGATCGCGAACGACGTCGCGAAGTACTTCGCGATCATCCCGGCGCTTTTCCTCGTGACGTACCCGGAGCTCCAGGCGCTCAACATCATGCGTCTCGCGACACCCGAGAGCGCCATCCTCTCCGCCGTCATCTTCAACGCGCTCATCATCGTGGCCTTGATCCCGCTCGCCCTGCGCGGCGTGTCGTACCGGCCGCTCGGCGCCGGGCGGATCCTGCGGCGGAATCTGATGCTCTACGGCGTCGGCGGCGTCATCGTGCCGTTCATCGGCATCAAGGCGATCGACCTCCTGCTCGTCGCCCTCCATCTTGTCTGAGGTCACCATGAAAGAAAACGTATTCGGTTCGATCCGGCTCTTCCTGGCGCTCACGGTCCTCCTGGGCGTCGCGTATCCGCTCGTCGTTTGGGGCATCGGCAGGGTGGCGTTTCGGGAGAAGGCGGACGGGAGTCTTCTCAAGAAAGAACAGGGAAAAGCCGATTCTCCCGTCGTCGGCTCGTCTCTCATCGGTCAGGCGTTCGTGATGCCGGGCCATTTCCACGGACGGCCCTCGGCCGCGGGGAACGGCTACGACCCGACCTCCTCCAGCGGAACGAACTTCGGCCCGACGTCGAAAAAGCTCGCGGATTCGATAAAGGACGCGGTGACGGCGGTGAGAACCGACGAGGCCGTAACGGGCGCCGTCCCCGCCGACGCCGTCACCTCCTCCGCCTCCGGGCTCGATCCGGACATCTCGCCGGAGTACGCGCGCCTGCAGATTCCCCGCGTCTCCCGCGAGACCCGCATCCCCGCCGCCGATCTCGAGACGCTCGTGGCCCGGAACACCGACGGCCGCTTCCTGGGGGTTTACGGCGAGAGCCGCGTGAACGTCCTCGCGCTCAACGTGGCCATCGACTCGAAGCTCGGCCATCCCCAGATCGCGCCGACGCCGACTCCGACGCCGGCCCCGGCTGCGGCGCCCGCCGCATCCTGATCCGCAGAACGCCCGCCCCCCTGCCCGGAAAGGACCCATGCAATCCCCCGATCTCTATTTCGTCATTCCGACGTATCGGCTCCGTGACGTCGGCGAAACCGTGGAGCAGTACGACGAGCACCTCTGGCGGAACGGGCATTCGGTCCCGATCGTCGTCTTCGACGACTCCAGCTCCGCGAACCACGAGAAGTACTACCCCGTCCTCGAGGCGACGGAGACACACAACGACCTCTTCTACGTCGGGCCCCGGGAAAAGGAGCAGTTCCTCGCATTCCTGAACGGTCGGCTGCGCGACCGCAAGCTCCAGTCCCTCGTCACGAACCTCTTCCGACCGAGCTACGGCGGGAACCGCAATTTCCCGCTCATGTACACCCTGGGCGGCCTCTTCGTGAGCAACGACGACGACATGAGGCCCTTCGCCTTCATGGAGACGAGCCCCGAGTCCCTCGCGGACGACGAAGTCTCGCACGGCAGGCTCCGGAGGACGGGCGAGAACGGGTACACGAGAAAATCCTTCGACATCCTGACTTCGTTTCTGGACGTCCTCGGAAAACAGGTGTCGGAGGTGCCGGAGAACTACGAGCGCGGCGACTTCCTCGTCGACTCCGCGGCCGACCTCGAGACGAACGCGACGAAGGGACTCGCGCGCGAGAACTCGCTCATGCTCAAGCGGGGACGTGTCGCGGGCGACGCCGTGGTGAAGATGGCCCAGACGTTCCGCTCCGGCACGAACGACGTCGACGCGATCGACTTCGTCGACATGTTCCTGGACGACGAAAAGAGCGACAGCCTCGAGGAGCTGAAGGACGTCTACGTCCTCGAGAACTTCCGCCCGGTCGTGACGAACGTGAACTGGCGCATGGACTGCGGAGTCGCCGGCTACGACAACACCGCCGGCCTCCCACCCTTCTTCCCGACGCGGCTGAGGTTCGAGGACTACATCTACAGGCTCTGGATCCAGCAGGACGGGATCGTCGCCGCGCACGTGGACGCCGCCCAGAACCACGCCAAGAGCACGTACATGCGTAATCCGCCCGCGTCCGAGATCCTGAACGAGGAGATCGCAAACCTCCTGAAGCGGAAGATCAAGGCCTCCACGACCAGGCTCGACGACCTCACGATCGCGTTCGACTACGAGGGGGAAGTCCTCGCTCAGGACGCGGCGGAGATCCTCGCGAAGATCCGCGGGCTCCACGCGCGCGCGATCGACGCCGCCCGGACGGCGCCCGAAGGGCGGGCGGTCACGCTGCGACTCTTCGCGGAGAATCTCGACAAGACCTTCTACGGCTTCGAGCCGGACTTCTTCCAGCAGAACGTCCAACAGGTCGTCCACGACGTGATCAGCGTCATCA
The DNA here is from genome assembly GCA_035542215.1 of Thermoanaerobaculia bacterium. Lineage (GTDB taxonomy): Bacteria > Acidobacteriota > Thermoanaerobaculia > UBA5066 > UBA5066 > Fen-183. Next base: position 2,594 of record DATKLW010000089.1, on the reverse strand, counting down.
AGGGAACGATGGAGATCTGGCCGACCCTGGTGGAGATCTGCTACTTCGAAAAGAGCCGGCGGGGCCTGCCGAGGACCCGCGTCCTGAACACGGCCCGCGGAGAAAAGGGAGCCTGAGGCCCGGCGCGTTCGCAACGCGACCCGGGGATCCATAATCGTCGCGTGAAGCCGGACCGCGACGCGCGTCCCGACCCCGAATCGTTCCTGAAGCTCGCGAACAGGGACCCGAAGCGCGGCCACTTGAAGGTCTACATCGGCCAGGCGGCCGGCGTCGGGAAGACGTTCAAAATGCTCGACGACGCGCACGCGATGCGCGGGCGGGGCGTGGACGTCGTCGTCGCGCTCGTCGAGACGCACGGCCGGGCCGAGACGGCCGCCCGCGTCGGGGATCTCGAGGTCGTCCCTCGGCGCCGCGTCGAGTACAAAGGCGCCGTCCTCGAGGAGATGGACCTCGCCGCCGTCCTCGCGCGCAATCCGGAGGTCGCGGTCGTGGACGAGCTCGCGCACACGAACGCGCCGGGCTCGAAGAACGAGAAGCGCTGGCAGGACGTCGAGGACCTCCTCGCCGCCGGCGTCTCGGTCATGACGGCCCTGAACGTCCAGCACCTCGAGGGCGTGCAGGACGTCGTGAAGTCCGCGACGGGGCTCGAGGTGAGGGAACGGGTCCCGGACCGCGTGATCCGCGACGCGGACGCCGTCGTGAACGTCGACCTGCCCGGCCCGGAGCTGCGCGACCGCCTCAAGCAGGGGAAGGTCTACCCGCCCGAGCAGGCCATGGCCGCCCTCGAGAACTTCTTCCGCGAGGAGAACCTCCGCGCGCTGCGCGAGCTCGCCCTGCGCGAGACGGCCGAGAACGTGGACCACGGGCCGGTCGAGTCCGCGTCCGCCTCGGCGCCGTCCGGCGCGTTCCCCGCGGCCGCCCCCGCGCGCGTCGCCGTGGCGCTCCCCCTCGATCCGCTCGCGGCCCGGGCTCTGATCCGGCGGGGCTCGCGCCTCGCGGGCCGCATGAACACGCGCTGGTACGCCCTCTACGTCCGGCGCAAGCGCGACCGGCCCGAGCGGCTCTCGGCGAAGGAGCACCGCGAGCTCACGGAAAACATCCAGCTCGCGATCTCCCTCGGGGCGACGATCGTCTACCGCGAGTCCGAGGACGTCGCCCAATCCCTCCTCGACTTCGCGCGCGAGGAGAAGGTGAGGGTCCTCGTCCTCGGTCGCCCGACGCGGACCGGGTTCGCCGGGCGGCTCGCGCCGGGAATCGTCTCGCGCGTCCTCGACGGGGCCCGCGGCCTCGACGTCTTCGTCGTCGACATCGAGCGCGAGCAGCCCGCGTGAGCGCCGAGGACCTCGGGATCCTCTGGTTCACGGTGCGCGTCGCGCTTCTCGCGGTCGCGCTCCTTGCCGCTCCCGGCCTCGCGCTCGGATGGGCGCTCGCCCGGAAGGACTTCCGGGGAAAGGCGCTCGTCGAGACGCTCGTCGCCCTTCCGCTCGTGATGCCGCCCGTCGCGACCGGCCTGCTCCTCCTCCGCCTCCTCGGCCGGAGAGGCCCGCTCGGCCGGGCCGCGCAGGCGCTCTTCGGCGCGGACATCGCGTTCACGTGGAGGGCCGTCGTCGCGGCGATGATGGTCATGTCCTTTCCCCTCCTCGTGCGGAGCGCGCGCGTCGCCTTCGAGGAGGTCAGCCCGCGCCTCGAGGCGATCGCCCGGACGCTGGGCGCGGGCGAGGCCCGGGTCCTCGTGACGGTGACGCTCCCCCTCGCGACGCGGGGCATCGTCGCCGGGCTCCTCCTCGCGTTCGCGCGAGCCCTCGGCGAATTCGGCGCGACGATCCTCGTCGCCGGAAACATCCCCGGCCGCACGACCACGATCGCCACCGGGATCTACGGCTACGTCCAGCTCGGCCAGGACGACAGCGCGTTCCGGCTCCTCGCGGCCTCCGTCGCGATCGCGTTCGGCGCGGTCCTCGCGGGCGAGACGTGGCTGCGGCGGAGGCGGACATGAGCCTCGTCCTCGAAGGCGTCCGCGCCCCGCTCGGCCCGTTCATGCTCGCGGTAGACGCCGCCGCGACCGCCCGCGTGACGGCGGTGTTCGGCGCTTCGGGCGCCGGCAAGACGTCCCTCCTCGAGATCGTCGCCGGCCTCCGCCGTCCCGAGGCGGGCCGCGTGCTCCTGAACGGGCGCGTCCTCGACGACGCCGGAGCCGGCCTGCACGTGCCGCCGCGGCTCCGCCGGGTCGGATACGTGCCGCAGGACGACACCCTGTTTCCCCATCTGACCGTTCAGGCGAACCTCGGCTACGCCCGGGCGGCGTCGCCCGCCGCCGCCGCGCGCGTGACGGACGTCCTCGAGCTCGGGGCGCTCCTCGCGCGCCGGCCGGCCGGCCTCTCCGGAGGCGAGCGTCGCCGCGTGGCCCTCGGCCGCGCTCTTCTCGCTTCGCCGGAGATCCTCCTCCTCGACGAGCCCCTCACCGGCCTCGATGCGCCGCTCAAGGAGCGGGTCCTCGCGCACCTCCGGCGTGTCCGCGAGGAGTTCGCGGTCCCGACCCTCTACGTGAGCCACGCGCCCGAAGAGGTCTTCGCCCTCGCCGACGACGTCCTCGT
>DATKLW010000088.1:0-35368 GCA_035542215.1 Thermoanaerobaculia bacterium | reverse complement strand
ACGCCGCCGTAGTACCTGTACGGGCGGAGGAGACGCGGCGAGCCCTCGACAAATTGCGCCCAGAGGCCCGCGCCCGCGAGACCGGCGAACGCGACGAGAATCACCGCCGGCACGGCCGCGCGGCCCGCGAGCGACGCGGCGAGCCCGATGCCGGCGAGCGTTCCGAGCGCTGCCCACCCGCCGTGGTTGATGACGCGCACGGCGCCGAAGTCCCACTCGCGCCACGAGTTCGCGAGGCGCTCGGCGGCGGCGCGCAGGACTTCCCACGCGGCCGGCAGGCGGAAGACGAGGAGCGCGGCGGCGATCCCCGCGGCCACGTCCGCAACCGTGTGCATGCCCGTCGTGACGCAGCTCAGGACGATGGCGCCGGCCCATGCCCACGCGAGGGAGCGTGCACGGCCGAAACGCGCCGCCCAGACCGGCGCCGCGAGGAGTGCCCACGCGACGTGGAACGACGGGAACGCGCAGGCCGGCGAGTCGAAGCGGCGCTCGAGATCGAGGAGGGCGCCGAGCGGGCCCTCCGGAACGAACGGCCGCGGCGGCGCCGCCACCGGCAGGACGAGCCAGAGGAACCCGATGAGCGCCGTCGCCGCCCAGCCGCGCCACATGAACAGGCGCAGGTCCGCGCGCGCGACGGCCGCCAGCGGCACGAGCGCCACGAGGAGGTACGTCGAGGCGTAGACGAGCTCCGTCCTCTCCCACACGGGCCAGGCGGCCTCGCCGGGAAGGCGCAGGACGATCGCGTCCGGCGCGACGCCGAGCGCCTGCACCGCTTCGTAGAGGACGAGCCACGGGAGAAGGACGAGCGCGTATGCGGAGACGCGGTCCGCCCGGGAGGGCCGCGCCGATGTCGCGTCCGCCAGGGCGAGGAGGGGCCGCGGCCGCGCGCCGAAGCGCGCGTCGAGGTCGGGCCCCTCGTAGCCGAGGACGAGCGTCGCGGCTCCGAGCGCGGCGACGGGCGTCACGAGCCACAGCCCCGCGGCCGATCCCGCCGCCACGGCGAAGCCCGCGCACGCGAGGACGAACCCGAGGTAGATCGGGTGCGCGACGAACGCGTACGGCCCGCGGGACACGAGGAGCGGCGGCGGGTACGCGTTCATCGGCAGCCCGCGTCCGAAGACGGCGAGCGCCGCCGTCGCCCAGAGGACGAGCGCCAGCCCGGCCGCCGCGACGCCCCAGCCGAGCGGCGAAGCGACGGCGGGCAGGCCGACGTTCGGCGCGGCCGCGCGTGCCCAGAGGACGAGGAGCGCGGGCAGGACCGCCGCAAACGCCACGCCGTAGAGGAGCTTTCCGAGTCGCGCATTCATGGATTCACCCTCACGATCTCGTGGATCGCCCAGCCCTCGGCGGGCGCTGCGCCTTCGAGCGCGAGAAGGCCGCGCGTCCGCCACTTCGTCTCCTCGATCCCGAGGGCGCGCCCCGCCAGGGACGTCCGAAGAGACCGAGGGAGATTTCTTAGAAGGTAAGAGAGACGGCCCGAGCGAAGCGCAAGCCGCTCTCGCGCGGGCAGCCGCAGCTCTCCACCTTCGAAGCAAACGGCCTCCTCGGACACTTCCCCTCGCACCTCGATGCCGTCCACGAAGACCCAGGTTCTCGGCGGGCACCCCTCGCGTTCCCAGTCGATCCAGACGACCGATCGTTCCGGCGAGAGGAAGCGCCCCCAGCGGAGCGTGTCGAGCGGGAGCCGCCAGGGAGGGAGAGTCATCGAGAGGTGCTCGACGTAGCCCGGGCCGCGAACGACGGAGGACCCGATGCGCACATCGGATTCCGCCGAGGGCATGAGGCAGCGCCACGTGACGGCGCCTTCGGGAGATTCAATGAGGGTGCGGGAAATCGCCTGCGCGGCTCCCCGCCACGAGGCCGAGACGTCGAGCCTCGGCTCCTCCCACGCGAGGGCGCCTTCGAGGAAACCCGGCTCTTTCCCCGGCCTCACGGTCGCGCGGGTCCGCGGCCCGTGCTTGCCGCCGGTCAGCACCGCGCCGTACGCGACCGAAAGCGGCCTCCAGCGCAGGTCCGCGCGGTAGCCGATGAAGACGTCTCCCGCCTCGTCGACCGCGTCGAGGTACCACTTCGAGAGCTCGAACGGCGGCCGATGCGTCGCTTCCATGCCTCGAACATGGGTGCGCCGCGGCCGTCGATCCCCGGGATTTCGCAGGTTTTTTCGCGGGACCGCCGCGCGGCTAGCTGTACAGCTGCTCGCGCGGTGGGCGCACGGTCACGTCGTCGGGGTGCTCGCGGGCGACCTTGCCCACGACGAGGCAGTCCCAGCAGATCGCGGCGTGCGTCTTGAACACGTCGGGCAGCGTCTCCGGAGCGACGTCCGGCCAGGCGACGAGCCGTCCGTCCGGCCCGCACAGGCCGGGCCGCTGGTCGGCCCACGCGACGTCCCGGATCGGCTTGCCGCAGGAGGCGCAGGCCTTGCCCTCATACCAGCGCGCCACGAGCGTCCGCACGAGGCAGTCGCCCGGCCCCTTCGCGATCTGGCCGAGGCACTCCTGGCCGCAGCCCTGCTTCTCGGGCCAGCGGGAGCACTCGGACAGCCGGAGGTCCCCCTGCCCCGTCAGGGCGCCCGCGGCGGCCCGGAGCGCATCCACGCGCACGGCCGCCGGCTTATCGTTCTCGGGGCACGTGATGAGGCGCTTCTCCCTCCACGAGAGCCACGTCCGGACGACGGCCGCCGCGCTCACGGCGAGGGCGGCGAGGGCGACGAGGAGCACGGCCGCGGTGGTGGACATGGGACACCCCCGTCGTCAGCTTCGGACCGGCGGGGCGGCCGGAGCCATGATGCGCCGGAATCAGGCCTCTAGAACCGCGCGCGCCGGAGCCGGAGGGCGTTGCCCACGACCGAGAGTGAGCTGAAGGTCATCGCGGCGCTCGCGATCACGGGCGACAACAGCAAGCCGAACGCCGGGTACAGGATGCCGGCGGCCACCGGGACGCCGACGACGTTGTAGACGAACGCGAAGAACAGGTTCTGGCGGATGTTGCCGAGCGTCGCGCGCGAGAGGCGCACGGCTCTCGGGAGCGCCACGACGTCGCCGCCCGCGAGCGTCATCGCCGCGCTCTCGATTGCGATGTCCGACCCGGTCCCCATCGCGATCCCGACGTCCGCGCCCGCGAGCGCCGGCGCGTCGTTCACGCCGTCGCCCGCCATCGCGACGCGCCGGCCTTCCGCCTTCAGCCGCGCGACGGTCTCGGCCTTGCCGGCGGGCAGCACGCCCGCGAAGACCTCGCCGATGCCCGCCTCGGAAGCGATGGCCCTCGCCGTCGCCTCCGCGTCGCCGGTCAGCATGACGACGCGAAGGCCAAGCGCCTTGAGGTCCGCGATAGCGGCCTTCGCGGAAGGCTTCAGCGGATCGGCCGCGGCGAGAAGACCCGCCGGCTCGCCATTCACCGCCATGAAGAGAATCGTGGCCCCCTTGCGTCTCCAGGCGTCTGCCGCCTCCAGCAACTCGCGAGGGAAACGGAGATTCGGATTTTCTTCGAGTAGGAAAGAGAGGGACCCGAGCTGGACCGCCCGGCCGTCCACCTTGCCCCGGATGCCTTTGCCGGGGGATGAAGAGAATTCCCTGGAAGGTGAAAGAGCCACGCCCACGCCCACGGCGTCGGCTGCCCTGATGACGGCCGCCGCGAGGGGGTGCTCGCTCGCGCGCTCCAGCGACGCGGCCAGCCGCAGCAATTCACCTTCATCGAAGGCGCCGAAGGCGCGGGTCTCGACGATCTTCGGCTTCCCCTCCGTGAGCGTCCCCGTCTTGTCGAGGACGAGCGTGTCGCACTGCCCGAGCGTCTCGAGCGCGGCGGCGTCGCGGAAGAGGACGCCGGACTTCGCGCCGCGCCCGATGCCGACCATGACGGACATCGGCGTCGCGAGGCCGAGCGCGCACGGGCACGCGATGATGAGGACGGCCACGGCGTTCACGAGCGCGTGCGGGAGGCGCGGCTCGGGCCCGAGGAAGCCCCACGCGATCGCCGTGACGGCGGCGGCCGCGACGACGGCCGGCACGAAGATTCCGGCGACGCGGTCCGCGAGGCGCTGGACGGGCGCGCGGCTGCGCTGCGCCTCGCCCACGAGGGCGACGATGCGCGCGAGGACCGTGTCCGCGCCGACGCGCTCGGCGCGCATCAGGAAGCTCCCCGTGCCGTTCAGCGTCCCGCCGGTGACCTTCGCGCCGGGTCCCTTCTCCACGGAAACGGGCTCTCCCGTGAGCATCGACTCGTCGACGGCGCTCCCGCCCTCCGTCACGACGCCGTCCACGGGCACCCGGTCGCCCGGCCTGACGCGCAGGACGTCGCCCTTCATGACCTCGTCGAGCGGGACGTCGGCCTCGACGCCCTTCCGCACGACGCGCGCCGTCTCCGGCGCGAGGGACAGGAGCTCGCGGATCGCACCCGACGTCTTTGCGCGGGCGCGAAGCTCGAGAACCTGCCCGAGGAGGACGAGCGTCACGATGCCCGCCGCGGCTTCGAAGTAGACGTCGTGCACGAGGGAATGAAGGGGGACCGGGAGCGAAGAGTCTCTTCGAATGGGCAAGAGGGCCTGCGCCGTCCTCACGAGGCTGTACAGGTAGGCCGCGCCTGTGCCGAGGCCGATGAGCGTGAACATGTTGAAGTTCCGCGTCTTCAACGACAGCCATGCGCGCTCGAAGAACGGCCTCCCGCACCACGCCACGACCGGCGTCGCGAGGAGGAGCTGAACGAGGAGGTTCAGGCGCGGGGGCAGCGCGTCCCGCAGCGCGGGCGCCAGCATCGCGCCCATTTCGAAGAAAAACAGTGGCACGGTGAAGACGAGCGCCCACCGGAAACGGCGCTCCATGTCGTCCAGCTCGGGGTTCCCCTCGTCGCCGGTCGCGACGGCCGGCTCCAGCGCCATGCCGCAGATCGGGCAGGCCGCCGGGACGTCCGACACCACCTCGGGGTCCATCGGGCAGATCCATTTCGAGGAAGAAGGAGAAGAAGAGGATTTCTTGGAAGGTGCGTGGGGCGGGGCGGCCGGCGCCGCCGTGGGCGCGGCCTGCGCGGTCGGCAGGGTCAGCGAGGGGAGACCCATGCCGGCGCCGAACGTCATCGGCTCGAACGCCGCCGCGCCTTTCTCATTCGAAGAAAATCTCTCCGGGTCCCTCCGGAATTTCTCGGCGCAGCCCTTCGCGCAGAAGTACCAGTCCCTGTCGCCCCAATGGACCGTCGCGGCGGCGCGGGCGGGGTCGACCTTCATGCCGCAGACGGGATCCCGGTCGTCCATTCCTGTATATTGGCATCAGAGGAACGGGCCGCGCGGTGCGCGGCCCTCTCTTTCCCGGATATGAGAGATCTTCCCCGTTTTCTCGCCTATTTCCGCCGGCGGCCCGGCGTCTACGCCGCCGGCTTCGGGACGATGCTCGCCTCGACGGGCCTGTTCCTCGCGATGCCGGGCCTCGTCCGGCGCGCGATCGAGGAGCTCGGCACGGGCGTCACGGCCGGGCGGCTCTTCCGGCTCTCCGCTTACATCGTCCTTCTCGCGGTCGGCGACGCGATCGCGCTCTTCCTGACGCGCCGGCTCCTGATCGGCGCCTCGCGGGACATCGAGTACGAGATGCGGGAAGACCTCTTCGCGCATCTCCTGCGCCTGCCGCCCGCGTGGTACCGGCGGAACCGCGTCGGCGACCTCATGAGCCGCGCCGTCAACGATCTCTCGGCCGTTCGGATGCTCCTCGGCCCCGGGATCATGCAGGCCGGGAACACGCTCCTCGTCGGCACGGTGTCGCTCGTCCTCATGTTCCGCGTCTCGCCTCCCCTGACGGGCGTCGCCCTCGCCGTCTTCCCCGTCATCGCGGTCGCGACGAAGGTCATGGGCCAGATGACACACCGGCGCTTCACGAAGATCCAGGAGTTCTTCAGCGAGATCTCCGCGGAGGCGCAGGAGAACTTCACGGGCCAGCGCCTCGTCCGCGCGTTCGCGCGCGAGGCGAGCGAGGAGGCCCGGTTCGACGCGAACAACCGCGAGTTCCGCCGGCGGAACCTCGGCCTCGCGCGCCTGAACGCGCTGTTTTTCCCGCTGCTCCAGTTCCTCGTCGGTCTCGGCTTCGCGCTCACGCTCTGGGCGGGCGGCCGCTTCATCCTCGCGGGCAAGCTCACGGTCGCGCGTTACGTCGAGTTCAACCTCTACATGATGGAGCTCATCTGGCCGGCGATCGCGCTCGGCTGGGTCGTGAACCTCTGGCAGCGCGGCACCGCGTCGTGGAACCGCATGATGGACATCTGGGACGCGACGCCGCTGCCCGCGGAGACGCAGGGCGGCACGCCGCTCTCGGGCGACGTGGAATTCCGGCACCTCACCTGGGGCTACGCGGACCGCCCGGTCCTCGAGGACGTGTCGTTCCGCGTGCCTTCGGGCAGCACGGTCGCGATCGTCGGCCGCACGGGCGCGGGCAAGTCGACGCTCCTGAACCTCCTCCTCCGCGTCGACGACCCGCCGGAGGGGACCATCTTCGTCGGCGGCCGCGACCTCGCGAAAGAGCCGCTCCCGCTCGTCCGGAAGAGCGTCGCCGTCGTCCCGCAGGAGACGTTCCTCTTCTCGGACACGCTCGCCGCGAACGTCGCGTTCGCGCGGCCGGACGCGCCCCGCGCCGACGTCGAGGCCGCCGTCCTCGCGGCCGGCCTCGCGCCGGACGTCGCGCGCTTCCCGAAGGGGCTCGACACGGTCGTCGGCGAGCGCGGGATCACGCTTTCGGGCGGCCAGAAGCAGCGCACGGCGCTCGCGCGCGCGCTCCTCTCGGACGCGCCGGTCCTCGTCCTCGACGACGCGTTCTCGTCCGTCGACACGGAGACCGAGGCCCGCATCCTCCAGGGCCTTCGCCGGGCGGCGGGCGGCCGGACGGTCTTCCTCGTCTCCCACCGCCTCTCGACGCTCCGGAACGCCGACTTCCTCGTCGTCCTCGACCGCGGCCGCGTCGCCGAGACCGGCACGCATGACGAGCTCCTCGCGAGGGGCGGCGTCTACGCCGCGATCGCGGAGCGCCAGCGCCTCGCCGAAGAGATGGAGGCCGCCTGATGGCCGACCTCCACGAGGAAGAGGCGCTCGGCAAGGCGATCGAGCCGCGGCTCGTGCGGAGGCTCTTCGGCCTCGCGAAGCCGTACCGCGCCTACGCGGCGGGCTCGCTCGCCGTCCTCCTCCTCGAGTCGCTCGCGCAGCTCGCCGGTCCGCTCCTGACCGCCGCCGCGATCGACCTCGTCCTCACGCGCGAGCGGACCGGCGCAGGGCCCGCGGCGAAGGGCGTCGACCGCTTCTTCCGGCTCTTCGGCGTCGACCTCGCGGCCGGGCACGGCATCGAGTGGATCGCGGGCCTGTCCGTTGCGACGGCCCTCCTCGCGTTCGTCCTCATGATGGTCATGGTCTGGTGGACGTCCACGATGGGCCAGGGCGTCATGTACGACCTCAGGACGCGGATCTTCGGCCACCTCCAGCGCGCGGACGTGTCCGTCTTCGACCGGACGCCCGTGGGGCGTCTCATGACGCGCCTCACGACGGACGTCGACGCCCTCAACGAGCTCTTCACGTCCGGCTTCGTCGCTCTCCTCGGAGACGTCGTCGTGCTCGCGGGGATCGTCGGCATCCTCTTCGCGCTCGACCCGGCCCTCGCCGCGATCACGTTCGGGATCCTCCTGCCGATGCTCTGGGTCACGAACTGGTTCCGCAAGGGCGCGCGGGACACGTACCGGGACGTGCGCGTCAAGATCGCCCGGGTCAACGCGTTTCTGCAGGAGCACATCTCGGGGATCGCGATCGTCCAGCTCTTCCGCCGCGAGCGCGTCGCGACGAAGGCCTTCGACGGCGTCAACGACGCGCACCGCGAAGCGAACATCCGCTCGATCTTCTACTACTCCGTGTTCTACCCCGCGCTCGACTTCCTGTCGGCGATCGGGATGGCGTCGATCGTCTGGTACGGCGGCTATCAGGTTGTCCGCGGGCGGATGACGATCGGCGCCGTGGTCGCGTTCCTCCAGTACAGCAAGCGCTTCTACCGGCCGCTCATGGACCTCTCGGAGAAGTACAACATCCTCCAGGCCGCGATGGCCTCGTCCGAGCGGATTTTCCAGCTCCTCGACGCCGCGCCGACGATCGTCGCGCCGGCCGACGCGCACGCCCCTGCCGGCGAGGTCCGCGGGGAGGTCGCGTTCGAGGACGTCCGCTTCTCGTACACGCCGGGCGAGGAGATTCTGAAGGGCGTCTCGTTCCACGTGCCGCCCGGCCAGACGGTCGCGCTCGTCGGGGCGACGGGCGCCGGCAAGTCCACGATCCTGAACCTCCTCCTGCGCTTCTACGACGTCACGTCCGGCCGCGTCCTCGTCGACGGCGTCGACGTGCGCCGCTACGACCCCGTCCGGCTGCGCGAGCACTTCGGGATCGTCCTGCAGGACACGTTCCTCTTCACGGGCACGATCGCCGAAAACGTCTCGTTCTTCGACCCGGAGATGCCGCGCGGGAGGGTCGAGAGCGCCTGCCGCGAGGTCGGCCTCGGCCCGCTCCTCGCGCGCGTCCCCGGCGGCCTCGACGCGAAGCTCACGGAACGCGGCGGCGGGCTCTCGGTCGGCGAGAAGCAACTCGTGTCCTTCGCGCGCGCCCTCGCGCGCGACCCACGCGTCCTCATCCTCGACGAGGCGACGTCCTCCGTCGACCCGGAGACGGAGAAAACGATCGAGCGGGCCGTCCAGCGAGTCCTCGCGGGGCGGACCTCGATCGTCGTCGCACACCGCCTCTCGACGATCGTCCGCGCGGACCGGATCCTCGTCCTCTCCCACGGCGAGGTGAAAGAGAGCGGCACCCACGCCGAGCTCCTCGAGAAAGGCGGGCTCTACGCCCGCCTCTACGCGCTCCAGCTCAAGGACCGCGAAGCGGCCGCCTGAGCGGCCCCGGCCCCGGGCTACTTCGGCTGCTGCCTCTGCATCATGTCTTCGATCTGCTTGCGCTGCTCGGGGGTGAGATTCTCCATCGCCTTGCGCATCTGCTCCTGCTGCTCGGGCGAGGCGACTCCCATCGCGCCCGTCATCCCCTCGGCCTTCTTGTAGCCGGCGGGGATCTCGAAGAGCGCCGCCGGAACGGACTTCTTCTCGATCTTCGTGAGCTCCATCGTCATGACGGGGTTCGGATTGCCCTTCTCGCGCGTGATCATTTTCACGGCGAAGCCGTCCGCGCCGGCGTCCTTGAGCGCCTTCAGGATGCCCTCGTCGCTGTCGGCGCCACGCCGCATGAGGCCTCGCATGGATTCGTAGCTGAGACCCGCGATGTCCTTCGACGTCCACCACTCCATCTCGGTCTTCGCGTCGTCGCTCCGCGTGACGAGGACGTGCTCGCACGAGTACCCGTTGACGGTTTCCCGCCCGAGCCTCTTGACGGTCCACGTGTCCGCGCTCTTGCCGCGGGTCTTCTCGAGGCGCTCGCGCGTCTTCTTGGTGTCGATCTCCGTGTAGCTCTTCTGCGCGTCGTTGATGAGGTACACGAGGCCGGGCGTCGCCGACTTGACGAGCGTCGTCATCTTCATGGGCATCCGGGCGGTCTGGATGTCGAGCTCGGACCGGACTCCGGCCTTCGAGATGTAGTTCTTCCCCGTCCCGCTCCCCTCCCGCATCGTCATCTTCATGGTGATCTCGCCCTCGAACTGCGCGAGGGCGGGCCCGGAGGCGAGGGCGACGCCGGCGAGCATCGCAAGCACGGTCTTCTTCATGCGTTCTCCTTCTGTGGTGGGCCCGAAAAACGGCCCCCGGAAGTCTAGCGCAGGGGGCCCGGGTCAGACGGGCACGGACGAGAGGCCCCAGATGTCCCGGGCGTACTCGCGGATCGCGCGGTCGCTCGAGAAGAGGCCCATCCGCGCGACGTTCCGGATGGACATCGCGCCCCAGTGCGCGGCGTCGCGCGAGGCATCGTGGGCGGCGCGGCGCGCGGCGTCGTAGGCCGCGAAGTCCGCGAGGTGCAGGTACGGGTCGCCCTCCTCGAGGAGGCGGCGGACGATGGGGTCGTAGGCCCCGGGCTCCCTGGGGCAGAAACGCGGCGAGGAGAGAGCCGCGAGGATTCGCGCGAGGCGGGAATCCGCCGCGGCGCGGGCCTTCGCGTCGTACCCTCCGCGCTTCAGGGCCGCGGCCTCGTCGACGGTCAGGCCGAAGATGAAGATGTTCTCCGCCCCGACCTCGTCGCGGATCTCGATGTTGGCGCCGTCGAGCGTCCCGAGCGTGAGGGCGCCGTTCAGGGCGAGCTTCATGTTTCCCGTGCCGGACGCCTCGGTGCCCGCCATCGAGATCTGCTCCGACAGGTCGGCTGCCGGAACGATCCGCTCGGCAACCGTGACGCGGTAATCGGGGACGAAGACGACCCGCATGAGGCGCGAGGCCTTCGGGTCCGCGTTGACGGCCTCGGCGACGCCGTGGACGAGCCGGATGACCCGCTTGGCGAGGAGGTAACCCGGCGCCGCCTTTCCGGCGAACAGGTACGTCACGGGCGGCCCGCTCTCGTCCCCGTCCTCGACGATCGCGAGATACCGCCCGACGATCTGCAGGACGTTTAGGAGCTGGCGCTTGTACTCGTGGATGCGCTTGACGTGGACGTCGAGGAGCGCGCCGGGGTCGAGGACGACGCCCGTCGCCCGCCGTACGTCCCGGGCGAGAGCTTCCTTGTTGCGCCGCTTGATCGCGGCCATCTTCGCGACGAAGCCGGGGTCGTCCGCGAGGGCCTCGACGGGGCGCAGCCGCTCGAGGTCCGTGACCCAGCCGTCGCCGGCGACCTCGGTCAGGAGCGCCGCGAGCTCCGGGTTCGCCTCCAGGAGCCACCGCCGCGGCGTGATCCCGTTCGTCTTGTTCTGGAAGCGCTCGGGCCAAAGGGCGGCGAAGTCGGGCACGAGGGACGTTTTCACGAGCTCGGAGTGCACCTTCGCGACGCCGTTCACGGCGTGGCTCCCGACGATCGCGAGGTGGGCCATGCGGACCTGTTTGGGGTCCGACTCCTCGAGGAGCGACATCCGCGACGCCCGCGCGCCGTCGCCGGGCCACACGGTGCCGACCCGGTCGAGAAAACGCTTGTTGATCTCGTAGATGAGGTGGAGGTGCCGCGGCAGGACCTTCTCGAAGAGCGGAACCGGCCACTTCTCGAGAGCCTCGGGCAGGAGCGTGTGGTTCGTGTAGCCGAACGTCGCGACCGTGATCTCCCACGCGCGCTCCCATGGGAGCGCTTCTTCGTCCAGGAGGAGGCGCATGAGCTCGGCGACCGCGAGCGCCGGGTGCGTGTCGTTCAGCTGGATCGCGACTTTCTCCGGAAACAACGCGAAGTCGTCGTACTCGCGCGTGAAGCGCCGGTGGACGTGGCGGAGCGCGCACGCGACGAGGAAGTACTCCTGCACGAGCCTGAGCTCCCGCCCGCGCGCGACGTTGTCGGACGGGTAGAGGACCTTCGAGATCGTCTCGGTCGCGATCTTCTGCTCGACGGCGTGGACGTAGTCCCCCGCGTTGAAGACGCTCATGTCGAACTCGTCCGACGCGCGCGCCGCGTAGAGGCGCAGCGGGTTGACCCACGAGCGGCCGTAGCCGATCACGGGCAGGAGCGAGGGGACGCCCACGACGAGCGTCCAGTCGAGCCAGAGAGGGCTGTGCGTGCCGTCCTTCGCGACGGAGTCCTCGAGGCGCCCGTAGAGCGGAACGAGGCAGGACTCCTCCTCGCGCGCGAGAAGCCAGGCGGAACGCTTGCCGTGCCACTGGTCGGCGCGCTCCTGCTGGTGGCCGTCCACGATCTCCTGCCGGAACAGACCGTACTCGTAGTGGATCCCGAACCCGTCCGCCGGCATCCGAAGCGCCGCGAGCGAGTCGAGGAAGCACGCCGCGAGGCGCCCGAGGCCGCCGTTTCCGAGGGCGGGGTCGGGCTCGGCCTCCTCGACCGCCGCGAGGTCGACCCCGAGGTCGTGGAGCGCCTCGCGCGTCGTCTCGACGAGGCCCAGCGCGACGAGGTTGTTGCGCAGGAGGCGGCCCGTCAGGAACTCCATCGAGAGGTACGCGAGACGCTTGCTTCCCGCCGCCCGCGTGACGTCCTCCGCCTGGAGGAGCGCCTCGGCGACCGGTTCGCGCAGGGCGAACGCCGCGGCCCTCAGCCAGTCCCCCGGGCGGGCCTCCGCCGGGCGCTTGCCGAGGTTCACGCGCACGTGCCGCGTCAGGCGCTCGCGCACGCGCTCGGGAGTCCACACGCCGGTCATTCTCGCGCAGGAGGCCCGGCGTGCGACTGGATCTCAGCTCGCGCGGAGGGCGACGACCTGGCGGTCCTCGAACGAGACGACGACGAGCGTCTGGTCGTCCTCCGGGGGGCGGTTGCGCGTGAAGGTCCTGACCGACTCGAGGAGCGCCTGCTTGAGGACGTCGGCGCCCTTCGTCCCCCGCGAGAGGATCACGCCTTCGAACCGCTCGAAGCCGAACGGCTCGCCGTCGTCGTTCAGGGCCTCGATGAGGCCGTCGCTGTAGAGGACGAGGCGGTCGCCCGGATCGAACCGCGCGACGAACTCGCGGAAGGGCTCGCGGCGCTTCACGCCGAGCGGGAACCCCCACGACGAGAGCATCTCGAGCTTCTTCTCGCGCGAGCGGAAGACGTACGGGTCGAGGTGGCCTGCGGACGCGAAGCGCAGCGTCGACGTCGCGGGATCGAGGACGCCGTAGAAGAACGTCATGAGCATCCGCTTCGGCGCCGTCTTCATGACGATGTCGTTCAGGACCTCGAGGACGCGAACGGGCGAGGCGTCGTGCCCGACCTGCACGAGAAGCGCCGCCTTCGTCATCGCCATCACGATGCCGCTCGTGAGGCCGTGGCCCGCCACGTCTCCGAACGCGAGCCCGAGGCGCCCTCCGGGGAGCGGCAGGAAGTCGAAGTAGTCGCCGCCGATCTCGGTCGCGGCCCGATACGACGAGGCGAGCGAGGCCGAGCCGAGATCGGGGTGCGAGGACGGCAGGAGGGCCGCCTGGATCCGGTTCGCGGCATCGATCTCGGCCTTGATCCGCTCGCGCTCGACGATCCGCTTCACGTGCGGGGCGAGGTCCTCGTACGCGTACACGATCGTCCGCCCGGACACGAGGCCGAGGACCGAGATGGCGAGGAGGAAGGCGAGCGGGACCGCGAGGCCCAGCAGGGGTCCCGTGAGCGCCGGCCCCGAGGCGACCGCCGCGAGGGGGAGGAAACAGACGAGGAGGCCGCCCGCGAACGCCGCCGTCGCGGCCGCGAGGAGATCGGAGAAGGCGAACACGAGGAGCACGACCGCGATCCCGCCGAAGCCCACCGCGAGCGACCGGCCGAACGGGCCGACGGGAGGCGGAAGCACGCCCATGAGCGTCCCGAAGAGCGCCGCGAGGACGACTCCGGCCGCGAGAAGGCGTCTGCGGTGGAAAAAAGCGAGGAAGAAGAGGAGGCCGGCGCTCGCGAAAAACAGCGCGTCGAGGGCGGCCCCCGCGCCGGCGGCGAGCGGCCCCCACATCGCGTTCAGGCCGTCGCGCGTGCCCGGCGCGAGGCGCGCCCAGACCACGCCCGCGCGATACGGGAGCGCGGGGACGAGGAGCGCGGCGGCCGCGGCGGCCGGCGCCGCGAGGAGCCCGGCGAGGAGCGAGCCGCCGACCGTCGCGTTGCGCACGTCGCGGCGGAGGAGAGCGTCGAACGACGCGAGGCGTTCGCCCCAACGCTCGCGCGCGAAGCTCTCGCCGACCGCCCACGCGAGGAAGACGACGACCGAGAGCGGGATGTCGTAGAAGAGGAAGCGGAACCCCGAGACCGCGAGCGTCGTCGTCCGGTTGTCGATGCTCCCGAGCCCCGTGCTGGAAGCCGCCCACGGGGACGTCAGCACGTTGTGCACGATCGAGAGCCCGATCGCCGCCGCGAAGAGGACGGCGCCCGTCCCGACGCCGACCTCGCCCGCGTGGTACTTCTTCAGGAAGATGGCGAGGAGGACGGCGAGGAGCGAGAAGATCCCGGCGAACCTGAGGAACGTCTCGCCGACGCCGGAGTCGTACACGAAGCGCCGGCCGTCCCGGTATTCCTCGATCAGCGACCAGCCCGCGGGCGCATCGCCGATGTAGCTGACATAGAGATAGCAGACGATGTCGCCCATCGGAAACGCGGACGGCACCCGGTACCGGAACGTGTAATCGGCGCGGTTGCGCTGGACGTTCGGCCGCACGTCCTCGAAGACGGGGTTCGGCGCGCCGAGGAAGGACCGCGACGCGACGAACGCGTCGGCCTTCGCCCGGAGGTCGTCCGCCTTCGGGGAGGCCCCGGTCTCCTCGAGGCGCGCCTCCCGCAGCGCGGTGACGACCTCGCCGGTCCGGGACACGGCGACCATCCCGTAGGGCGGGTACTTGTCGACGCCGTTGCGCCAGTACGTGACGCGGAACGCGAAGATGCGCGGCCCGAGGACAGGGTCGGACTCGGCCATCCGCCGAAGGTCCGGCTTGTCGCGGAGCTCCTTGTCGAGAAGCGGCGAGTCGTCGAGCGTCGTCACGACGAACGCCTTGTCGACCTCGATTCCCCACTTTCGCGCCTCGGCGTCCGCGACCTCCCGGACCTTCCCGCGGGTGACCGTCAAGCCCCGCGGTTCGGGAGCGTCGTAGAGCGGGACGAGGACGGCGAGCAGGCCGATCCCGGCCAGCCCGGCGGCGGCGAATGCACCTGTCCGCATGGACGCGCGCATCATATCCATCGAACGCAGCAGCAGCCGCAAGGTTTCCGCCGGGGGCCAAAACCAAAGAAGATTTTCCTGGCCCTTCTAAGAGGTCTTTTCCGGCACCTTCGGGAGGTGCGTCATCGCCTCCTCGACGGCGTGGTCGGGGTACTCGAAGTCCTTCAAGTGGCCCGCGTGGTAGCTCTGGTACGCGGTCATGTCGAAATGGCCGTGGCCCGAGAGGTTGAAGACGATGACCTTCTTCTCCCCCGCCGCCTTGCAGCGGAGGGCCTCGTCGATCGCGGCGCGGATCGCGTGCGCGGACTCCGGCGCCGGGATGATGCCTTCCGCCTTCGAGAACGCGACCGCCGCCTCGAACGTCTCGACCTGGCGGGCCGAGCGGGCCTCGATGTCGCCGTGGTCGACGAGCGCGCTCACCGAGGGGGCCATCCCGTGGTAGCGCAGCCCTCCCGCGTGGATGCCGGGCGGGATGAAGGTGTGCCCGAGCGTGTACATCTTCACGATCGGGGCCATCGCGGCCGTGTCGCCGTAGTCGAACGCGTATCGCCCCTTCGTGAGCGTCGGACAGGACGCGGGCTCCACGGCGACGATGCGCGTCTTCTTTCCCTGCGTGAGGTTCCGGTGGACGAAGGGGAAGGCGAACCCCGCGAAGTTCGAGCCGCCTCCCGCGCAGCCGATCACGACGTCCGGGTACTCGCCGGCCATCTCCATCTGCTCGAGGGACTCGATCCCGATGACGGTCTGGTGCATGAGGACGTGGCCGAGCACCGATCCGAGGCTGTACTTCTTCGCTCCGCCGCTCGTCGCGGCGACCTCGACGGCCTCCGAGATCGCGATCCCGAGCGAGCCCGGCGAGTCGTGCGTCTCGGCGAGGACCTTCCGGCCGAACGCCGTCCGGTCCGTCGGGCTCGCGAAGACCTGCGCGCCGAAGTTCTCCATGATGTGCCGGCGGTAGGGCTTCTGGTGATACGAGACCTTCACCATGAAGATCTCGAGGTCGAGCCCGAAGAAGCTGCAGGCCATCGCGAGCGCCGACCCCCACTGGCCGGCGCCCGTCTCCGTCGTGAGCGCCTTCGTCCCCGCCTCCTTGTTGTAGAAGGCCTGGGCGACCGCCGTGTTCGGCTTGTGCGACCCCACCGGGCTCACGCTCTCGTTCTTGAAGTAGATGTGCGCGGGCGTGTCGAGCGCGCGCTCGAGCCTCAGGGCGCGGTGCATCGGCGTCGGGCGCCAGAGCCGGTAGATCTCGCGGACGGGCTCGGGGATCTCGATCCAGCGGTCGGCCGAGACCTCCTGCATCACGAGGTTCATCGGGAACAGGACCGAGAGGAAGTCGGGCGTGACCGGCTCCATCGTCCCCGGGTGGAGGACGGGCGAAGGCGGCACCGGCATGTCCGCGTTCACGTTGTACCAGGCCTTCGGCAGGCGGGACTCGTCCAGCAGGAATCGTCCGGGCTCGCGCATCGATCCTCCTCGGCAGGAAAGGCGGGACGATAGCGCAGATGCGGTGAGACTCCGATATCCTCCCGCCTGCATGGATCCCCTCCTCGTCACCGGCGGAGCCGGCTTCATCGGCTCGAACTTCGTCCGCCTCGCCCTGAAGAAGACCGGCGGACCCATCGTCGTCGTCGACAAGCTGACGTACTCGGGCCATCGGGCCAGCCTCGCGGACTGCGAGCGGGACGCGCGATTCGCCTTCGTCGAGGCCGACATCGCGAACGCCGCGGCGATGAAGGCGATCTTCTCGACCCACCGCCCCCGCGCCGTCCTGAACTTCGCTGCCGAAACGCACGTCGACCGCTCGATCGACGGGCCCGGCGCCTTCATCCAGACGAACGTCGCCGGCACGTTCACCCTGCTCGAGGCGTCCCGAGCGCACGCCGCGTCCCTCCCGCCGGTGGAACGCGAACGCTTCCGCTTCCTCCACGTCTCCACGGACGAGGTCTACGGGACCCTCGGACCGTCCGGACTCTTCTCCGAGGAGACCCCGTACGCCCCGAACTCTCCCTACGCCGCGTCCAAGGCCGCAGCCGACCACCTCGTGAGGGCGTGGCACGAGACGTATCGCCTCCCGACGCTCCTCACGAACTGCTCGAACAACTACGGGCCGTACCAGTTCCCCGAGAAGCTCATCCCGCTCATGATTCTGAACGCCCTCGAGGGCAAGCCGCTCCCCATCTACGGCGACGGCGGCAACGTCCGCGACTGGCTCCACGTCGAGGACCACTGCCGCGGCATCCTCCTCGTCCTCGAGAAGGGCGCCCCGGGCAGCAAGTACAACATCGGCGGGGGGAACGAGCGGAAGAACATCGAGATCGTCGACGCCTTGTGCGCGGCGCTGGAGAAGGCCGTACCGTTCGAAGAAAACCCGAAGATCTCTTCGAACAGGAAGAAAGAGAAGACCAGCTACTTCGACCTCAAGACGTTCGTGCCGGACCGGCCGGGCCACGACCGCCGGTACGCCATCGACGCCAGCAAGATCCGCCGCGAGCTGGGCTGGAGCCCCTTTTATTCATTCGAAGAAGGTCTTCTTCGGACCGTGGAGTGGTATGTGAGTCACCCGGAGTGGTGCGCCGCGGTGCAGGCGGGTCAGGACGCGCGCGCCCGCATCGGGCTCGCCGGGGCGACCGCCCACGCTCACGGAGCTCGCGCGTGAAGGGGATCATCCTCGCGGGCGGCTCGGGCACGCGCCTCTATCCCCTCACGATCGGGATCTCCAAGCAGCTTTGCCCCGTCTACGACAAGCCGATGGTCTATTACCCGCTCTCGACGCTCATGCTCGCGGGACTGCGCGACGTCCTCGTGATCACGACGCCCGAGGACCAGGCGAGCTTCGTCCGCCTTCTCGGCGACGGCTCGCAGTTCGGGATTCGGATCTCCTACGCCGCTCAGCCGAAACCCGAGGGCCTCGCGCAGGCGTTCCTGATCGGAAAGGACTTCGTCGGGCAGGACGGAGTCGCCCTCGCGCTCGGCGACAACCTCTTCTACGGCCACGGCCTCCCCGAGATGCTCCAGCGCGCCGCGAGCCGCCCCGCGGGCGCGACCGTGTTCGCGTACCGCGTCCTCGACCCGCAGCGCTACGGCGTCGTGGAGTTCGACGCGAAGGGCCGCGCGGTCGGCCTCGAGGAAAAGCCGCCGGCGCCGCGCTCGAGCTACGCGGTCACGGGCCTCTACTTCTACGACAACCGGGTCCTCGACGTGGCGGCGAACCTGAAGCCGTCGGCCCGCGGCGAGCTCGAGATCACGGACGTGAACCGGGCGTACCTCGCGACCTCCGACCTCCACGTCGAGATCCTCGGCCGCGGGATGGCCTGGCTCGACACGGGGACGCACGAGGCGCTCCTCCACGCATCGAACTTCATCCAGGCCATCGAGTCCCGGCAGGGGCTGAAGGTCGCCTGCCCGGAGGAGATCGCCTGGAACGCCGGCTGGATCACGTCCGGGGACGTCGCCCGGCTCGCCTCCCGGATGAACAAAAACGAATACGGCGCGTATCTCCTTCGCATGCTCGAGGAGGGACACTCGTGACACAGACCCGACGCGATCTCCTGAGGAACGCCGCCGCCGCCGCGGCCGCGACCGCCCTGGGGACTTCCCGCTTCGCCACGGCGGCCGGGCCGAAGACGCTCCTGATGCTCGGGGGCACGCGGTTCCTCGGCCCCGCCGTCGTCGATGCCGCGAAAAAGAGCGGCTGGAAGATCTCGCTCTTCAACCGGGGCAAGACGAACCCGGGCCTCTTTCCGGACCTCGAGCACCTCTCCGGCGACCGGAACGGCGACCTGAAGTCGCTCGAAGGCCGCTCGTGGGACGCCGTCGTGGACACGTCGGGCTACTTCCCGCGCCAGGTGACGGCCTCCGCCGGCCTCCTCGCCCCGCGCGTTTCGCAGTACGTCTTCATCTCGTCCATCTCCGTCTTCGCGGACATGTCGAAGCCGGGCATCGACGAGTCGTCGCCCGTCGGCGAGCTCAAGGACCCGAACGCGGACAAGATCTCGGAAGGGAACTACGGCCCCCTCAAGGCCGCGTGCGAGCGAGCGGCCGAAGCCGCGATGCCGGGCCGCGTCACGAACGTCCGCCCCGGCCTCATCGTCGGCCCGGACGACGGGACCGACCGTTTCACGTACTGGCCCGTGCGGGTTGCGCGGGGAGGCGAGGTGCTGGCGCCGAACCGGCCCTCGGACCCCGTGCAGTTCATCGACGTGCGCGATCTCGGGACCTGGATCGTGAAGTGCCTCGACGCGAAGACCGTCGGCGTCTTCAACGCGACGGGATATCCCGTCCCCGTCGGAACGCTCCTCGACACGTGCAAGGCCGTGAGCGGCAGCGACGCGACGTTCACCTGGGCCGACGCGGAGTTCCTCGAGGCGCAGAAGGTCTCCGCCTGGAGCGACCTCCCCTGCTGGCTTCCGCCGACGGGCGAGGACGCGCACGGGAACGAAGTCTCGAACGCGAAGGCCGTCGGCAAGGGTCTCGGGTTCCGGCCTCTCAAGGACACGTGCCGGGACACGCTCGCGTGGTGGAAGACGCTTCCAACCGAGCGGCAGGCGAAGCTCAAGTCTGGGCTCACGAAAGAGCGCGAGGCCGCGGTCCTCGCGGCGTGGCACGAGGCGCAGGCAAAGAAGGCTCCGAAGGCCGGCTGACCCACGGTGAACGCGCGGAGCGTCCTGTCCCGCTTCGTGCGGGTCGAGCCCGGTGAGGGCCGCGGTCTCCTCTGGGCCGCGGCCTCGTTCTTCTTCCTGCTGTCCGGGTACTACATCATCCGCCCGCTCCGCGAGGAGATGGGCACGTCCGCCGGCGGCGGCTTCGCCCTGAACTGGCTGTTCCTCGCGACGCTCGCCGGGACGTTCCTCGTGACGCCGGTCTTCGGGGCCCTCGTCTCGAAGTTCCCGCGCCGCGTGTTCGTTCCCGCCGTCTACCACGCACTCGCGGCGAGCTTCGTCGCGTTCTACGTGGCGCTCAGCGTCCTGTCCGGACCCCAGCGCCTCGCGACCGCGCGCTTCTTCTTCGTCTTCGTGAGCACGTTCAACCTCCTGATCGTGTCCGTCTTCTGGGGCTTCCTCGCCGACCTCTTCCGCTCCGAGCAGGCCAAGCGTCTCTTCGGCGCGATCGGCCTCGGCGGGACGCTCGGCGGGATCACCGGTGGCGCGATCACGGCGGGCCTCGCGAAGACGCTCGGACCAGTCCCGCTGCTCCTCGTGGCGGCCGGGCTCTTCGAGATCGCCGTCTTCTGCATGAGCCGCCTCGCGCGCGTCTACGGCGTGGACAAGGCCGGAGCGCCGGGGGAAAGGGCCGGCGCCCCAGCCGGCGTGCCGCCGGGAACCGGCGCGCTCTCCGGGGTCTCCCTCTTCGCGAAGTCCCGCTACCTCCTCGGGATCGCCGGTTTCCTCCTCCTCTACACCGTCGGCTCGACGTTCCTCTACCTCTCGCAGGCGCGCATCGCGCGCGCGGCGTTCCACGACGCGGGCGCCCGGACCGCGTTCTTCGCGCGGATCGACCTGACCGTGAACGTCCTGACCGCGCTCATGCAGCTCTTCCTCACGGGGCGCCTTCTCCCGGCCCTCGGTCTCGGGCCCGCGCTCGCGCTCCTGCCCCTCGTCACGGCGGGCGGATTCGTCGCCCTCGGAGCCTCCCCGGCCGCCGGGACGCTCTTCTTCGTCCAGGTCTTCCGGCGCGCCGCCGAGTTCGCGCTCGTGAAGCCGGCCCGCGAGGCCCTTTTCACGGTCGTCTCCCGGGAAGAGAAGTACTCGGCCAAGAGCTTCATCGACACGTTCGTGTACCGGAGCGGCGACGCGCTCGGCGCGCTCGCGGACCGGCTCGTCGCCCTCCTCGGACTCGGCCCCGCGGGATTCGCGTGGGCCTTCCTGCCCGTGGCCGCGCTCTGGACGTGGAACGCGCTGACGCTCGGCAGCCGCCAGCGCGCGCTCGCCCGTCTGAGCGACGCGCCGGCAGGCGCCGTCCCCGCCGTGTGATTCATGTGGCTCATGGCGGGGCTCCGGAGCAGCACCGAACCTCTGATGGGGAGATTTCCGCCATGAAAGTCCGCGACATCATGTCCACGAAGGTCCAGACCATCGACATGAACGAGAAGGCCGAGACGGCCTGGAATCTCATGAAGTGGAAGCGCATCCACCACGTCGTCGTCACGGACGGGCCCGGGCAGGTCGTCGGCGTCATCTCGGCTCGCGACCTCGGCGGCCGCGACCGCGAGGACGCGCTCAAGGTCCGCCCCGTCGCCGCGATGATGACGGCGTACGCCGTCAAGGCGATCCCCGAGATGCCGGTCCGCCAGGCCGCGAACGTGATGCGCGGCTGGAACATCGGCTGCCTGCCCGTCGTCGAAAGCGGCAAGCTCGTCGGGATCGTGACCGTCTCCGACCTCCTGCGCATCGTCGCGGAGGGAATCGACAAGTCGGAGCCCGCGCCCCGCAAGGCCGCCGCGAAGAAGAAGAGGAAGGCGGCGCCGGTCCTGAAGAAGACCGCGAAGAAAGCCCGCGGCAAGTAGTACGAACCAAAGAAAACGGCCCGGCTTTTCGCCGGGCCGGTCTCTTCAATTGGAGCGGGACACGAGGGTCGAACTCGCGACATCTACCTTGGCAAGGTAGCGCTCTACCACTGAGCTAGTCCCGCTCAGGAGCACCGGAAGATAAGCGACGGAGCCCCGCCTGTCAAGGCGCCGCGAGGCCGCGCTGGCGCCGGAGAACGGCCCGGGCCTTCAGGGCGCGCACGTCCCGCGGGTTCTCGCGAATCGCCGCCTCGAGCAGGGCCATCGCCTCTCCGCGCACGTCCCCGTAGCAGAGCGCGAGCTCCCAGCCGCGCGGCGGGACGATCGTCCCGTCGTTCTTCACGACGAGAAGCGAGATGAGCCGCGGCTCGCCCTTGCCGGCGCGGCGCAGGCCCACGAGCGACTCGACGACGAGGGCGCTCGCGACCGCGTCGTTGCCGTTCGCGTAGGCGAGGCCGCCGGTCGCGTACGTCGAGAGGTAGTGCGCCTCCGGGCTCTTCGGGCGCTCGGCAAGAACGCGCCGCGCCGCGGCCTGCGCGAACTGGAAGTCCTCGCGGGTGAGCCTGTGGTCCGTCTTCCTCGAGACGTCCAGCCGTTCGCGCGCCTCGGCGAGCGGCCCGGCGGCCGCCGGGGCGGGAGGAGGAGCGGGAGGCGGAGTGGCCGCCCGCTCCGCGGCCGCCGTCTCCTGCGCCGCGCGCTCGGCGGCCGCCGCCTTCTCGGCGCTCGTGCGCGCTTCTTCGGCCGCGGACTCGGCGTCCTTCACGCGCTTCTCGAGGTCCGCGATGCGCCTCTCCTCCTTCGCCCGGAGCCTCGCGTCCTCGAGCGCCTTCGGATCCGGAGTCGGCGGGGCGGGCGCGGCCGTCGGCGCGGCCGGCATCTCGACGACGGTCACCGGCGCGGCCGGAGCCGGCGTCGGAACGGCGGGCGCCGCGGGGGCCGGTGTCGGCGCCGCGAGAGCAGCCTTCTCCGCGTCCCTCTTCGCTTTCCCGGCGATTCCGGCGGCGACGAAGGCGACGAGGGCCAGCGCGGCGGCGCCGACGGCCCACGACAGGCCGCGCCTCCTCTTCCGGCCGGCGGTCAGGACGGTCGCGTCGCTCGTGAGCGAAGGCGCGGGCGTCGCGACACGCACGGACGGCGACGTCGGGAACGGCGGCTCCCAGGGCTTCGTCCCGGGCACGCCGGCCGGCGGCGTCGCGCCGCGCGACTGGATCACCGTGGGCGCCGTCGTCCCGGCCGCGGGCGTGCCCCACGCGCCGGAGCTCACCGCGGGCAGCACGCCCGTGGGCACGAACGCGTAAACCGCGTCCGCGAGCGCGCGGCACGTCGGCGGGCGCTCGGCGGGGTTCTTCGAGAGGGCGCGGTCGAGGACGGCGTCGAGGCCCGCGGGCAGCCCGCCCACCTTCGTCGAGAGCGCGGGCGCCTGCGTCGACACGTGCTGGTGCATGAGGGAGAGCGGGTTGTCGCCCTCGAACGGCGGGCGTCCGGCGAGAATCTCGTACGCGACGACGCCGAGCGAATAGCGGTCCGTCGCCGGGCTCGCGGGCTGGCCCTGCGCCTGCTCGGGCGCCATGTAGACGGGCGTCCCGACGACGACGCCCGTCGCGGTCAGGCCCGACATCGTCTCGACCATCTTCGCGATCCCGAAGTCCGCGAGGAACAGGCGGTCGTCCCGGCCGAGAAGGACGTTCGCGGGCTTGACGTCGCGGTGAAGGATCCCCGCGGCGTGAGCGGCGTCCAGCGCGTCGGCGAGCTGGCGGATCCACGCGGCCGCGACGGCGAGAGGCGACGGCGAGCCGTGCAGGCGGTCGCGCAGCGTGCCGCCCGCGAGGTGCGGCATCACGAGGAACGGGATCCCGCCTTCGTCGCCGAAGTCGTAGACGGGGAGGATGTTCGGATGCTCCAGCGAGGCGACGACGCGCGCCTCGCGCAGGAAGCGCTCGGCGAACTGCGGGTCCTGGGCGTACGTCGCGTGGATGACCTTGACGGCGACCGTGCGCGCGAGCTTCGTGTCCGTCGCCCGCCAGACGTCCGCCATTCCGCCCCGTCCGAGGAGCGTCTCGAGGCGATAACGCCCGAGCGTCCGGCCCGTGAGGTCCGTCATTTCCTGGTCCGCTCCCGTATGCAGGCCCCCCGCGGGGGGAGACGCCGTGATCTGGCGGCGAGTTTACGCCGGGCCCTCCCGGTCGAACGCGGACTTGATCCACGTCACGGCCGGCGGATCGCCGAGGACGGCGACGACGTCGAAGCGCACGGAACGCGCCCGCGACGGGTGCGCCGCGAGCCAGCGGCGCGCGGCCCGCACGACGCGCATCCGCTTCGTCCGCGTCACGGCCTCGGCGGGCGCGCCGAGGTCCGCGTTCCTCCGCCTCTTGACCTCGACGAAGACCGTCGTCCCCGAATCGTCCGCGATGATGTCGATCTCCCCGTCCCGGTAGCGGACGTTTCGATCGAGGATAGAGAGAAGATTTTCTTCGAGTAGAGAAGAGGCGAGGTCCTCGCCCTGGCGCCCGCTGTCCACCTTGCGAAGGTCGGCGCCTCCCGTCTTTCCCTTTCCAGGAAAATCTTCTTCTTCCTTCTTCCCTCGCTTTCGGGCGATGCCGAGCGCCTTCAGGCGCTTCTTCCAATCCTCGTTTCCTGAGGATTTCATCCCCGGAGGATAATTCCCCACGCCATGAGCGACCACGTCCTCGTCCAATGCCCCGACTGCGGCTCCACGCTCAAGGTGGACCCGGAGACCGGCGCCGTCCTCTCGCACGAGTCCGCCGCCACGAAGAACAAGCTCGGCTCCTTCGAGGAGGCGGCGCGGGAGAACGCGCGGCGCAAGGAGAGGGCCGAGGACCTCTTCGCGGCGACCGTCGAGCGCGAGAAGAACAAGTCGAGCATCCTCGACAAGACGTTCAAGGAAGCGCTCGAGCGCGCGAAGGCCGACCCGTCGAAGCCCCGCGGGATCTTTGATGACGAATGAGGAGGCGCAGGCGGCTGAGCCGGCGAGCGCTAGCGCAGCCGGCAAGGCACGCCGAGCGGAAGGTGCGGAAACCCGCGTGACGGGTTTCCGCCTTTAATCGCTGTAGTCCAGGAACCAGAACATCCAGGACAGGGCCGCGAGAAGGCACGTTCCGAGGAAGATCCACACGGCGAGCATCGGCCACCTGTCGTGGTAGGTGAGCTGCATCTTCCAGTAGATGGCCGCGACGACCAGAATCGCGACGATCCGGTAGATCCAGCGCCGGGCCATCCGCCAGCGTAGCTCGGCCTCCTCGTCCTCGATCTGGCGCAGGATCACGGCCGAGCGGCGCTTCTTCTCGATCTCGCGCTGGCGGGCCTTCATCCCCTCCGTCACGAGCGGCTCGTTCGCGCCGGCCGGCGGGCGGTAGCTCGCCGTCTTGGCGCCGGGCGTGTAGATCGCCGGCGCGACCGGCCCCACGATTTTCGGGGCGGGCTTCGCGCCCGTACCCGGCGCGGGGCTCGGGGGTTTCGGATCGTCCGCCACGTCGAGATCTAGTTTACGCCGTCCGGGCAGCCCCCGGATGGGAGGGCAGCGCCCTCGCCGCGAGCTCGAGGACGTCGAACGGCTCGACCGTCCCGCCGACTTCGGTCTTCGCATTCCCGAGCATGACCATGCAGAACGGGCAGGACACGCCGACGGCGTCCGTCCCGTTCGACTGGATCTCCGCGTAACGCGCCTGGTTGATGCGCGTCCCGAGCTTCTCCTCCAGCCACATGCGGCCGCCGCCCGCGCCGCAGCACAGGCCCGCGTCGCGGCTGCGCGGCAGCTCCTTCACCGTGAGGCCCGGGATCGCGTTCAGGATGTCCCGCGGCGCCTCGTAGACGCCGTTGTGCCGGCCGAGGTAGCACGGGTCGTGGAACGAAATCGTCTTTTCGACCGGCTCCGTGAGCGTCACGCGGCCCTCGGCGACGAGCTTCGCGACGAGCTCGGTCCCGTGGACGATCTCGTATTTCCCGCCGAAGTCCGGGTACTCGTTCGCGAGGGTGTTGAAGCAGTGCGGGCAGTTCGTGACGATCTTCTTGACGCCGTAGCCGTTCAGCGTCTCGACGTTCTGCTGCGCGAGCGTCTGGAATAGGTACTCGTTCCCGAGGCGGCGCGCCGCGTCGCCCGTGCACGTCTCCTCGGTCCCGAGGATCGCGTACGTGACGCCGGCCTCGTGGAGGAGGCGCGCGAGGGCCGCCGAGACCTTCTTGCCGCGCTCTTCGTACGACCCGGCGCAGCCCACCCAGAACAGGACCTCGACGCCGCCGGCGTCCTTCGCTTCGGCCATCGTCAGGACGGGGAACGGGAGGTCCTTCGCCCACGCGCCGCGGTCCGACGCCGCGAGATTCCACGGGTTGCCCTGGCGCTCCATCCCGTTGAAGGCCGTCTGCGCCTCCTTCGGGAACTCGCTCTTCTCGAGGACGAGGTGGCGGCGCATGTCCGTGATCTTGTCGACGTACGTGATCCCGACCGGGCAGGCGTGTTCACAGTAACGACAGGTGGTACATGCCCACACGGCGTCTTCGGAGATCCAGCCGCCGATGAGGGGCTTGCGCCCGGCGAGCCGCGCCTCGGCGGCGGCGTCGCTCCGGCCCGAGTCCACGTCGACGAGGTCGTTCGCCTCGGTGTAGAGGACGTTCCGGAGGTCGACCGTGAATCCCTTCGGCGTGAGCGGCTTGCCCGTGAGGTGCGTCGGGCAGATCTCGCGGCAGCGCCCGCACTCCGTACACGTGAAGAAGTCGAGCTTCTGCTTCCAGGTGAAGTCCTCGATTCGCGAGACGCCGAAGCGCTCGGTCTCCGCAGCCTTCTCGATGTCGAACGTCGCCATCTTCCCGGGAGGGTCGAGCTTGGCGAAGTAGAGGTTCGGGAGCGCCGTGATGACGTGGAAGTGCTTCGCGAACGGCAGGTAGTTCCCGAAGATCAGGATCGCGAAGAGATGCCCCCACCACGCGCCGAAGTAGATCGACTGGAGGGAGACCGGAGAGACACCGAAGAGAAGATTCTTCGAAAGGTAATAGGTCACGGGCTCCCAGCCCACATTCGCCGCAGCGCCTGTCCTGGCGGTCTCCAGCGCGAAGCGCGCGGCTCCCGCCGCCATGTCCGTGACCATGAGGAACCCGATCAGCAGCAGGATGAGGTCGGCGTCGAAGCTGGGGTCGAGGCGCTCTTTCTTGAAGACGTGGCGTCTTCCGAGCGCGAGGATCACTCCCGCGAGCGTCGTCACGAGGACGACGTCCTTGAGGAGGAGATACCCCTCCCAGAAGCCCGGCGGGAAGAAAGGCAGCGCCGCCCGCGGGAAGAGGCCTTCGAAGACGAGGCTCAGCGTCCGGACCGTGAGGACGATGAACCCGCTGAAGATGAGGGCGTGGTAGAGACCCGCGTACGGGTCCCGGAACATCTTCTTCTGGAGAAGGCCGAACGTCAGGACGTGGACGAAGCGGTCCCACGGCCGGTCGAGCCGATCCTCCCGGGCCCCGGCGCCCAGCGTGAGGAGCTGGATGCGCCGGGACATCGTGTACGCGAAGAGAGCAAGCGCGGAGAGCAGGACGAGCCCGAAGAGCACCGTGCCCGGCAATCCGAGGAGCGTCGTCTGTGTGGGCGTGATGATCATCGCTCCGAGGATATCGCGGGCCGCTCTGGTAAGATAAGTCGTGGAAACCCACGTCTTGTCAACGCGTTCCCACAACGGGAGTATCGAGATGACGTCTCGCCGGAGCTTCTTCGGAACCGCATCCGTGGCCCTCGTCGTGGCAACGATGGCCCTCGCCTCCGCGGCGCGGGCCGCGGCCCCCGCCGGAACCGACCTCTGGGGCGGGCCCGCGGCCAAGGGCAGCGGGGCCAGCGCGACGTTCGACACCTCGATCACGATCTCGTCGCTCGGCGCCGCGAACGGATCGATCGACTACATCGCGGGCGGCGTCGTGGTCGCCGTGGCGACGTTCTCCCTCACGGGCCAGGGCTCGACGACGATCGCGACGCCCGCCGCGCTGACCGGGATGGGCGCCTTCCTCTACCACGTCCGCTCCGACTCCTCCGTCTCCGCGTGGTCCGAGACGTACACGGACTCGCCCACCGGCCGCTACTCGACGTCCTTCCCGTCCTTCCCCCTCTCCGACTTCCTGACGTCCGGCGACGAAGCCTGGGGCGGCGGGGCCGACGCGTCGAGCTCCACGGCGCCCGGGCGCGCGCACACGAACGTCGGCGTCCTGTGCAGCCCGCTGGCCGCGCAGGGCTGCAACGTCGAGTGGGCCGCCTTCCTCGACGGCACGCTCGTCGGCTCGGCCGTGATGTACGCCGCGCCCGGCTCCGCCGCGCAGCAGGCGCTCGCCGGCCTCATTCCCGGGACGGCCGAGGTCGCGGGGCTCGGCCTCCGCGCCCGCGTCTCGTCGGGCTCGGCGGCGCCCTACGCGGTCAAGAACGACAACCTCACGAGCGACGGCGTGGGCATCCCGCTCTCGGTCGTGAGGAGCGCCTTCTCGACGGCACCGACGATCAACTCCTTCACGATCACGCCGACGACGGGCTGCTCCCCGCTCACGGCGTTCGCGACGTGGACGACGACGGGAGCCGACCACGTGAACATCACGGGCGCCGCCGGAGATCTCGCCGCGAGCGGCGCGACGAACATCACGGCCGTCGCCTCCGGCGACATCGTCCTCACGGCCGTCGCCCCGTCCGGCGCGACCGCGACGCAGCCCAAGCGCGTCACCGTGAACCCGGCGACCGACCCGCCGACGCCTTCGCCCGCCTCGATCGTGACCGGCACGGGCGTCACGTCGACCGGCGTCCTTCCGGTCAACGTCGGCGCCGTCACGGCGGTCTTCACGCGGCAGGACTCGACGGGCTCGAAGTTCACCGTCAACGGCACCCAGTACACCTACGTCGCGGGCTCCGTGACGGGCACGGACATCGTCACGCTGACCTCGCAGGGCTTCTGCGGTCCCGCGACGGCGACGTTCACGGCCCAGGTCGTCGTCCCCGGCACGCCGGTCATCACGTCCTTCGCGGCCGACCCGCCGCGCGGCTGCGGCGTCTCGACGAACGTCGTCCTCTCGTGGACGACCCAGGACTCGAGCGGCGTGAAGATCGACATCGCGCCCTCGGCCTACCCGTTCTCGCCGAACGGCGCGACGGGCGTCACGATCACGGGCACGACGACCGCGAACCTCACGGCGCTCGGCACGTTCGGAAGCAGCGACATCGCGACGGCCTCGCTCCTGATCCCGGTCGACCCGCAGGCGTACGTGCCGCTCCTGTCGCCGAACAGCATCGTGACGCACACGAACGCGCCGTACACGCTCGTGACCGTGACGGGCGTTCCCGACCCGACGCAGCTCCGGGTGCTCATCCTCCAGAACAGCTCCGGCAGCTTCTTCCAGACGACCGTGACGCCCGGCGTTTACGCGTACATCCCGGGCTTCAAGGCGGGCGTCGACACGTTCCGGATCTTCTACCTCAACGGCTGCGGCGAGAGCTACGCGCAGTTCACGGCGACGGTGCAGCAGTAAAGGGCTACGCCTTCATCCTCTTCGCCGCCTCGGTCATCGCGGGAACGATCACGAAGAGGTCGCCGACGATGCCGTACGTCGCGGCCTTGAAGATCGGCGCGTCGGGGTCCTTGTTGACCGCGACGATGACCTTCGACGAGCCCATGCCCGCGAGGTGCTGGATCGCGCCCGAGATGCCGCACGCGATGTAGAGCGACGGCGAGACGACTTTGCCGGTCTGACCGACCTGGTGCTCGTGGCCGATCCAGCCCGCGTCCACCGCGGCGCGCGAGGCGCCGAGGGCCGCGCCGAGCTCGTGGCAGAGCGCCTTCAGGACGGGCCAGCTCTCCGGCCCCTTGATGCCGCGCCCGCCCGAGACGATCTTGTCCGCCTCGGCGACGTCGATCTCCCCCGCCGCCGCGGCCTCGATCTTCACGACCTTCCCGCGGATCTTCAGGACCGGGTCGATCGCGACGACTTCACCCGCGCCGGGCGCGCCGGCCTTCGCGGCCGGAAAGACGTTCGGGCGCGGCGTCGCGACCTGGATCGCGGCCGCGGGCGACGTCGTCACGGCGACGCGGGCCTTGCCCGAGTAAACGGGGCGCGAGCCCGAGAGGCGGCCGTTCTCGACGTCGAGCGCCATGACGTCCGAGAGGACGCCCACGCGGCGGCGCGCCGCAAAGCGCGCGGCGACGTCCTGCCCCATCGCCGTCGCCGAGGCGAGGACGATGGACGGGCCGAAGGCCGTCGCGGCCGCGTCGAGCGCAGCCGTGTAGCCCTCCGACGAGAAGAGCGCGAGCTCGGGCTTGTCGGCCACGAACACCTTTGCGGCGCCGTAGGCGCCGAGCTCGGCGGGAAGGGACCCGATGCCGGATCCGGCAATGACTGCGCCCACCGAACCGCCGCTTTTCTTAGAAAGTGAATAGCCCAGGCTCAACGCCTCGAGCGACGACTTACGGATTCTTCCGTCGCGCTGCTCGATGAAGACGAGGACGTTCGACATGACTCTCTTCCTCTTTACCTTCTAAGAAAATCTCTAAAGAACCTTGGCTTCGTCGCGGAGCAGGCGGAGCAGCTCCGTCGCCGCCTTCGCCGGGTCGTCCGCCGGGATGAGCTTCACGGCCTGACGGGCGGGCGGCAGCTCGAGCTTCGTCCAGCGCACCGTCGCGGCGTCGCCGGAGATCGTCTTCGGGTCCACGCCGAGGTCGGCGGGCGTCTTGACGGCGATCGCCTTCTTCTTGGCCGCCATGATCCCCTTGAGCGAGGCGTAGCGCGGCTCGTTGAGGCCCTTCGTCGCGCCGACGAGGAACGGCGCCGGCAGCTCGACGATCTCCTGCGCGCCCTCGATCTCGCGGTGCACGGTGGCGCCCGTCGCGGTCCACTCGAGCTTCGTGACGAGGTTCGCGTGCGGCAGGTCGAGGAGCTCGGCGAGCATCGGGACGAGCACCTGCGCGTCCGTGCCGACTCCCTTGTTGCCCATCCAGACGACGTCGTGCGGCAGCGTCTTGATCGCGGCGGCGAGAAGCGTCGCGACGCCGAGCGAATCGACCTGGGCGAGCCCGTCGGAGGCGACGCGGACGGCCTCGTCGGCGCCGCGCGCGAGGCACTCGCGCAGCCCGGCGTCGGCCTTCGCGGGTCCGAACGTGACCGCCGTGACGGTGCCCCCCTTGGCCTCCTTCGCCTTGAGGGCCTCCTCGAGCGCGAACTCGTCGTACGGCGAGACGATCCACTTGACGTCGGCCTCGTCGATCGAGACCCCGTCGCCCGCGACCTTGATCTTCGTTTCGGTGTCGGGAACGTACGCGATGCAGACGATGTGGTTCATGGCGGCCGGAAACTAACACGGGTTCTGCGACGCGTCACGCGGAAAATGAGCCGCGGCTCATTTCCGCTCAAGCGCTTGGATGGGGCGGGCTTGCGCTCCGCCGGCCGCGCGGCGTTAGGCTGCGCGCGTGAGCGTGAGACGCAGACTCGCCGTGCCCGCCGCCGCGGCCCTCGCCGTCCTCCTCGCGGCCTGCGCGCGGCGCGCGGCCGCCCCCGCGCCCCGGGCCGGGGCCTCGCCCGCCCCGAAGCCGTTCACGCCGGGCCTCGGCGAGATCATGGCGGCGAACCAGGCGCGTCACGTGAAGCTCTGGCTCGCGGGCGACGCCTCGAACTGGCCGCTCGCGGCCTACGAGGTCTCCGAGCTCCGCGAGGGCCTCGACGACGCCGTGACCTACCACCCGACGCAGGAGGGCTCGCCTCTGCCGATCTCGGAGCTCGTGCCGAGAATCATGGACGAGCGGATGAAGAACCTCGAGGCGGCGGTTGCCGCGAAGGACCACGCCGCGTTCGTCGCCGCGTTCGACGCGCTCACGGCCGGCTGCAATTCCTGCCACCAGGCCGCGAACTTCGGCTTCAACGTCGTCCAGCGGCCCGCCTCGAACCCGTTCCCGAACCAGGTCTTCGCCCCGGGAGGCGCGCGATGACGGAAAAGGTCAACCTGAAGGAGAAGCTCTCGCTCTTCTCGACGCACTGGGACCCGAAGATCGTCGCCGAGCTGAACGGCCAGCTCGTGAAGCTCGTCAAGTTCCAGGGGCCGTTCACGTGGCACAAGCACGAAGCCGAGGACGAGATGTTCCTCGCCGTCGAGGGCTCGTTCGACCTCGAGTTCCGCGACCGGACGGTCCGCCTCTCCCCCGGCGAGCTCTGCGTCGTCCCGCGCGGCGTCGAGCACCGGCCGGTCGCCGAGAAGGAGGCGCATGTCCTCCTCTTCGAGCCCGCGACGACGCTCAACACGGGCGACGCGGGTGGCCCGCTCACGAAGGCGACGCTCGAGAAGATCTGACGGCGCGGCGCGCGCCGCCTAAGATCGGCGCCGTGCCCCCGCGCTGGACCGCTCCTCTCCTCGCCCTCTCCCTCGCGGGCGCGCTCGGCTGCCTCGCGCTGCATGCAGCGTGGATCCTCGGGCGGCCCGCGCCGCCGATCGCCGTTCCGGCCGGGTTCGAGATCGCCGTCGCGCTCGTGTGGCTCCCCGCCGTGGCCGTCTTCTCGCTCCGCGCCGCGCGGCGCTTCGGGAGCCCTTTCTCGCCGGCGCTCGTCCGCGCGTTCTTCCCGACTCTCTTCGACGGCACGCCGCGCTGGCTGCGCCGCGCCGCGGCCGCCGCCGTGGGTTACGCGTTCCTCTTCCTCGCCGCGCGCTGGCTCTGGCAGCTGAACGACGCCGACGCGGCCTCGCCGGCCCCGGGCGATCCCGAGCTGACGGCCCTCGCGCTCGCGTTCTACGTCCTCTCGGGGGCCGTCCTCGCGGGCGTGGGGCTCGAGAAGGGAACCGGGCCGCGCGCCCTCTGAGAGAATCCGGCCGTGGACGGAAAGAAGGGCTGGCTCGTCCTCCTCGCCGCGTTCGCCGGCTCCATGGTCTTCTACGCGGCAATCGGCGTCGCGATCGTCGGCCCGCGCGAGGGGCGCGTCGCGGCCGACGTGCCCGCGGCCGTCCCGGTCCTCCTCGGCGTCGTCTCCCTTGCGGGCTCGGCGGCGATCGCGCGGGTCGCGGCCGTCCCGCACAACGCCGCCGCGCGCTTCCGCGCGCTCGCGTTCCTCGCGGCCTTCGTCCTCGACGCGGCGGCGCTCGCGGGCGTCGTCCTCACGGTCGTCATGTGGCGCGCCTGGCCCGTCCTCCTCCTCGCGTTCACGGGAGTCCTCGGGATCGCCGTCTTCGTGCTGCCCGCCTCGAACGAGTGGTACCGCGCGAACGAGCGCGGCGCTTCGGCGCGCGGCCCCGTCTCCCCCTCCTGAAAGGAGATCGCCCATGCTCGTCCTCGCTGGCGCCATCCTCCTCGCGCTCGGCGTCGCGTCGGGGCTCTTCCTCGCGCTCGCGCCCTTCGGCTTCGTCGCCGCCGCGCCGGGCCTGACGCTCTGGGTGCTCTTCCCGCTCTTCACGGTCGCGGGCTACCTGCTCCTCGCGTTCCCGTCGCGTCCGCCGGCCGTCGTCGTCCTGTCGCGGGCCGCGGGAGGCGTCCTCCTCGCGCTCGCGCTCCTCGCGGCGGTCGGCCTCTTCGCGGCGGCGTCCGGGACGCTCCACGCGAAGGATTCCACGCTCGCGCTCTGGTACGTGCTCGGGTTCGGCCTCATCCTCGGCGTCGCCGGCCTCTCGGCCCACCGCCCGGCCGGCCACCTGCCCGCGGCCGGCGCGCGGCAGCCCTAGGCGCCGGCGCGGCCCGAAAAAAGAACGCGGGCGGGGCGCTCCGCCGCGCCGCCGCCCGCATTCCCTCGCGGGGTTTTTACCGGAGGCTCAAGGGTGCAGGGACGCGTAGCGGGCCTGAAGGACGTCCCGCGACTCGTTCAGGGAGGCATCCACCGTGATGCAGCCCTCGACCGGGCAGACCTCGACGCACTTGGGGGCGTCGAACGCGCCGACGCACTCCGTGCACTTGTCGGCCGCGATCACGTAATAGGAGTCGCCCTGGCTGATCGCCGTGTTCGGGCAATCGGGCTCGCAGTTGCCGCAGTTGATGCACTCTTCGTTGATCTTCATCGCCATGGTGATCACCTCTCTCCGGTGCGAATGGTCTCAGGCGCATCCGGAGCCGCAAATGATGCAGACAAATCAGACCGTGACGCGCCGCGCAAGACACTCCCCCGCAAGGGAGTTAAAGTCTCCCGCATGGGCCCTCGCGCAGTCTTCCCCGCGCTCGCGTTCCTCGTCCTCGCGGCGCACTTTTTCCGCGCCGGGAACCTCGCCTTCTGCGCCGTGTCCCTGCTCTTCCTGCCGCTCCTTTTCGTGCCGCGGCGCTGGGCGGCGCGCCTCCTCGAGGCGGGCCTCTTCGCGGGCGCGGTCGTGTGGGTGGTCGCGCTCGGGGAGTTCGCGGGCCAGCGCCGGGCGATGGGGCTTCCGTACACGCGCCTCGCGATCATCCTCGGCGGCGTCGCGGTCGCGACGGCCTCGTGCCTCCTCGTTTTCCGGTCGGAGCGCGCGAAGCTCTTCTTCGGGCGCTAAAGGCCGAACAGCGCGAGCTCGTTGACGAGCGCGGCGACGCGAGGGTGGGACGTCAGCTCGGCCCAGAGCCAGCTCTGCGACTCCTTCATGGCCTCGAGGTGGGCCTTCACGCGGGCGCCGTCCTGCGCGAGCGTCGCCTCCCGCAGCGCCTCGACCCGCGCCTTCGCCTCCGGCGTCGCGCGGTCGCCGAGCTTCTCGTGCAGGTCGTCGAAGGCGGCGTGGACCTCGTCGGAGTGGTCGAGCGGCTTCGAAGGCTGGTCCGTCATGGCCCGATTCTCGCACCGCTCGACCCGCGCTCCCTAGTGCCGGGGCGCCCCGCTCCTTCGCGCTTGAACTCGCTTCGCTCAAACAGCAAGCGCGTGCGTCGCGAGGCGCCGCGGCCCTCTTCGCGCTAATGTTCTGTTCATGGATCCTCTTTCCAAGAATCTTCTCTTCTCTCTCGTCTCCAATTCCCGCGTCGCCGCCCTCGGCACGCTGCACGACGGCGGGCCGTTCGTCTCGATGGTGCTGGCCGCGCCCGACCCGACGTATTCGGTCTGGTTCATCCACGTGAGCCGGCTCTCCGGCCACACGCAGGACCTCCTGAAGGACCGGCGCGCGAGCCTGATGCTCGCGATGCCGGACACCGGCGGGAAGGACCCGCAGCAGCTCGCGCGCCTGACGCTCACGGGCGAGGCGATCGAGCTTTCGGACGGCTCGGCCGAGGAGGACTCGGCGAAGGAGATCTACCTCGCGAAGTTCCCGCACATGGAGGAGATCGTCGGCGCGCTCGGCGATTTCTCCTTCTGGGCCGTCCGGCCGAAGTCTGCGCGGTTCGTGGGCGGGTTCGCGCGCGCGTTCACGCTCGACTCCGCCGCGCTCCGCGCGGAGATCGAGGCCGGAGCGAAGCCGTGACGCTCCCCCAGATCCCCGGCCTCGCGACGCACGACGTCGTCCCGCTCCTGCAGGTCGCGGTCGGACCCGTCATCCTGATCTCGGGCGTCGGGCTGCTGCTCCTGTCGATGACGAACCAGTTCGGGCGGCTCCTCGACCGCGCGCGGCGTCTCGCGCACGAGCTGCGCGCGGCGGGCGAGGACGAGCGCGTCGGGCTCATCGCGCAGCTGCGCGTCCTGACGGCGCGCGCGGGGCTCGTGCGCCTCGCGATCGCGCTCTCGGCGACGAGCCTGCTCCTCGCGGCGCTCCTCATCATCCTGCTGTTCCTCGCGGCGCTCTTCGGGCTGGAGCTCGCGGTCGTCCTCTCTTGCGTCTTCATCGCGTGCATGGCCTGCCTGATCGGGTCGCTCCTCGTCTTTCTCAGGGACATCAACGTCTCGCTGCATGCCTTCAAGCTCGAGATCGAGGCCGCCGCCCGGCACCGCCCCGACCCCTAAACTTACGCTTGACTTACGCCACACCCGGACCTAGGTTCGGGGGGTGCCCCAGCCGCTTCTTCCGCCCGAGATCGCTCGGCAGCTCGTCACGGCGGCCGCCCTCGCCGACCGCGAGCGCGGCTCGAGACGGCCCGCAAGGCTGCCCGTGCGCGTCCCCGCGCTGGACCGGCTGCTGGGGGGCGGGCTGCCGCGGGGAAGCCTGGTGGAGGTCTGCCGTGCGGGCGGCCGCTCCTCGTCCGGGCTCTTCTCGGCGGCCCTCTCGGCGCTGGCGGCCACGACGCAGTCGGGCGAAGCCGCGGCGCTCGTCGACCCCGGCGACCACTTCGACCCGCAGGGCGCCGCCGACTCGGGCGTGGACCTGCCCCGCCTCCTCTGGCTGCGCCCG
>DATKLW010000087.1:0-8855 GCA_035542215.1 Thermoanaerobaculia bacterium | reverse complement strand
CATGGCGTTCGACTCCGAGGAAGAACGCCTCGCGTGCGTCAAGTTCTTCAACGCGGCGTACCGCGCCGAGGAGTCGGGCCTCGCGGGCGCCCACAAGCTGGCCGTGGAGGTGCGCGAGTGGGATCCCGAGCTCGCCGAGTGTCTCGTCCTCTACGGCAACGAGGAGGGCTGGCACAAGGAGCTCCTCGAGGCGTTTCTCGGGCACCTCGGCAGCGGCGTGACGCCGATGGGCCGAATGGTGAAGGGGTTCTACACGAGCTACGCGAAGGCCGAGCGCATGGAGACGATCATGCTCACGAACCTCATGTTCGAGACGATCGGCGCCACGACGTACCGGCTCTCCCTACGGAACGTGAAGCAGCCGCTCGCGCGCCAGGTTCTCACGATCCTCACGCGCGACGAATCGTTCCACGTCCCGCTCAACGTCCATTTCATCCGCGAGATCCTCAAGCGCCACCCCGAGCGCGGCCGCGCGCGCCTGAAGGCAATCTACCAGGTCGTCTTCCACTCGCTGGTCCTCATGTCGCTCGGAAGCCGCAAGGTCGCGCAGGACTTCGACCAGATCGCGTGGAAGGAGCTCACGAAGGCCTACGTCGAGAACCTCGGCCGCCTCTTCGTGAACGAGCCCGACCTCGACTTCCAGCCCCCGCGCGCCCTCCTGGCCGCGTTCGGT
Source organism: Thermoanaerobaculia bacterium (assembly GCA_035542215.1). Lineage (GTDB taxonomy): Bacteria > Acidobacteriota > Thermoanaerobaculia > UBA5066 > UBA5066 > Fen-183. The sequence continues at coordinate 8,182 of DATKLW010000087.1, read as the reverse complement.
CTGTCGCGCGCCGGCCTGAAGGAGACGGAAGGCCCCGGCGCCGTCTCGATCGCGGCCGCCGAGGCCGCCGCGAGGCGGGAGGACGTCAAGGTCACCTCGCTGTAACGAGACGCGGTCTTAGTAGGCCATTTGCACCATTGGCCGCGCGGGTCTCCTCCCCTAGCCTCCCGGTCCATGTATCGAATCGTCCGCCGCCAGCAGTTCTCGGACACGACGTTTCTGTGGGACGTCCACGCCCCCGACGTCGCGAAAGCGGCCCAGCCGGGCCATTTCGTGATGGTCCGGCTGCGCGACGGCGGCGAGCGCATCCCGCTGACGGTCGCGGACTTCGACCGCGACTGGGGAACGATCACGATGGTCGTCCAGGCGGTCGGCAAGACGACCCGGGAGATGCTCAAGGACTACGCCGAGGGCGACACGTTCGCCGACTTCGTCGGGCCGCTCGGCCTCCCGAGCCACGTCCACAAGGCCGGACACGTCGTCCTCGTCGGCGGCGGCCTCGGCGTCGCGCCCGTCTTCCCTCAGCTCCGGGCCTTCAAGGAGGCCGGGAACCGGATCACGGGCATCATCGGCTTCCGCTCGAAGGACCTCGTCTTCTGGGAGCAGAAATTCCGGGATTACTGCGACGACCTGATCGTCTGCACGGACGACGGGTCGTACGGGCGCCCGGGTTTCGTGACGGCCGCGCTCAAGGACGTCCTCGAGAAGGAGAAGGTCGACGAGATCGTCGCGATCGGCCCCCTCCCGATGATGCGCGCCTGCGCGGACACGAGCCGGCCGTTCGGCGTCAAGACGATGGTCTCGCTGAACGCGATCATGGTCGACGGAACCGGGATGTGCGGCTCGTGCCGCGTCACGGTCGACGGCAAGGTGAAGTTCGCGTGCGTCGAGGGCCCGGACTTCGACGGCCACCAGGTCGACTTCAAGGAGCTCGCGTTCCGGCAGAGCCGGTTCAAGACGCAGGAGGTCGAGGCCCAGAAGGACTTCGACAAGGTCTGCACGTACGAGACCCAGCTCTTCGAGCTCGAGAAGCGAAACTGGAAAAAGCTCAAGGAGCTCCCGCCCCACGCGACGAAGATGCCCGAGCGCGACCACGTCGAGCGCTCCGGGAACTTCCTCGAGGTCAACCTCGGCTACCGGATGGCGGACGCCCTCCAGGAGGCCGAGCGCTGCATCCAATGCGTGCGGCCGACGTGCATCTCCGGCTGCCCCGTCAACATCGACATCCCGCGCTTCATCCGGCACATCCTCGTGCGCGACCTCGCGGGCTCGCTCGCCGCGATCCAGGAGTCGAACCTCTTCGCCTCGATCTGCGGCCGCGTCTGCCCGCAGGAGAGCCAGTGCGAAGCGCAGTGCATTCTCGTGAAGGGCAAGATGGAGTCCGTCGCGATCGGGCGCCTCGAGCGCTTCGTCGGCGACAACGCCCCGGCCTTCGTCATGTCGAAGCCGGAAAACGCCGGCAAGCTCGGCAAGGTCGCAATCGTGGGCTCCGGCCCGGCCGGCCTCGCGTGCGCGGGCGACCTCGCGAAGGCGGGCGCCTCCGTCACGATCTTCGAGGCCCTGCACGTCATCGGCGGCGTCCTGAAGTACGGGATCCCGTCCTTCCGCCTGCCCCGCACGACGATCGACCGCGAGGTGAAGAACCTCGAGGCGATGGGTGTTGCGTTCGAGACGAACAAGGTCATCGGCAAGACGTTCACGATCCCGCAGCTCCAGACGGAGATGGGCTTCGACGCCGTGTTCATCGGAACCGGCGCGGGCGCGCCGAGCTTCCTCGGGATCCCCGGCGAGTTCGCGGGCTCCGTCTACAGCGCGAACGAGTTCCTCACGCGCGTGAACCTCATGGGCGGCGACCGCTTCCCGTACGAAGACACGCCCGTGACGCCCGGCCGCCGCGTCGTCGTCCTCGGCGCCGGCAACACCGCGATGGACTGCCTGCGCGTCTCGCGCCGCCTCGGCGCCGCGGACGTCAAGTGCGTCTACCGCCGCACCGAGGCCGAGGCTCCGGCGCGCGTCGAGGAGATCCGCCACGCCAAGGAGGAAGGGATCACCTTCCACTGGCTGCGCAGCCCGCTCGCGATCGAGACGAACGAGGCGGGCGACGTCAAGGCGATCGTCTGCCAGGTCATGGAGCTCGGCCCGCCGGACAAGTCCGGCCGCCGCCGCCCCGTGCCCGTCGAGGGCGAGACCGAGACGTTCCTCTGCGACACGGTCATTTACGCGCTCGGCACGAAGGCGAATCCCGTCATCGCGCGCTCAACGCCCGGCCTCGACACGCGCGAGGAGGGCTACATCAACGCGGATCCGAAGACGCAGGCCGCGAACCTGCCCGGCGTCTTCGCGGGCGGCGACATCGTGACCGGTGGCGCGACCGTCATCCTCGCGCTCGGCGCCGGCCGCCGCGCGGCGAAGGCGATCGTGAAGTACCTCGAGACGAAGGCCTGGCCCGTCGTGCTCGACGACGAGGCCGCTCCCGCGCCGAAGAAAGCCCATGCGCCCGAGGAGACGGCCGTGAAGGTCTGTCCGAAGTGCCGCCAGCCTCTCGAGGGCGAGGAGGAGTACGTCTGCTGCGCGGGTCTCGAGCTCACGTGGACGTGCGGCGGCTGCCAGAAGGTCTTCGAGGGCTTCGCGTTCCCGTACGGGCTCTGCCCCGCCTGCGGCGGCACGCTCTCGCACGGCCACGACGTCACGCTCGATTCCGCCAAGGCGGTCGAGGCGCTCCGTCACGCGTTCGAGATCGAGCTCGGCGGCCTCGCGTTCTACGCGCACGGCGCCGAAAACACGAAGGACCCCGCGCTCAAGACGCTCTTCACGAACCTGTCCGTCATGGAGCGCGGCCACATGGAGACGCTCTCGCGGCGGTACCACGTGCCCGAGCCCGACACGGCGGCGCCCGGCCTCTCGGCGGCGCGCGTCGCGGTCTACGCGGAGGCCGGCGTGAAGACGGAGTCCGGCGAAGACCTCCTGAAGCTCGCCGTCCACCTCGAGAAGAGGGCGCGCCAGTTCTTCCTCGAGCGCGGCAAGGAGCTGGAGCCCGGCTCCTCGGAGTGGAAGCTCTACCGCGAGATGGAGGCCGAGGAACGCGAGCACGCCGACATGCTCACGACGGCCCTCGTGCGCTACGCGGCGGGCAAGACCGTCCTCGTCTGACCCGAATCCGGCCCGGCCGCCGCGGGCGCGTTACCTTCGCGCCCGCAGCGGCCCGAGCCCGGAGCCCTTCTTCAGCTTCCACGCGCCCTTCGGGACGTCGCCGAGGTCCTCCGAAGTCCCGTCGGGCCATCTCACGACGACGTGCGCAGACGCGGCGGTCCCGAGGCCGAAGTGGAGCGGCACCCAGGAGCCGCTCGCGTACGACGGCACGACGTAGAACTCCTTGACCTGCCGCGAGGCGTCCGCACCCACGGTCACGCGCGTCCCGAGCGCCGTCTTCCGGTCGGGGCCCGCCACGGGCAGGATCTCGAGCGCGTTGCCGGCCGCCGCCGTGTTGCGGAGGACGATCGCAGGCGCGTCGATCGGGTTGTAGACGAGGTCTTCCTTCCCGTCGCCGTCGAGGTCGCCCGCCGAGAGGCCGCGCCCCACGACGCAGAGCCGCCCGAGGTCGCCGGACTCCGCCGAGACGTCGCGGAACTTCATCGCGCCCGGCGCGCTCTCGTTGTGGAAAAGGAACTGCCTTTGCGCGTAGCTCTTCTCCCCCACCCCGAAGTTTCGCGCCCTCGGGTTGAACCACGCGCCGACGACCGCGAAGACGCGCGAGAGGATCTGGCCGCTCGTCACCGCAAGGTCGGGCCTCCCGTCGTTGTCGAAGTCCAGCGCGACGACGCCCCACTTCGAGAGCGGCAGGACGGGGTCGTGGTCGCCCCCGAACGCCTCGCGCTCGCTCTCGGCGAACACGGCGCCCTCGACGTTCCGGTAGAGCGTGTTCGGCTCGCCCGCGAAGTTCGTGACGTAGAGGTCCGGCCTGCCGTCGCCGTCGAGGTCCTGCGCGACCAGGCCCATCCCGCTGCGCGTCTTCCGCCCGAAAGCCGTCACGCTGCCCTCCTCCGGGTAGCCCGTGCCGGTCTCGACCGAGACGTCGCGAAAGACGCCGCCGCCCTCGTTGTGGAAGAGCGTGTTGCGCCACTGGTCGTTCGAGACGTAGAGGTCGGTCTTTCCGTCGCCGTCGTAGTCCACGGCGACCGCGCCGATCGTCTTGCTCCCGGGGTCGCGCGTGCCGCTCGCGTCCGTCACGTCCGCGAACTTCCAGCCGCCGAGGTTCCGGAGCATCTGGTTGTCCTGGCCCTTGTACTCGTCCGGCGTCATGAAGGACGTCCCGGGCGCCTTCGACTCGCGCAGCGAGTCCGTGTCGAGGTAGTTCCCGATGTAGACGTCCGGCAGCCCGTCGCCGTCGATGTCGAGAGCCGCGAGGCCCATCGTGAACTTCCCGCCCTCGAGGCCGGTCTTCTCCATCCGCTCGAACGTCCCGTCGCCCCGGTTCCGGAAAACGAGGTTCGGGTCGCCCGCGTTCCCGATCACGAGGTCGGGGAAGCCGTCGTTGTCGAGGTCGGCCCACATCGCGGTCACGCCCCAGCCGCAGGCGACGACGCCCGACTTCTCCGTGACGTCCTCGAACGTGCCGTCGCCGCGGTTGCGGTAGAGACGCGTGCAGTCCACGAGCGGCTGCGTCTTGCCGGCCTTGCGCCAGCGCGTCCCGTTCCTCACCTGCTGGACGAGGACGAGGTCCAGCCAGCCGTCGCCGTCGAAGTCCGCGAGCGCGGCGCCGCCGCCCATCGTCGGCAGGAGCTTGCCGTCGATGATGTCGCCGCGGAAGCGGAACGCGACGCCCGAGGCGGCCGTCACGTCCGTGAAGAGGGACCCCGTGACGTTCGACCGGCGCGACGGGTCCTCGCGGAAGACGACCTTCCACGCGGCCGTGAGCCCCGCGGCGAGGACGACGACGACGATCGCCGCCGTGCGCAGGAGCTTCCCGACCCGTCTCACCAGGGGCCGGAGTATAGGATTCGACGGGTACCCCGCTGTCGGAGGCGCTTCAGATGGGCGAAAAGCTCTCGTTCACGCTCAACGGACAGAAAGGCGACGGCTGGCTCGCCAGGCCCGCGTCCGGCAAGGGGCCCGCGCTCGTCGTGATCCAGGAATGGTGGGGCCTCGTCCCCCACGTCATGGACGTGACGGACCGCTTCGCGAAAGAAGGCTTCCTCGCCTTCGCCCCCGACCTCTACCACGGCAAGACGACGACGTCCCCCGACGAGGCGGGCCGCCTTCTCATGGAGATGGACGTCACGCGAGCCTCACGCGAGATCGCCGCCTCCGGCGCTTACCTCCTCCAGCGGCCCGAGTGCACGTCGCGGAAATTCGGCGTCGTCGGGTTCTGCATGGGAGGCGCTCTCGCACAATTCGCCGCGACGTCGAACCCGAACGTCGGGGCGGCCGTGAGCTTCTACGGAGGATTCAAGAAGCTTCAGCCGGACTGGAAGTACCTCGCGTCGCCGATGCTCCTCATTTACGGCGGCAAGGACCCGAGCGTCCCCGCCGCGGACGCGAAGCCGCTCGAGGAGAAGCTCCGGGCGATGGGCAAGACGGTCGAGACGGTCGTCTACCCCGACGCGGGGCACGCCTTCTTCAACGACGCGCGGCCGAACGTCTACGACGCCAGGGCGTCCGCCGACGCGTGGACACGAACGCTCGCGCACCTCCGCAAGGCCTTGGTCTAGCCCGGCCCCGCGAAGTCTTCCGGCCTCACTAGAATGCCGGGATGGGCGTCCTCGAGCTCCACACCGTCTGCAACCGCGACTGCCCCGACGCCTGCGGCCTCATCGCGACCGTCGAGGACGGGAAGCTCGTCGCCCTCGGGGGAGACCCGGCCCACCCCGTCACGAAGGGTTTCCTCTGCTACCGGACGTCGCGCTTCCCCGAGACCCAGGCCGGCCCGCTGCGCCTCACGACGCCGCTCCTCAGGAAGAACGGCGCGCTTGCGCCCGCGACGTGGGAGGAGGCGCTCGGCTTCGTCGCAGAGAGGCTTCTGGCGATCCGGAAGGAGTCCGGTCCCGCGGCGATCCTCCACTACCGTTCGGGCGGCTCGCTCGGAATCGTGAAGTCCGTGGTGGACTATTTCTTCGAGCTTTTCGGGCCCGTCTCGGTCAAGAGGGGCGACATCTGCTCCGGCGCAGGGGACACGGCCCAGGTCATCGACTTCGGCGCCGAGGAGATGCACGACATCTTCGACCTCGAGAACGCGAAGAACGTGATCCTCTGGGGGAAGAACGCGGCGGTCTCGAACGTCCACCTGCAGCCGGTCCTGCGCGAGGCGAAGCGCAAGGGCGCGCGCGTCCTCCTCGTCGACCCCGTCCGCCACAAGAGCGAGCGGCTCGCGAATCGCGCGATCCTCCCGCGGCCCGGCGGCGACTTCGACCTCGCGATGGGCGTCGCGGCCCGCCTCTTCGAGATGGGCGCGACCGATCCCGAGGCGCCGTCGTACTGCGACCACTTCGAGGAGTTCCGCGCGCTCGCAGGGTCGCGGCCCGTCGGGGCGTGGGCCGGCGCGGCCGGGGTTCCGGTCGACGAGGTCGACGTCCTCGCGTCCGCTCTCGCCGAGAAGCCCTGCGCGATCCAGGTGGGCTGGGGCATGGGCCGCCGGATGAACGGCGCCGGAATCGTCCGCGCCCTCGACGCCCTCGGCGCCGTGAGCGGGAACCTCGGGATCCCCGGCGGCGGCGTGTCGTTCTCGGCCGTCCGGCGGGCCCCGTTCGACTTCTCGTTCCTGAAGAAGGCCCCGCCCCGCACGCTGCCGGAGCCCCTCCTCGGCGAGTCGATCCTCGCGGCGCAGGACCCCCCGGTGCGCGCCGTGTGGGTCACGGCCGCCAACCCCGTCTCGATGCTGCCGGACTCCGCGACGGTCGCAAAGGCGTTCGAGACACGCGAGCTCGTCGTGGTCGTGGACCCGTTCCTGACGGACACGGCCCGTCGCGCGTCCGTCGTCTTTCCGACGACGACGCTCGTCGAAGACGACGACCTCCTCGGCTCGTACGGCCATCACTGGCTCGGCGTCTCGAAGCCGGTCGTCGCGCCGCCGCCGGGAGTGAAGACGGACCTCGAGATCGTCCAGGCGCTCGCACGAGAGATCGATGCGCGTACGGAGACGTCCGAAGAGAAGATCTCCTTGAAAGTAAGAGGGAGCGCCCGCGAATGGAAGAAGCGGTTGCTCTCGCGAGTGGAGGCGGCAGGAGTCACGCTGGAGCAGCTCGAGCGAGGGCCCGTCCGACACCCATTCGCAAAAAGGGTCCTCTTCGGAGACCGTAGATTTGCGACGCCCTCGGGCAAGGTGAATCTCATCCATTCGCTCCCGCCGGTTCCGCCCGAGGAACCCGGCTTCCCGCTCTGGCTCTTCTCGAACTCGTCCGAGCAGTCGCAGAGCTCCCAGTGGGCGGGTCCGGAGCCCGAGCTCCTCCTCGCGACGTGCCACCCGTCCGCCGCGCACGGATTCGCGGACGGCGACGTCGTGCGTCTCGAGAGCGCGATCGGGTCCATGCGGGTCCGCCTCCGGTTCGACGCGGCGCAGCGTCCCGATCTCGTGATCGTCCCCAAGGGAGGCAACTACGACCGCGGGAACTGCGCGAACGCCCTCGTGCGGGCGCGCCTCACGGACGAAGGCGAGGGCGCCGCGTACCTCGACTGCCGCGTCCGGTTCGCGAAGGCCTGACGGTCAGGCTCCCCGGGCTTCCCTCAGGACCTCGCGCGCGATCACGAGGCGCTGGATCTCCGACGTGCCCTCGCCGATCGTGCAGAGCTTGGCGTCGCGGAAATACTTCTCGGCGCCGAAGTCCTTCGTGAAGCCGTACCCGCCGTGGATCTGGACGGCGAGGTTCGTGACCCGCACGGCGACCTCCGAGGCGTAGAGCTTCGCCATCGCGGACTGCTTCGTCGTCGGGCGCCCGTTGTCCTTCAACCAGCCGGCGCGATACGTGAGGAGGCGGGCGGCGTCGATCTCCGTCGCCATGTCGGCGAGGTAGTTCTGGATCGTCTGGAACTCGGAGATCGCCTTCCCGAACTGCCTCCGCTGCTGCGCGTAAGCGCGCGCGCCCTCGAACGCGCCCTCGGCGATGCCGAGCGAGAGCGCGGCGATGGAGATGCGGCCGCCATCGAGGACCTTCATCGCCTGCAGGAAGCCTTCCCCCGGCGCGCCGAGGAG
>DATKLW010000086.1:0-21756 GCA_035542215.1 Thermoanaerobaculia bacterium | reverse complement strand
GTGATCCTGGAGCGCGCCCGCGACGATCTCCGAGGCGGACGCCGAGCCCTTGTTCACGAGGACGACGACGGGGATCCGCGCGTGCGTGCTCTTGCCGGGCGCCGCGAAGCTCTGCTCCTGCGAGCCGCCCCGGCCCCTCGTCACGACGACCTTCTCGTTCTTCGAGAGGAAGAAGTCCGACACGGCGATCGCCTGGTCCAGGAGCCCGCCCGGGTTGCCGCGCAGGTCGAGAACGAGCTTCTTCATGCCCTGCTTCTCGAGCTTGTCCCAGTTCTCCGCAATCTCGGGCGCGGATGTGTGCGTGAAGTCCTTCAGGCGGATGTAGCCGACGCCCGGCTCGACGATGAGGGCGTACGAAACCGAATTCGTGGGGATCTCGGCGCGCGTGACCGTCATCTCGAGAGGATCGTCGATCCCGGGCCGGAGGATCGTGATGTGGACCTTCGTCCCCTTCGGCCCCTTCAGCTTCTTGACGACGGCGTCGACCGGAAGGTCGTCGATCGGCTGGCCCTCGACCTTGTCGATGATGTCGCCGGCGCGGATGCCGAGCCGGGCGGCGGGCGAGCCCTCGACGGGCGTGATGACCGTGACCTTCCCGTTGCGCTTGCTGATGATGATCCCGAGCCCGTAGAAGGACCCGCGCTGCTTCTCGACCATCGAGGAGTATTCCTCGGGCTCGAGGAAGTTCGTGTGCGGGTCGAGGGTGCCGAGCATCCCGTGGATGGACGCGTAGACGATCTTGTTCGCGGGGACGTCGTCCGCGTACCACGCCCGGGCCGTCGCGAGGATGTCGGAGTACTCCTTGAAACCGGGATTCGTGGCGTCCGAGACCGCGGCGAGGCGCCCGCCCGCGACTCCTCCGCCGATCGTGACGGCGAGGAGAAAGGCGGCGGCGGCGAGGGCGCGCCGGACGGCATGGCCACGGGGCGAAACGGGGGTGTTGTTCACGTGGAAGGACCCTCCCGGACACAATGAGACTAACACGCAGAGGAAGCCGCCCCGCCTTGACTTCGCACGGTGCCGAGCGGAGCATCGGCGCTCCAGAGGAGGGTCCCGGATGGGTAATCTCGGAATGCCGGAACTGATGATGATCATGGTTCTGGCTCTTCTCCTCTTCGGGCCCAAGAAGCTGCCGGAGATCGGAAAACAGGTCGGAAAGGCTCTCGGCGAGTTCAAGCGCGCCTCGAACGACCTCAAGCGCACGATCGAGGACGAGATGGAGAAAGCGTCGTCGGCGATCAAGATCGACGACCCGCCGAAGGCTGATTCCCCGGCGGCGCTCAACGCCGGGGAACGCCCGGCCGTCGCGCCCGCCGACGGCACGGTTGCGCGCCCGTCCGAGACGACGAAGACGCCCGCGCCGTGACGGAGTTCTCGCGGCGCCCCGCCGGAGACCCGGAGGAAGAGCTCCCGCGGATGTCGTTCCTCGAGCACCTCGAGGACCTCCGCAAGCGCCTCTTCTGGTCGGCCTTCGCGGTCGCGGCGGGGTTCCTCGTCTGCTGGTGGAAGTCGAAGGAGATCTTCCAGTGGCTCGCGAAGCCCGTCCTCCAGGCGCTTCCGGCCGGGACGAAGCTCGCGTATACGCAGCTCACCGAGCCGTTCATGCTCTACATCAACATCGCCCTCCTCGCGGGCGTGTTCGTGGCGAGCCCCGTCATCCTCTACCAGCTCTGGCTCTTCATCGCGCCCGGCCTCTATCGGCACGAGCGCCGCTGGGTCTGGCCGTTCATCATTCTGTCGGTCGCGTTCTTCGTGGGAGGCGGGTACTTCGGGTACGCCGTCGGGTTCCCGATGGTGGCCCAGTTCCTCGTCGCGACCGGCGCGGACTTCATGCCCGTCATCAAGATCGACGACTACCTCGACATCACGTCGAAGATCCTCCTCGGGATGGGGATCGTCTTCGAGACGCCGATCATCATCTTCTTTCTCGCGCGGATGGGCGTCGTGACCGAGCGGTGGCTCCTCGCGAAGTTCCGCTTCGCGGTCCTCATCATCTTCATCATCGCGGCGCTCATCACGCCCACGCCGGACATCCCGACGCAGTGCGCCTTCGCTCTCCCGATGTGCGCGCTCTACCTGCTCGGCGTCGCCATGGCGTGGGTCTTCAAGAAGCGGCCCCCGAAGACCGAGCCGAAGGCCGGAGCCTGACGCGCCGGCGGCGCGCGGAACCCCGAGACTCAATCGCTGAGGTATCGTGCGCGCGGTGCGTGAGAAGCTGACCAGGGTCTTCAAGGCCTTCACGTACCGGGACTTCCGCCTCCTGTGGGCGGGCTCGTTCACGTCCAGCGTCGGGACGTGGATGCAGTCGGTCGCTCAGGCCTGGCTCCTCCTGACGATCTCGGGAAACCCGCAGTACCTCGCCTGGGCCGACGCTCTGCAGCAGGCGCCGTTCCTCGTCCTCTCGCTCGTCGGCGGCGTCCTCGCCGACCGGATGGACCGGCGTCGGATCCTCCTCCTCTCGCAGGTCGTCCAGCTTTCGTCCGCGTTCCTCCTCATGTTCCTGGTCGCGAAGGGCCTCGTTGCGGTCTGGATGATCCTCGTCCTGTCCCTCGTCGTCGGCGTCGCGATGTCCTTCGGGGGACCGGCGTACCAGGCGCTCGTCCCGACGCTCGTCGACCGGGAGGACGTTCCGAACGCCGTCGCCCTGAACTCGATCCAGTTCAACCTCGCCCGCGTCATCGGCCCGGTCCTCGCGGGCGCGGCTTTCGCGACGCTCGGCGCCGCGGCATGCTTCGGGCTCAACGGCGTCTCGTTCTTCGCGGTCATCGTCGCGCTCCTCTTCCTCCGGCGGGGCGCCCCCTCGGGGGCGGCGAGCGGGAGCGTCCTCGAGAACCTGAAAGCGGGCCTGAAGGCCGCGTACGGGCATCGCGCCCTCCGCGGGCTCATCGGCCTCTCGTTCATAGGGAGCATCTGCGCGTTCCCGCTCCTCACGTTCCTGCCCGTCTTCGCGAAGGACGTTTTCAAGGGCGACGTCAAGGTTCTGAGCTACTTCCTCGCCGTCTTCGGCCTCGGGGCGGTGGTCGGCGCGGTCGGCACCGCCGGCTTCGGGCACGTCAAGCGTCGCGGCGCCGTCGCGGTCGCGATGCAGATGACGCTCGGCGCCCTCATGATCGGGTTTGCCCTCTCGCGCGCGAAGTGGCTCTCGTTCGGCCTTCTCTTCTGCGCGGGGGCGGCGCTCATGATCGTCTTCGCGATGTTCATGACGCTCGTCCAGACGAACGTGGAGGACGCGCTGCGCGGGCGGGTCGTGAGCGTCTACTCGCTTGCCTTCCGCGGGGCGATGCCGCTCGGCAGCGTCATCGCGGGGTTCCTCGTCGGCATCATGCCGACGCACTGGGTTCTCGCGGGGAACGGGCTGCTCCTGCTGCTCGTCGGGACCACGGTTTTCCTGAGGAATCACCCCGAGGGCGTTCCAAATCTCTGATTCAGGGGGGAACCGTCCCCGAGGGTTTCCCCCTGGCCCCCCCCGTTAGGGCCACGCCCGCCAGTCGCTCGTCTCCATCTCGAGGGCGACGGCGCGCTTGCCGCGGTTCATGTTCAGGAACACGCGCTTCGGCACCCAGAGCGGCGCGACGTCGGCGCGCACCTGCGGGAGCGCCTCGAACGTCGCGCGGATGAAGGCGATGTCGAGGATGCGCGGATCGACGGTCGTCTTGACTTCGATGAGCGCCGCGGTCTGTGTCTTCGGATCGAGGAAAAGGATCGCGTCGTCGAGCGGGCGGCCGAGCCCGCGTCCGTGCATCCGGACGAGGCCCGGGTGGTCGGCTTCAGCCGGAAGGATCTCGGCGCGCTTGGCCCACTCGGCGACGCGCTCGGGAGAGAGGCGCGCGTAGTACTGCATGAGGTCCTGGGCGATCTCCGAGAGGCGGTCGTCTTCCGTGCTCGTCGTCGGCGGGTGGACCCGCGCGCGAGGGTCGTTGTAGGAATAGGGCGTCGGCTCCGGCGCCTTCTCGTACTTGACGGACTTCTTGACGAGAGCTCCGTCCGGTCCGAGGTGGACGTCCTCGAGCTTCGACATCCGGATCGTCCCGTCGACCTTCATCTCGGTTCTGAGCCGCCACTGGTAGTTCGCGAGTCGCTCGCGCTCGCGCTTGAGGCCCTGGCCCACGTCCAGCTTGGCCGGGCCTGGGTCTTGCGCCGCGAGGGGCGTCGCGATCAGAGTCACGGCCAGGATCGCGGGGGTGAGCGGTCGCTTCACGCGGCGCATGGTGCCACATCTCGCGGACGGAGGACGCATGAGGTTCGAGACGCTGGCGGTGCATGCGGGACGGAAGGTGGAAGGCGAAACGGGCTCGGTCGCCCCGCCGATCTACCTCTCGACGACGTTCGAGCGCGACGAGCGGAGCGCGCCGCTCGGCGGGCACACGTACATCCGGGAGTCGAACCCGATGCAGTCCCTTCTCGAGGAGGCGCTCGCGCCGCTCGAGGGCGGGGAGGCGGCCCTCGTCCTCGGCTCGGGGATGGCCGCCGGCGTCGCGATCTTCCAGGCCCTCCCGCGCGGCGCGCACGTTCTCCTGCCGGACGACGCGTATTACGGCTGGCGAGCCGTCGGGCAGGAGTTTTTCCCCGCGTGGGGCCTCGCCGCGTCTTTCTGCGCGATGGACGATCTCACGGCCGTCGCGAAGGCGATCCGGCCTGAAACGAGGCTCGTCCTCGTCGAGTCGCCGTCGAACCCCCTCATGCAGATCGCGGACCTCGCGGGGATCGCGTCGCTCGCGAAAAGGGCGGGCGCGCTGACCCTCGTCGACAACACGTTCGCGACGCCCGCTCTCCAGCGCCCGCTCGACCTCGGCGCGGACGTCGCCCTCCACTCGGCGACGAAGTACTTCGGCGGCCACAGCGACGTGCAGGGCGGTGCGCTCGTCTTCCGGCGGAAGGACGATCTCCACGCGAGGGTCGCGCACGTGCGGCATCTTCTCGGTGCCGTCCTCGCGCCGTTCAACGCGTGGCTCGTCCTCCGGGGGCTGCGTTCGCTCGCCGTGCGGATGAAGGCCCACAGCGCGAACGCTCTCGCGCTCGCGCGGGCGCTCGAGGCCCACCCGAAAGTCCTGCGCGTGAACTACCCGGGGCTCCCCTCGCACCCCGGCCACGCCGTCGCGGCACGCCAGATGTCGGGCTTCGGCGGGATGCTCTCGTTCCACGTGAAGGGCGGGCGCGAGGCGGCGCTCGCGGCCGTCGGGAAAGCGAAGCTCTTCGTCCGCGCGACGTCGCTTGGCGCCGTCGAGAGCCTCCTCGAGCACCGCGCGTCGAGCGAGGGGCCGGCCTCGACGACGCCGCAGGACCTCCTGCGCGTCTCCGTCGGCCTCGAGCACCCGGACGACCTGATCGAGGACCTGAGCCAGGCGCTGGGGTAGAAACCTCGCCGCTTGCCGGACGGCCCGGGGACGTGCACGATGGGCGCCCCCGTGCCGGCCTTCCGCGAACACGACAAGCTCTTCCACAAGTTCAACCCCGATCTCGGGCCGGGGCGCGTCGAGCAGATCGACGGACGGAGGATCGTCGTCTGGTTCCCCGCCGCGGAGACGCGCCTGACGCTCGCGGCCGACGACAACGCGCTTCGGGCGATGCCGCTCCTCGCGGGCCAGAAGGCGCGGCTCGAGGGCGAGGAGGAGCCGGTCGTCGTCGACGAAGTGGGCGGGGAGACGGCGCGTCTCGTGGACGGGCGCGTCGTGCCGACCCCGCTCCTCTGGCCGCTCGCGGCGCCGGACGACCCCGTGGACCGCCTCGGCGCCCTCCAGACCGACCGGGCCGCCGCGTTCCGCAACCGGCTCGACGGCCTTCTCCTCTCCGAGGTCCGTCAGGCCCGCGGCCTCGGCTCGTTCCTCGGCGGGCGCATCGCGATCTTCCCGCACCAGCTGCACGTCGCCGAGCGCGCGACCGCGAGCGACCCCGTCCGCTGGCTCCTCGCCGACGAGGTCGGCCTCGGGAAGACGATCGAAGCGTGCCTCATCCTGTCGCGCCTCCTGCGGGCCGACCGCGCCGACCGCGCGCTCGTCGTCGCGCCGGCGACGCTCACGGTCCAGTGGCTCGGCGAGCTCTACCGCAAGTTCCACCAGACGTTCGTCCTCCTCGACCGCCGGCGGCGCGAGGACGTCGCGAAGGAGCACGGCGAGGGCTTCAACCCGTTCGAAGCCCACGGCCGCGCGATCGTCTCCCTCGAGGACCTGACGCGGGAGCCGGGCCTCGCGTCGCAGGCCGAAGCCGCGGAATTCGATCTGCTCGTCGTGGACGAGGCTCACCGCCTCGAGCGCGCGCGAGGCGAGGCCGGGAGCGACGCGTACCTCGCGGTCGCGCCGCTCACGAGGGCGGCGAAGCACGTCCTGCTCCTCTCGGCGACGCCGCTCGAGGCCGACGCGCACGGTTTCTTCCGGCTCCTCGAGCTCTTGCGGCCGGACGCCTACACGAGCGAGGAAGAGTTCCTCGCTTCGATCGAGGCCGGGGTGCCTCTTCCGCCGTGTACGAGCGCGACGCGGCGCATCGACATCGGCGGACTCCAGCCGCGGATCCCGCATCCCGTCGACCTCGGCGAGGCGCCCGCGGCCGACGGGCTCACGGGCGACGACGCGGCCGACGCCGAAGACCCGCGCGTTGCGTGGATCGCCTCGCAGGACGCGGGCTGGCGGGCGGACGGCTCGGCGAAAACGCTGGTCTTCGTCCACGAGCGCGCGACCCTCTCCGCCCTCAAGGCGCGGATCGAGTCCGCGACGCGCAAGCGCGTCGCGATCTTCCACGAGGAGCTCACGCCCGAGCGCGGCGACGTCGAGGTGGCCGAGTTCCGGCGCGCGGACGGCCCGTCGATCCTCGTGTCGACCGAGGCCGGCGGCGAGGGGCGCAACTTCGAGTTCTGCCGGCGCCTCGTCCTCTTCGATCTGCCGGCAGACCCCGCGGCCGTCGAGCAGCGGATCGGCCGCCTCGACCGGATCAACCGGACGACGCCCGTGGAGATCGTCTACTTCCGCCCGCCGGACGGGTTCGGCCGCGAACTCGCGACGCTCTACGAGCGCATCGGCCTCTTCACGTCGCCGCTCGGCGGCCTCGAGCGGTCGCTCTCCGACGTCGAGGCCTCGATCGCCCGCGCCCGCAGGCTCGGGAAGCCCCTGCCGGTCCAGGAGCTCGCCGCGCAGGTGGCACGCGCCGCCGAAGCGCGGCAGCAGGCGGTCTACCACCACCTCCACCGCGACGGCTTCGCGCCCGAGACGGCGCCGGGGATCCTCGCGCGCGTCCCGGCGGACCTCGACGCGCGCATGGAGCGGTTCGTCCTCGAGGCGGTGGACCTCTTCGGCTTCGAGACCGCCGAGCGCGCGGGCCGCAGGACTTGGTACCTCGAGTTCGGCTCGGACGCGCTCGTCGAGCACCTGCCGGGAGTCTCCGCCGGCTCGCGCTGGCTCGGGACGTTTGACCGCGGCGAGGCCGTCGAGAAGGAGGATCTCGACTTCTTCGCGTCGGGGCACGCGCTCGTCGAGGGGATCTTCCGCGAGCTCGAGGACGGTCCGCGGGGGCGCGTCGCGCTTCTCTCGCTCGAGAAGACCGGCGTCTCGTCGGCGGGGCTCCTCTTCGCGTTCCGGCGCGGGACGGCCCGCGAGTTCGTCGCGGCGTCGCTCGACGGGCGCGAACAGCCGGCGTGGGCGGAGACGATCGTCGCGCGGCGGGCCGAGGCTCGCGGGATCCGGCCGGAGGACTGGACGGCGCTCCTCGCGCGGGCGTCGCGTACGGGCCGGGTGCCGGACTGGGCCGGACTCGTCCGCCGCATCTCGAAAAAAGTCCTCGCGGCGCGTCCCGACCGGAGGCTCGAGGCGGTCGCCGCGTTCCGGCTGATGCGCTGACCGGGAACCTCTCGCCGTCTCCGGGGTCATAGACTCGACGGAGACGCCATGACACATGCTCGCCGCCTCGCTCTCCTCGCCGCCGCCGCCGTTCTCGCCGCCGGAACCGCCCGCGTGGCCTTCACCTCCGCCGGTGCCCGTGTGACGGGGCCGGGGACCTGGAAGGACGTCGAGCGGCTCGTCTCCGAGCAGAAGTTCGAGGAGGCGGCCGCCACGGTCGGGAGAATTCGCGAGGCCGCGCGCGCCGCGGGCGACGAGGCGGACGAGGCGAAGGCGCTCGTCCGCGAGGTCCAGCTCCGGACCGCGCTTCACGGCTACGAGACGTCCGTCCGATTCCTGAAGGACCAGCCGTGGCCGCAGGGACTGCTCCCGCGCACGACGCTGCGCCTTTTTTATGCGCAGTCGCTCGTCACGTACGCGCAGGCCTACTCGTGGGAGATCGGAAAGCGCGAGCGCGTGGCGTCGTCGAGTCCGGTCGACCTCAAGGCGTGGACGCGGGACGAGATCCAGGCCGAGGCCGTGCGCGCGTACACGGACGTCTGGAAGGACCGCGAGGCGCTCGGGCGCGTCCCGGTGAACGCGGTCGCCGAGTTCGTCGAGCCCAGCAACTATCCGAAGGAGGTCCGCGGGACGCTGCGCGACGCCGCGTCGTACCTGTTCGCGGCGCTTCTTGCGGATACCTCCGGCTGGCGGCCCGAGCAGTCGAACGGGGTCTTCGCCCTCGACGCGAAGGCGCTGATCGGCGGCGACGCCGCGCGATCGAAGTCGGTCAGGCTGGACGACCCGGCCGTCCACCCGCTGCTCAAGCTCGGCGCCGTCCTCGACGATCTCGAGGCGTGGCACGCGGGCGCGGGGGAGCAGGAGGCGGCTCTCGAGGCGCGGCTCGAGCGCCTGCGCCGCCTCGACGCGGCGCTCACGGACGCGGGCGACAAGACCGCGATCCGGAAGGACCTCGCCGCGAAGCTCCCGTCTTACGCCGGCGTTCCGTGGTTCTCGATGGGGAAGGCGCAACTCGCGGACTTCACGCGCAGCGAGGACAAGCCGGGAAACTTCATCAGAGCGCGCGCGCTCGCGCTGGAGGCGATTCGTGCCTATCCGAAGTCCATCGGCGCCGACCGCGCCCGCGCCATCGCCGGCCAGATCGAGGCGCCGGAGTGGTCGATGGCCGCGATGGCCGCGGACGGCGCGGGGAAGCGCTCGATCGAGGTCACGCACCGGAACCTTCCCGCGCTGCATTTCCGCGCCTATGCGGTCGACCTCGAGGCCCGAGTCGGGCGGGCGAAGGACTACAACCTCCTCCCCCAGGGGCGGGAGCTCGACGACCTCGTCGCGAAGGAGAAGCCGGTCGCGTCGTTCGAGACGGATCTCCCGCCCACGGCGGACTTCAAGTCGCACCGGACGTTCGTGACGCCCCCCGCGCTCGGCCGCGGACTGCACATCGTGGTCGCGTCGGCCGATCCCGGCTTTGCGCCCGGCAAGGGGCCGCTCCGGGCCGTCGGCATGATCGAGACGGATCTCGTCCTCGCCGTCCGCCAGACCGAAAACGGCGGCGTCGAGGCGCGCGCCCTCACGGGGGGAACGGGACGCCCGGCGCCCGGCACGACCGTCTCGCTCTGGCAGTACGACTGGCAGAAGGGCCACCGGAAGATTTCGGAGGCGAAGGCCGGCCCGGACGGCCTCGTGACGTTCGACCCTTCGCCGGAGTCGCGTTCGGGGGCCTTCCTCATCGCCCGGCGCGGCGAGGACGTCGCGCTCGACTCGTCGTATATGTCGCTCTGGGCGCACCCGCCGTCCGGCGAGACGTCGTCCGCCCTCGTTTACACCGACCGCAGCATCTACCGGCCGCTCCAGAAGGTGCTCTGGAAGGCGGTCCTTTACCGCGGCCGCTCCGACGAGGCGAAACTCCGCGTCGCGCCGGGGGCGACCGTCTCCGTGACGCTCGTCGACGCGAACGGCCAGGCCGTCGAGTCGAAAACCGTCACGACGAACGCCTGGGGTTCCGCCGCGGGCGAGTTCGCGCTCCCGGCGGGCCGGGCGCTCGGAGCCTGGGCGGTGCGGTGCGACCGGGGCGGCGCCGCGTCGATCCGCGTCGAGGAATACAAGCGCCCGACGTTCGAGGCGACGCTCGGCGAGGCGAAGGACGCCCTCCGGCTCAACAAACCCGCGACCTTCCGCGGCGAGGCCCGCTATTACTTCGGCCTGCCCGTCGCGAACGGGACGGTTGCGTGGCGCGTGACGCGCGAGCCTGAATATCCGTTCTGGTGGTGGTGGGGCTGGCGGGGCGCCGCCGGCGCGGCGGGAGCGGAGACGGTCGCGACGGGCAACGCGTCGCTCGCGCAGGACGGCACGTTCGCGGTGACGTTCACGCCGAGTGCGGACGAGCGCGCGGGCAAGGACCTCACGTACCGCTACCGCGTCTCGGCGGACGTCACGGACGAGGGTGGCGAAACGCGCTCGGCGGATCGCTCGTTCCGCCTTGGGTTCGTCTCGGTGCAGGCGAGGGTGGAGAAGGAGAAGAGCTTTTTCTTAGAAGGTAAGAGGGGCGGGAGCGAGGGCGCGGCGTGCGCCACGATCGTCCGCACCGATCTCGACGGAACGCCGAAGGCGGGGAAGGGGACGTGGCGGCTGCTCCACCTCGTCCCGCCCGAGAAGACCTTCCTCCCGGCCGAATTCCCCGTCTCTTCACCTTCAAAGAAATCCGAATCCCCATCCTCTCTCACGACCCCCGGCGATCTCCTCCGCCCGCGGTGGTCGACGGAGTACTCGGTCGACGAGTGGCTGCACGCATGGAAGGACGGCGCCGAGGAGGCGGGCGGCGCGCTCGTCCACGACGCGAAGGGTGAGGCGAAGCTCGCGCTGCCCGCGCTTGCCGCGGGCGCCTATCGCATCCGCTACGCGACGACGGACGACTTCGGCGCGCCGTACGAGACGGCGCAGGACTTCCTCGTCGCGGGCGGCAAGTCGGCGCCGGCGCTGCCGGCCGTGCTCCTTGCCGAGTCGTCCTCGGTGGCCGTGGGCGGCGTCGCGCGCTTCTTCGTCGCGTCCGGCCTGCGGGATCAGACGATGTTCCTCGACGTCGCGCGCGCGGGCCGGCCCATCGAGCGCCGGATCCTGAAGGCGGGGACGGAACCCGTCGTGATCGAGCGGACGATCACGGAGGACGACCGCGGCGGCATCGGCGTCACGCTGACGGTCGTGCGCGACCACCAGTTCCTCCAGCAGACGCAGACGGTCTTCGTCCCCTG
This sequence comes from Thermoanaerobaculia bacterium, assembly GCA_035542215.1. Classification (GTDB taxonomy): domain Bacteria; phylum Acidobacteriota; class Thermoanaerobaculia; order UBA5066; family UBA5066; genus Fen-183. The sequence continues at coordinate 10,688 of DATKLW010000086.1, read as the reverse complement.
GGACGACCGCGAGCTCAAGGTCTCCTTCGCGACGTTCCGCGACCGCCTGAGGCCCGGCCAGACCGAGACGTGGCGGGTGACCGTGAAGGGCGCGACACCCACGCACCCGCTGAGGGAAACCGCCGAGCTCCTCGCGTACATGTACGACCGGAGCCTCGACGCCTTCGCGCCGCACCACCCGCCCAGCCCGCTCGCGCTGCTGCCGAACCGGGCGACGCCGCTCGTTTGCCGGGCGACGCTCGGGCAGGCCCCGCAGCTCTGGCTCACGTCGAGCGGCTTCCCGCCGCCTCCTCCGGCGCCGGTCCTCCTTGGCGACCGGCTGAAGTTCGAGAGCGGATACGGGATCGGCGGGCCGGGCCGCCGAGGCGGCGTCGCCGGGCGCGCGTACAACCAGGCGGCGCCGATGGCGCCGGCACCCGCGGCCAAGGCGGCCGTGGTCGCCGAAAGCGTTGCGGTCGATCAGGGCGTGGCCGCGCAGAACGCACGGTCCGAAGAGGCCGATCTTCTTTCTAAGAAGGAAAGAGACGACGCTGCGATGCGCACAGGCGCGGCCGGCGACGCACGGGCCGGCGCCGAGCTGCGAAGCAATTTCTCCGAGACCGCGTTCTGGCAGCCGCAGCTGCTGACGGGCGCGGACGGCTCGGCGTCCATCACCTTCACGGTGCCCGACTCCGTCACCTCGTGGAGGGTGTTCGTCCACGCGCTCACGAAGGACCTGCGCGCCGGCTCCGTCGACGCCGAGACGAGGACGGTCAAGGACCTCATGGTCCGGCCGTACGTCCCACGCTTCCTGCGCGAGGGCGACAAGGCCGAGATCAAGGTCGTCGTGAACAACGCGTCCGCCAGGCCGCTGAGCGGGACGCTCGCGTTCGAGATCACGGACCCCGCATCCGGGAAGAGCCTGCTCTCCGCGTTCGGCCTCGCGGCGGACGCCGCGACGCGCCCGTTCACGGCGCCGGCCGGCGGCGGAACGAACCTGACGTTCCCCGTCACGGCGCCGAAGGGCCTCACGACGGTCGCGTTCAAGGCGATCGCGACGGCGGGCGACCTCTCCGACGGCGAGGTCCGCCCGCTGCCCGTCCTGCCGGGCCGGATGCACCTCGTCCAGTCGCGCTTCGTCACGCTGAAGAACAGGGACAGGAAGACGCTCCGGTTCGCCGACCTCGCGCGGAACGACGACCCGACCCTCGTGAACGAGCAAATGGTCGTGACGGTCGACGCGCAGCTCTTCTACACGGTCCTTCAGGCGCTCCCTTACCTCGTGAACTACCCCTACGAGTGCACGGAGCAGACGCTGAACCGGTTCCTCTCGACAGGCATTGTTTCGAGCGTCTACCGGGACTACCCCGCCGTCGCGAAGATGGCAGCCGAGATGGCGAAGCGAACGACGCCTCTCGAGTCGTGGGACGCGACCGACCCGAATCGAAAAATGGCCCTCGAGGAGACGCCGTGGCTCGTGACGGCGAAGGGGAACCGGCCCGGCGAGGACGGCTCGATCAACGTCCTCGACCCGCGCGTCGCGAAGGCGAACCAGGAATCCGCCCTCGCGCGGCTCAAGAAGACGCAGACCTCTCTCGGCGCGTTTCCGTGGTTCCCGGGCGGCCCGCCGTCGCCGTACATGACGCTCTACATCCTCCACGGCTTCGCGAAGGGCCTCGAGTTCGGCGTGGACGTCCCGAAGGACGTCACCCGGCGAGCGTGGACCTACGTCGCGCAGCACTGGCGAAGCGAGTGGCGCGCCTGCATGGCGAGAGACGGCTGCTGGGAGTTCATCACGTTCCTGAACTACGTCCTCTCGACATATCCCGACGTGTCCTGGAGCGGCGGCGCCTTCACGGACGCCGAGCGAAAGGAGATGCTCGACTTCTCCTTCCGGCACTGGAAGAACCACTCCCCGTTCCTGAAGGGGTACCTCGCGCTCACTCTCAAGCGGATGGGGAGGCCCGCGGACGCGACGCTCGTCTGGGACTCCGTGATGGACTCGGCGAAGTCGAACGAGGAGCAGGGGACGTTCTGGGCGCCCGAGGACCGCTCGTGGCTCTGGTACAACGACACGATCGAGACCCACGCGTTCGCCCTCCGGACGCTCCTCGAGCTCGACCCGGCCAACGCGAAGATGGACGGCCTCGTTCAGTGGCTCCTCCTGAACAAGAAGCTCAACCAGTGGAAGTCGACTCGCGCGACGGCCGAGGTCATCTACTCTCTCGTTCACTACCTGAAGAAGGAGGGCGCGCTCGGCGCGCCGGAGGACGCCACGGTGACCGTCGGGACGCAGAGGGTCACGTTCACGTTCGATCCGGAGAAATACACCGGCAAGAACAATCGCGTCGTGATCCCTGGCGACAAGGTCGATGCGAAAACGACCTCGACCGTCGTGGTCGAAAAGGAAGGCAAGGGCTTCGTCTTCGCCTCCGCCGCATGGCATTTCTCGACCGAGAAGCTCCCGGCAGAGGACCGGGGCGACTTCTTCAACGTCTCGCGGAAGTACTTCCGGCGCGAAAACGTGGGGAAGGAGTTCACGTTGACGCCGCTCGCCGAGGGCGCCGCGATCCGGCCGGGGGACGAGATCGAGGTCCAGATCTCGCTCCGGACGAAGCACGACGCCGAGTACGTCCACCTGCGCGACCCGCGCGCCGCGGGCCTCGAGCCCGAGAACGTCCTCTCGAGGTGGAAGTGGGACCTCGGGATCGCCTGGTACGAGGAGACGCGCGACTCGGCGACGAACTTCTTCTTCGAGCGCCTCCCGGTCGGCGAATACACGTTCAAATACCGGCTGCGGGCGAACATGGCGGGCACGTTCCGGGTCGGCCCCGCCACGGTCCAGTCGATGTACGCGCCGGAGTTCAGCGCGTATTCGGCGGGAAGCACCCTCACGGTGGCCGGCGCGAAATGACCGCGTAGAATTCGCCGATCGAAGGCCCCGCCCGACGATCGTCGTTGTGGTCCCGGTCCCTGCGTGTCGCACCGTGGGTCGTTCTCGCGGTGTGCCTCTCGGCGACGGCCGTGCTCTGGCAAGAAGCGCGCGGCGCCATGGACCGGCGAGCCGGCGGGCGGCTCGAGCGCGCGTCGAGACAGGTGAAGGCGGCGCTGACTTCGCGCATGAGGTCGTACGAGGACCTCATGCGGGCGGCGGCGGGCTTCCTCGCCGGAAGCGACGGCGCCACGTCGTCGGAGTTCCGGCGGTTCGTCGAGCAGGTGGACTTTCCGAGGCGGGATCCCGCGTTCGTCTCCCTCGCGTTCATCGAGCCCGTGCGCGCCGAGGACATCCCGGCGTGGATCGAGGCTCGCCGCCGCGCCGGGGATGCGGTCGACGTCCGCAAGGCGGCCGAGGCGGGGGAGTCGTTCCTGATCCGGCTGTTCGAACCCGCATCCGCCGTCGGGACGGCCGTCGGCCTGAACGCGGGCGCGAGCGAGCTGAATCGCGCCGTCCTCGAGGCGGCAAGGGCGGCCGGCGAGGCCCGGCTCGCGGCGCCGCTTCCTCTCGGGGCGTTCCCGGCGGACCACGGCGCCGCCCTCCAGTCACCCGTTTTCGTGACGGGCTCCGGCGGGCGGACGTTCCGCGGCTGGATGTCGATGATGGTCCGGATCCAGCCGCTCCTGCAGGAGGCGCTCGACGGCGCGGACCCGGAGGTCGCGGTCTCCCTTTTCGACGGGACCGACACGTCGACTCCCCTCTTCACGACCGGGGACGGGGGGAGCCCGTGGCCCGAGCCCGTCCGGTCGCCCGTCTCGCTCGCGGGGCGCGCCTTTGCGCTCGTCGTTTCGCCGAAACCGGGGTACACGGCGTCGATCGGGACCATCCGCCCGCCGGCGACGCTTGCGGCAGGCCTCTGCATCAGCGCCCTCCTCTTCGGCATCGTGCAGGCGCTCGCGACGACCCGCCGCCGTGCGTTCGACCTCGCCGAGAAAATGACGCACTCGCTCCGCGAGTCGGAGGGCCGCTACCAGAGGCTCTTCGAGCAGAACCTCGCGGGCATCTACCGGACGACCGCGGACGGCCGCATCCTCGAGTGCAACGAAGCCTTCGCCCGCATCTTCGGCTATGCGTCCCGCCGCGAGATGCTGGACGACTCGGCGAGCGCCCTCTACGAAAGACCCGAGGACCGCGAGGTGTTCCTGAACGAGCTCCGGAAGGCCGGCACGCTGCTCCACCACGAGCACCGTTACCGGCGCCGGGACGGAAAGCCCGTCTGGACGCTCGAGTACGTCACCTGGAGAGCGACGGACCCGCCGCTCATCGAGGGCACGATTCTCGACGTGAGCGACACGCGGCGTGCTCTCGATGCGTTGCGCGAGTCCGAGGAGAGGTACCGGGGCATTTTCCGGCAGTTCCGGGACGGGATCTTCCTCCTCGAGCCTGAGACGAAGAGGCTCCTCGACTCCAATCCGGCGTTCGAGAAGATGCTCGGCTACTCCGCCTCGGAGCTGCGCACGCTGACGCTGCTCGACATCGTCGCGGAGGACCGCGCGACGATCGACAAGAACGTGGAGCGGGCCGCCGTCGAGCCCGCTTTGCACCTCGGAGAGCGCCGCTACCGGAGGAAGGACGGCACCATCGTCGGCGTCGACGTGGAGTCGTTCCGGTTCGATGAGGGCGGCCGGCCGGTCGTTTTCGTCCTCGTCCGGAACCTCGCCGAGCGACGCCTCCTCGAGGACCAGCTCCGCCAAGCGCAGAAAATGGAGGCGGTGGGCCGCCTCGCGGGCGGCGTCGCCCACGATTTCAACAATCTCCTGACTGCGATCCTCGGCTACTCGGACCTCGTCCTCGCGGGCGATCCGCCCGAGGACGTCCGCCAGAACGTCGAGGAAGTGCACAAGGCCGCGGACCGGGCGGCGGGCCTGACGCGGCAGCTCCTCGCGTTCAGCCGCAAGCAGGTCCTCCAGCCGCGCATCCTGGAGCTCAACGACGTCGTGAAGAACCTCGACGCGATGCTTCACCGCGTCCTCCGCGAAAACGTGAAGATCGAGTTCGAGCCCGGCGCCGACCTCTGGCGCACGAAGGCCGACCCGGGCCAGCTCGAACAGGTCCTCATGAACCTCGCCGTGAATTCGAGCGACGCGATGCCGGAGGGAGGCACCCTCACGATCCGGACCCGGAACGTGACGCTCGGCTCGGGCGAGATCGGCGGCGTGCCGATGAGTGCGGGCGCCTACGTTCTCCTCGAGGTCTCGGACACGGGACACGGCATGGATGCCGCCACTCTCGCGCACGCGTTCGAGCCTTTCTTCACGACGAAGGAACGCGGGAAGGGGACCGGCCTCGGCCTCGCAACGGTGTACGGCATCGTGAAGCAAAGCGGCGGCTACATTCATGCGTCGAGCACGGCCGGCCAGGGCGCGATGTTCCGGATCTACCTTCCACGCGCGCATGGACCGGCGGACTCGCCGTCCAACGTCAGCCCGCGGCCCGCGCCGGTCCGGGGCCACGAGACGATCCTCCTCGTCGAGGACGAGGACGCGGTCCGCCGCCTCGCCCAGACGGTCCTCCGGGCCCGCGGCTACCAGGTCCTCGTCGCGGACACGGCCGAGGAGGCTCTCGAGGTCGCGCGAGCCCATTCGGAGCGGATCCACCTCCTCCTGACGGACGTCGTCCTCCCCGGCATGAACGGCCACCAGCTCGCCGACGTCCTGAAAGCGGAGAGGCCAGAGCTGGCCGTGCTCCTGACATCGGGATACTTCGACGCGAAGGACGGCGTCGAGGAGAGCGACCCTCTCCTGCGCAAGCCGTTCACGCCGGACGGGCTCGTCGAGAAGGTCCGGTCGACCCTGCGCGCCGCGCGGCGGTCCGCCAGCTAGACCAGCGCCGCCTCCAGGAACCGCGTCCCCTCGAGGGGGTGGTCGTTGTACGGCGGGATGTCCTTGAAACCGAGGGACGCGTAAAGGGCCTGCGCCGCCTGCATCGAAGGAAGCGTGTCGAGCCGGATCGCGCGATACCCGATCGCGCGGGCCTCGGTCATCAAAGTCTCCGCGAGCCGCCGGCCGAGGCCCGTCCCGCGAAAGCCGGGCTTGACCCACAGCCTCTTCATTTCGCAGATCTCTTCTCCGATCTTCCTGAGCGCGATGCAGCCAGCCGGCTCCGCGCCCGCGAACGCGAGGAGCAGGCGCCCCCCGGGCGGCGCGTACGCGCCCGGCAGCGACGCGAGCTCGGCGTCGAAGTTCTGGAAGCAGAGCGAAAAGCCGAGGGATTCCTGGTACTCCTCGAAGAGGGCGCGGGCCGTCGCGAAGTCCCCGATCGAGAAGGCCCGGCGGATCTCGATCGGCCCGGACGCCCCGGCCGCCGTCATCTCTGGGCCGCGGCGCGCGCGCGCGCTTGCGCGAGGAGACGGTCCCGGAAGAGCCCCGGCGGAATCTGGCCTTCGGAAAGGAACTCCTCGTGGAACCTCTTCTCCGAGAAGCCCGGCCCTTCGATCCGCCGGCACTCGTCGCGCAGCGCGAGGATCTCGGCCTTTCCGAGAAAGTACGTGATCGCCTGCGTGGGCCACAACGAATACCGGTACGTCTCTTTGCGCATCGCCTCGACGCCGGCGCGCTCGGCGGCGCTCGGGTTCACCTTCGGGTCGGTCGAAACGGGGCCCAGGACGAACGCCACGTTGCGCGCGAGGTACGTCGCGGCGTCGTCGAACGACATGTAGCCGCAGTGGAGCCCCGTGTCGACGACGACGCGCGCGTCGCGCAGGAGCTGGTTCTGGAGCTGAAAGAGGCGCTCCTCGGGCGTGTAAAACCCCTCGGGGAATCCGTTGCGCGGCTCGCCGACGAGCTGTTCGCAGTAGAGCGCCCATCCCTCGGCCGACAGGGCGTCCTGCCACATCGAGGTGGAGTCCTCGACGCCGCCGGGGAGGAGCCAGCGGACGACGGGGATCGACGCGGACCGCGCGCGCGCGAACTGGTAGTACCAGTCGTGGCCGGGAAAGCCCTCGTGGGCCGCGAGAGACGCGACGGCGGCCCGGGCGTGCTCGCGGAGCGCCGCGGCGTCGTTCCCGGTCGGCGTCACGTAGAACTGTCCGACGCCGCCCTTCTTGAACTGCGGCGCGGGGTAATACGCGGCGTCCGTCGTGTCGCGCAGCGGCGGCGGCGTGTAGACGACGTCCAGCCGGTAGTCGGCCGGCAGCTCGAACATCCCGGTCTTCCGTCCGTAGTCCACGAGACGCCGGCAGGCGTCACGGTACGACGCGAGCATGTCGTCGTCCGTCTTCGGGGCCTCGTCCGAGAGCCGGGCGAAAACGGACGGCAGGGATGCGTCTTCCCAGCCCCGCGCGGCCGCGATCCGGCGCGCGAGCGACGTCATCTGGCCGAGCGTCGCCGCGACGGCCGTCTTCCCGCGCCCGTGGAGCTCTCGCGTCGACGTGGAGACGTGGAGGTTGTTCGTCAACGCCCACGTGTACTCGGCTTCGCCGGCTGCGTAGCGGTTGCGGTCGAAGGCGGGTTTGAGCGTTTTCCCGTCGGGATTGAAGTAGAGATCGAGGAGGCCCTTCCGGAAATCGCGGAAGGCCGCGGCGGCAGCGCCCGACGCGGAGAGGAGAGACGCGCGGCCCGCGTCGTCGAGGACGGCGCCCGCGTCCTTCGCGCGCTCCGGAAGCGTCTTCTCGAAGTACACCGCGGTGCTCTCGGCGGTCTCGATCGACGCCCTGATCAGGCGCCGGTCCGGGATCGCGTCGCCGGCGGCTCCGCGCCGGACGTTGGAGAGTGCCGTCTTCAGGTAGGCCGGAACCGACGCTGCCCGGGCGGCGATCGCGTCCCACCCGGCCTTCGTCCCGAGGCCGCCCCCGGAGGAAGGCTCCATGCCCTGGAGCGTCCACTCGATCCCGCGCAACGGCTCCTCGAGAAAGGCGTCGAGCGCCTTCTCGTGGACCCGGCGTTCGTGGCTGTGGACGAGGAACGCGAGCTGGGACCTCATCACGGCCGCGTCGATCCGTTCGGGCTCGGAGAGCTTCTTTTCGCCGATCTTCGCGAGGCGCGCTTCGAACGCGCGCCACTCGTCGTTCTCGGCCAGGAGCGCGGCCGGGGCGTAGTCCCGCAGCTTCCCGTCGAGCGCCGCGTACGCCGGATCGAGGCCCTCGGCGCCGAGATACGTCGCGACGACGGGGAAACGGTTCAGGAACGTCCGGATGTAGTCGGCCTCGAGAGCGGCGAACGGGGAGAGAGACTTCTGCTTCGGAGAAGAGCGGGAGAGGTAAGAAGAGCGGGATTTCTGAGAATGCGCGGGGAACGCCGCCGCACAGCCGAGCAGAACCGCCGCGATCACGGCCGACCGGCCGAGCCCTCGCGGCGCCGACTCTGCGGCCGGATGCGCGATTCGCCCTCTTACTTCTCTAAGCAATTTCCAGAACCTCCCGTCCTGCATCGACATTACTCGGAACGGTGATTCTCCCTCAGCCGTCCGAAGAAGAAAGCCAGGCCCACCGAGCCGGCGGCGAGCGTCGTGAGGAGATGCAGAACGCCGCCGAGAATCGCCCCCGTCGCGAGCGGCAACCCGTCCAGCGCCGCGGCCGCGGCGAATCCGGATTCGTAGGGCCCGAACGTGCCCGCGGGCGACGGGAGAAGCGCGGCCGTCGTGATCGACGCGAGGAGGACGACGGCCAGCGTCGCGGGATGGAGGGGAAGTCCGAGGCCCCTGGCGATCATGAAGAGCCCCGTGAGGTGCAGCGCGAGGAAGGCAAAAGCCGCCAGCGCGGCCCCGAAATACCGGGCGGGCGCGTGCTGCGCGACGGCCAGCCCCTCGAGAACCTCCTCGGCGACGGCCCGGCGCCGCCCCCCTTCCGGGAGCCTCGGGAGGAGCCACGCGACGAGCCGGCCGGAAAGGGCCGGCAGGACGAGGAGCAATGCCGCGCCGGCGACGCACGCCGCGGCCGCGGCGGCTCCGAGGACGGGGGTCCCTCGCGTCAGGAGCAGCCACGCCGCGCCGGCGACGCCGGTCAGGACGACGGTCGCCGTGTCGAGGACCTTCGCGAGCGCGAACACCGCGGCGGACCGAGCCCACGTGGCGCCGAGAACGGACCGGAGCGAGGCCCACGTCCCGAGCTCGCCGGTCCGGAACGGCATGACCTGGAGGAGGAACGTCGTCGCACCCGAGACCGAAAACGCGCGGCCGAACGGGACCTCCTCTCCGCGCGGGAGAAGGAGATTCAGCCGGAGCGCGCGCGGCGCGAAGGCGAGGACGTTGAGGAGGAAGCCGAGGGCGACGAGCCAGGGGCTCGCCGCTGAGAGGCGGGAGAAAAGGTCTGCTGAAGAGCGGCGAAATGCGACGGCGGCCAACACGAGTAACGCCGTGGCAAAGGCCAGAGAGAAGATCTTCTTAGAAGGGGTAAGAGGGGCACGGCGCGGGCTCCCGCCGTTCGCGTTGCGGGGCGGCGGCGCGGCGCGCATCGCCCCATTCACCTTCCAAGAAACTTCGAACGCGGCGGTTGCGCTCGAGTCGCCTCGATATGCCCCTGCGGTGCGTTAGCGTTCTTCAGCAGAGGAATCCCCGGTGTTCTTCGAGCCCTGGCGCCGCTTCGCCACCACGAGCTCCTCGAGAAGGGTGCGGTTGATCGAGATGAGGTCGGCGAGAAGGCCGGAGAGGAAGCAGACGACCGCGGCCACGAAGAGGACGGCGGCGAGGAGGAGCGACTGGATGTGGCCGGCCGGGTTCTGCCCGGACACGACGAACCAGGAGTAGCGGACGACGAGCGCGAGGCCGGCCACGGCGAGGAGCGCCGTGAGCCCGAAGAAGACCGGCAGCGGCTTGTAGAGCGCCGTGATCCGGAGGATGTTCGCGCCCTGGACGAGGACGTAGTTCGCCGTGCGCCGGATCAGGCGGGACGGCCGCACGGGCGGATTCGTCCGCACGGGAACCGACGCGACGGCCATCTCCTTGTTGCCGGCCTGGATGAGCGTCTCGATCGTGTACGTCATCTTCGAGAACACGTTGAGCTGCATCGCGGCCTCGCGCGTAAGGGCGCGGAAGCCGGACGTCGCGTCGGGCACCTCGGTCCCCGACGCGCGCCGGACGACCCATGAGCCGAGGCGCTGCGTCAGGCGCTTGCTGGGCGAGAAGTCGGGCTTCGTGGCGACCCCGCGGTCGCCGACGACGATTTCGGCCTCGCCCGCGAGGATGGGCGCGACGAGCGCCGAGACGTCGGCTCCGGCGTACTGGCGGTCCGCGTCCGTCGAGACGATCACGTCCGCGCCGGCGCGGAGCGCGGCGTCGAGGCCCGCGCGCCATGCGAACGCGAGCCCCCGGTGGATCGGGAGGCGGACGACGTGGTCGGCGCCCGCCCGCCGCGCGGCCTCGGCCGTGCCGTCCGTCGACCCGTCGTCGACCACGAGCGTCTCGACCGCGTCGAAGCCCGCCAGGCTCCTCGGCAGCTCCGCGAGGGCGGCGCCGACCTGATCGGCCTCGTCCCAGGCGGGGATCTGGATGACGAGCTTCATGGAACTCCTTCGAAAGGGTATCAGGCGCCGGCTACGCGCCGCGCACCTCCGGCGCTAGCATGACGCATGGACCTCCGACGCGCGCGACCGCGGCTTCTTCTCTTCGCAGGAATTCTCTCTTCCCGGGTTCTCTTCGCGCAGGCCGGGCCGCCCCGGGAGGACCGCCCCTTTCGCGAGCCGGACCTCGTCGAGCTCGTGAAGCTCGATCCGACGATCCACCTCGACGTCCGCTACGCGACCGCGAACAACCTCGTCGGAAAGCCCGTCTATGCGGAGGC
>DATKLW010000085.1:0-2220 GCA_035542215.1 Thermoanaerobaculia bacterium | reverse complement strand
GACGGATAATCCCGGGCCATGTCCGACGCGCAGACCGTTCCCGACGTCGCTTCCACGGCCGCCATCCGCTCGCAATTCCCGGCGCTCGAGCGCGAGGAGGGCGGGAAGCCCGTCGCTTTCTTCGACGGACCCGGGGGCACGCAGGTGCCGCGCGCCGTCGCCTTCGCCCTGACGGACTACCTTCTCTTCCACAACGCGAACACGCACTGGGCGTATCCCACGAGCGTCGAGACCGACGAGGCGATCGACGCCTCCCGCTCCGCGCTCGCGGACTTCCTCGGCGGCGATTCGTCAGAGGTCGTCTTCGGCGCGAACATGACGACGCTGACGTTTCACCTCGCCCGCGCCCTGGCGCGCGGCTGGGCCGCGGGCGACGAGGTCGTCGTCACGGAGCTCGACCACCACGCGAACGTCGACCCGTGGCGCGCTCTCGAGAAGGACCGCGGGATCGTCGTGAAGGCGGCGCCGCTCGTCGCGGGGGCCGCCGAGGTCGACGTCGACGCGCTCGCGCGGCTCCTCGGGAAGAGGACGCGCCTCGTTGCGATCGGCGCCGCCTCGAACGCCGTCGGGACGATCAACGACGTCGCCCGCGTCGCCGCGCTCGCGCACGCGAGCGGCTCCCTCGTTTTCGTCGACGCCGTTCACTACGCTCCGCACGCGCTCGTCGACGTCAAGGCGCTCGGCGCCGACTTCCTCGCGTGCTCGTCGTACAAGTTCTACGGGCCGCACGCGGGCGTCCTGTGGGGGAAGCACGAGCTCCTCGAGAGCCTCGACGCCCCGAAGCTGCGCCCCGCGCCCGAGCATTCCCCCGACCGTCTCGAGACCGGCACGCAGAACCACGAGGGGATCGCCGGGTGCGGCGCCGCGGTGGACTTTCTGGCCTCGCTCGCGGGGCCCGAAGGGGAGGCGGGCGACCGCCGCTCGCGGCTCCGGCGCACGTACGCGGCGCTCCACGAGCGGGGCGAGCGGCTTTTCGCGCGCATGTGGAAGGGCCTCGCGGCGGTTCCCGGCGTCACGCTCTACGGTCCTCCGCCGGGCGCGCCGCGGACTCCGACCGTCGCCTTTGCCGTGAAGGGCCGTTCCTCGGAGGACGTCGCTCGGGCGCTCGTCCCGCGCGGCGTCTTCGTCACGCACGGCGACTTCTACGCGTCGACGCTCGTCGAGAGACTCGGCCACGCCGAGGACGGCCTCGTCCGCGCGGGCGCCGCCTGCTACACGACCGGGGAAGAAGTCGACCGCCTCGTCTCGGGCGTCGCCGCGCTCGCCCGCTCCTGATCCGGGCGCCTTTGACCCCGATCGGGTTGGTGCTAAGGTGCAAAAAATTTGACGCCTCTGTCAAACCCCAGGGGCGTCCCCCAGGAGCCTCCGATGGCCGCACCCGCACCCGTCTCCCCCGCGCATCCGCCTGGCTTCGGATTCGCGCTCACCGAGGAGCAGGAGGCCGTCCGCGCGATGGTCCGCGACTTCGCGCGCACCGAGATCGCGCCCCGCGTCAAGGAGTGGGACGAGGCGCAGGTCTTCCCGCGGGACGTCATGGCGAAGCTCGGCGAGCTCGGGATGCTCGGCGTCCTCGTGCCCGAAGAGTTCGGCGGCGCGGGTCTCACCTACGTGGACTACATCCACGTCGTCGACGAGCTCTCCCGCGTGGACGGCTCGATCGGTCTCTCGGTCGCCGCGCACAACAGCCTCGGCACGAACCACATCTGGCTCTTCGGAGACGACGCGCAGAAGAGGAAGTGGGTTCCGCCGCTCGCGCAGGGCAAGCTCCTCGCCGCCTGGGGCCTCACCGAGGCCGAGGCCGGGAGCGACAGCGCCGGCACGAAGACGACGGCCGTCAAGGACGGGGCGACCTGGGTCCTGAACGGCTCGAAGAACTTCATCACGCACGGCTCCGTCGGCGACGTCGCGGTCCTCATGGCCGTCACGGACAAGGCCGCCGGCCCGCGCGGCATCTCCGCGTTCGTCGTGGACCTTCACCAGAAGGGCATCCACTCGGGAAAGAAAGAGAACAAGCTCGGCATGCGCGCCTCCGACACGGCGACGCTCGTCATGGAGGACTGCCGGGTCCCGGCCGAGAATCTCCTCGGCGCGCCGGGGGAAGGCTTCCTGCAGGCGATGAAGGTCCTCGATGGCGGCCGCATCTCCATCGCCGCGCTCTCGCTCGGCATCGCCGAGGGCGCGTTCGAGGGCGCGCGCGCTTACGCGCAGCAGCGGAGGCAG
>DATKLW010000084.1:0-25480 GCA_035542215.1 Thermoanaerobaculia bacterium | reverse complement strand
GCCGCTCCCGAACGGCGGCTTCCGGATCGGCATCCACATCGCGGACGTCTCGCACTACGTTCCCGTCGGGAGCGCCCTCGATGCCGAGGCGTACGAGCGCGGCACATCCGTCTACTTCCCCGACCGCGCGATCGCGATGCTCCCCGAGCGCCTCTCGAACGACCTCTGCTCGCTCCGGCCCGACGAGGAGCGGCGCACGGTGTCGGCGGTGCTCACGCTGGACAAGCACGGCGAGACGGTGAACGCGGAGTTCTACCGCTCGCTCATAAGAAGTCGCGCCCGTCTTACCTACACCGCAGTTGGGGATTTCCTAGAAGGTTACAGGGCAGGCCGGCCCGGCGCAGCCGCGACCGCGCCTTTGCCGCATTCACTTTCAAGGAAATCTTCCTCTTCGGCCTCTTCGAACATCACCGAGGAGGTCGGCCGCATGCTGCGCGTCGCGCAGCGCGCCGCGCACGCGCTGGAGTCGCGGCGGGTGCGGCGGGGGTCGCTGGACTTCGACCTTCCCGACGCGGACGTCATTCTCGGCGAGGAAGGCGACGTCGTCGCGATCCTGAAGGCGGTCCGCAACGAAGCGCATCGCCTCGTCGAGGAGTTCATGCTCGCGGCCAACGAGGCCGTGGCCCGGCACCTCGTCTTCGTCCCGACGCCCGCGCTCTATCGCGTCCACGACCGCCCGGACGAGACGCGCCTCGCGGCGCTCCGGGTCGTCCTCGGACCGCTCGGGTACGACCTGCCGGAGGACGAGGAAGAGGTCACGCCCGCGGCGTTCCAGTCCATCCTCGACCAGGCCCAGGGCAAGCCCGAGGAGCGCTTCGTGGACGACCTCGTCCTGCGCTCGCAGAAGAAAGCCCTCTACTCGGAGGACTGCCGCGGCCACTACGCCCTCGCCGCCGCGTACTACGCGCACTTCACGTCGCCGATCCGGCGCTATCCGGACCTGCTCGTCCACCGCGCCCTCGTCGAGTGGATCGCGACGCGGCACGCGCCCCGGCCCGAAGAGGCCGAGGGGCGCACGCGCTGGTTCCACGAGGCCGCGCTCCACTGCTCGTCCCGCGAGCGCCGGGCCGAGTCGGCCGAGCGCGAGGCCGTTTCGTGGAAGAAGTTCGTGTTCCTTTCGAAGCGCGTCGGAGACGAGTTCTGGGCCTTCGTCTCGGCGGTCGTCGGCTTCGGCCTCTTCGTGACGCTCGAGGACATCTACGTGGACGGCCTGATCCCGATCTCTTCGCTCCAGGACGACTTCTACCGGTTCGAAGACGTCGAGCACCGGCTCGTCGGCGCGTCCACGGGCCGCGTCTACCGGCTCGGCGACCGCCTCCGCGTCAAGCTCGTGAAGGCGGACTCCGAGAAGCGCGGGCTCGACTTCGTCCCGGTCGGCGAGAGCGCCGGCCCGAAGAGCGCGAGCCGCGTGGAGGCGCTCCAGCGCCACTCGCGCAAGCCGGCGCCCCGCCGCGGCGGCGCGCCGCGCAGGGGCCCGGCCCCCCGCAGGCGGCGCTGATGGCGGCCTTCAAGGTCGTCCTCGTCGGGCGCCCGAACGTGGGGAAGTCCGCGCTCTTCAACCGCCTCGCCGGCTCGCGGCGCGCCCTCGTGCACGACCAGCCGGGGATGACGCGCGACGCGCTCGCGGTCGCCGCGAAGACGCCGAGCGGCCGGACGTACGAGCTCGTGGACACGGGCGGGCTCGACCTCGACGCCGCGGGAGGCTTCGCGGCGTGGACGAGCGACCGGACGCTGTCCACCGTCGCCGACGCCGACCTTCTCATCTTCGTCCTCGACGGCGTCGCGGGGCGGCTGCCGGAGGACGAGCGCATCGCCCAGCGCCTCCACGCGCTCGGGAAGCCCGTTCTCGTCGCCTGGAACAAGGTCGACACGAAGGCCGCGGCAAGCTCGACGGCAGACGGGTTCCAGCTCGGGTTTCCGCGGGTCGTCGGCGTTTCGGCGCTCCACGGCGAAGGCGCGGACGAGATCTTCGACGCGATCGAGGCCGCGCTCCCGCCCGACCTCGACCCCGACACCCGGACGGAGCCTCTCCCGATCGCGATCGTGGGCCGGCCGAACGTCGGGAAGTCGTCCATCGTGAACGCGCTCCTCGGCCGCGACCGCGTGATGGTCTCCGAGATCGCGGGCACGACGCGCGACGCGATCGACTGCCGCCTGTCCGTCAACGGCCGCGAGTACGTCCTCGTCGACACCGCCGGCATCCGCAAGAAGGGCCGGACGACGGAGGCCCCCGAGGTCCTGTCGGTCGTGGCGGCGCGGAAGTCCATGGAGCGCGCGCGGCTCGTCGTCATCGTTTTCGACGCCGGCGACGGGATCACGGCGCAGGACGCGCACATCGCGGGCTACGCCGAGGAGGCCGGCCGCGGGCTTCTCCTTGTCGCGAACAAGTGGGACCTCGTCGAGAGGGACCTCGAGAAGGTCCGCGAGATGAAGCAGGACGTCGTCCGGCGGTTCGTGTTCCTCCGGAACGCGCCGTTCCTCCCGATCTCCGCGAAGACGGGGAAGGGCGTCGGGCGGATCCTGCCCGAGGCGGACGCGCTCGCGAAGCGCTTCGCGACGCGCATGCCGACCGGCGAGCTCAACCGCGTCCTCCAGAAGGCGTTCCAGCGCGAGCTCCCGAAGGGCCGATCGGGCCGCGAGCTGCGCATCCGGTACGCCGTCCAGGTCGCCTCCGAGCCGCCGCTCGTGCGCCTGTTCGCGGACCGGGCCGAGGCGCTCCACTTCTCGTTCGAGCGCTTCCTCCAGAACCGGATCCGCGAGCACTGGAAGCTCGACGGCGTCCCTGTGAAGTTCATCGTGAAGCCCGGGGACGAAAAGAACAGGGACGGGCGGAAGAACGAGGATCGAAGAATTTCTTAGAAGGTCCCGTGCGGCGGGACGCGCCGGAGCCGCCCTCGAGAGCTCCTTGGGCGCTCCACCTTTCAAGAAATCCGAAATCCCGGCCCTCTCTTCTTCAAGAAAATCCGAAATCCCGGGTTGCCTGTGCCAAAATCGGGACGTCCACGATGGCCGACAGCGCAACTCCAGGCGGCGAAACGCGTTACAAGATCGGGGACGTCTGCCGCATCGCGGACGTGCAGCCGTACGTGCTCCGCTACTGGGAGTCCGAGTTCCCCGTCCTCGCGCCCGACAAGTCAGTCCCAGGTCCGCGCACGTACAGCGCGCGCGAGCTGAAGCTCATCGAGCAGATCAAGCGCCTCCTCTACGACGAGGGGTACACGATCGCGGGCGCCAAGAAGCGTCTCGAGAGCGAAGGGAGCGGCAAGTCCGAGGCGGCCGAGAAGCCGCCCGTAAAGGCGATCGAGAAGCAGGCCGAGAAGCCGGAAAAGGCCGACAAGCCCGAAAAGGCCGACAAGCCCGAAAAGCCCCGCGCGCCGCGCCCGGCGAAGGCCGCCGCTCCCACATTTACGGACGCCGTGGAAATCGAGCTGCCCGCCCCGGAGACCACGAACCCCGTCGACGCCGCGACCCGCGCGGCGCAGGCCCCGCCCGACGACCGCGTCGCCCGAGCAGCGGCCGAGCTCAGGGAAATCCTCGCGCTTCTCTCGCGGTCCGAGCCCTGACGGGGTTCCGGCTGCCGCGGAGCGTCTTCGGGGGCTCCGGTCATCCATGAGGCAGATGAACTATGGAGGAGCCGCCTCCATCCGCTGATCCTTGTCCCATGTTGTCACAAGCGGTACTTCACCGGTTCAAGAGTGTGAGGCCGCAATGATGACCATAACGGTAATGTTATTTGCGGCCGGGATCTCGATGGGGATCGCCGGCGCCCTCGCCTGGGCGTGGGGCGTCCGCAGCGGACAGTTCCGCGACCTCGAGAAGACCAAGGAACAGCTCTTCTGGCCCGACCTCGCCGAGGACGGCGGGGACGGGAAGAGTCCGGACACCGAACCGCGGAGGCGGACATGACGATGCCGACCGAAGCCAAACCGAGCATGACGATGAGCCGCAGGAGGGCGCTGACGATCACGAGCGTCGTCTCCCTCTTCGGCGCGAACGCCGTCGCCGTGTTCTCGAACCTGCTCTTCTTCAAGCCGCGCGTGACCTACGGCGAGCCGTCGCGCTTCCGGATCGGGAAGGCCGAGGCCTACCCGCTCGGGACGCGCCTCCCGATGACGCGCCAGCGCGTCACGATCGTGAGGACCGAGGCCGGGATGGCCGCGATCTCGAACACGTGCACGCACCTCGGGTGCGTGATCGCGACGACCGAGATCGGGTTCGACTGCCCGTGCCACGGCAGCCGGTTCGACGCCGAGGGGACGGTCCTCGGCGGCCCGGCGCCGCGGCCGCTCCCGTGGTTCCGGATCGCGCTCTCGCCGAGCGGCGAGCTCGAGGTCGACACGGCCGAGCCGGTGCCGGCCGGGACGTTCCTGAAGGTCTGAGGCGCGCGCGATGAAATCCGAAACCGGCTTCCTCGGCACCCTCCGCTCGTTTCCGGCGAACGTCTGGAGCTCGATCTTCCGCAACCCGCTCCCGTCCTCGGACCTGGGCCGGTCGCAGACGACGTTCAGCAACTTCTTCCTGCACATCCACCCGGTCAAGACGCACACGAACTCGCTGAGGGCCCGTTACACGCTCGGCCTCGGCGTCATGGCGTTCAGCCTGTTCCTGATCCTCCTCGTGAGCGGGATCCTGCTCATGTTCTATTACGTCCCGTCCGTCGAGCAGGCCCACAACCGCATGCTCGACCTTTCGGGCACGGTCGCCTTCGGCGTCCTCCTCCGGAACATGCACCGCTGGGCGGCGCACGGGATGGTCGCGATCGTCCTCCTGCACCTCTGCCGCGTGTTCTTCACGGGGAGCTACAGGAAGCCCCGCGAGTTCAACTGGGTCGTCGGCGTCCTCCTGCTCCTTCTGACGCTCTTCATGTCGTTCACCGGGTACCTCCTCCCGTGGGATCAGCTCGCCTTCTGGGCGATCACGGTCGGCACGGCGATCGCGGGGTACGCGCCGTTCGTCGGCGAGCAGGTCCGCTTCCTCCTCCTCGGCGACCGCGTCGTCGGGCAGGAGGCGCTCATCCGCTTCTACGTCCTGCACGTCGCCGTCCTGCCGTTCTTCATGACGGTCCTGATCGGCGTGCACTTCTGGCGCATCCGCAAGGACGGCGGCCTGTCGCGCCCCGAGGGCTCGGACCTCCCCGAGGCCCAGGAGAAGAACGCCCTCGCGCTGCAGGCGAAGCTCGAGGGCCTCGCCCCGAAGGCGAAGCTCGCGAAGAACAAGACGTTCGGCGTCATGGGCGTCGTCCGCGGGCCGTTCACGAAGGTCGGGAACGTCCCGGACAACACCGTGTCCTCGTGGCCGTACCTGTTCATCGCGGAGCTCTTCGTCTTCGCGCTGACGCTCCTCGTGATCCTCGTCCTCGCGGTGGTCCTGAACGCGCCGCTCGAGGCGCCCGCGGACGCGACGCACCCGCCGAATCCGTCCAAGGCCCCCTGGTACTTCCTCGGCCTGCAGGAGATGGTCTCGTACTCCGCGTTCTGGGGCGGCGTCGGGATCCCGACGATCTTCGTCCTCCTCCTCGTCCTGCTCCCGTACCTCGACCGCGGCACGAAGGGCGTCGGCGTCTGGTTCTCGCGGCACCGCCTCCTCGCGACGACGACGTTCACGACGCTCCTCCTCGTCAACCTCGTCCTCGTGATCGTCGGGACGTTCTTCCGCGGGCCCAACTGGGCGTTCGTCGTCCCGTGGGAGAAGCCCGCCGTCTCCGAGCACGCGCCCGCGCCCCCGGCCGCACCCGCGGCCGCGCCGGCGGGGAGGTAGCCGATGCGCTCCGCACTCGCGTTCATCTCCGTCGTCGTCCTCGCGCTCCACGCGTACGTCTTCCACAACCAGTTCTTCGCGCGGTGGCAGGAGTACCAGCAGAAGTACTTCAAGGACGCCGTCGCCGTCTCGACGAACGACGCCGTAAAGGCGGCGCTCACCGCCCGCCGGCCCGCGATCGAGCAAACGATCGTCCGGAGCTTCGGCGCCGAGCGCGTCGACCGCTGCCAGACCTGCCACATCGCGGCCGACGACCCGCGCTTCACGAAGGCCGACCAGCCGCTCCGGACGCATCCGCCCGTCCCGGGGCACCGCTTCGAGACGTTCGGCTGCACGATTTGCCACGACGGGCAGGGCCGCGCGGTCGACACGGAGCAGGCTCACGGCGCCGAGGAGTGGCCCTGGCCGCTCCTCCCGAAGGAGCTCATCCAGTCCAACTGCGTCCAGTGCCACACCCAGCCGGACTGGGCGGGCGCCCCGCTCGTGAACGCCGGCCGCCGGCTCTTCTTCGAGCGCGCGTGCTACACGTGCCACACGATCGCGGGCCTCTCCTACGGCTCGATCGGTCCCGAGCTCTCCGAGGTCGGGCGCCGGCGCCGCTGGCAGTACGTCAAGTCGAAGATCGAGAACCCGCGCGCGACGAACCCGACGTCCACGATGCCGCGCCAGGACCTCACGGACGCGCAGCGCATGTCGCTCGTGGCGTTCCTGAAGGCGCAGCAGGGGGCGCACATCTCGCGCGCGCCGCTCGCGTCCTTCCAGGCCGCGCAGGCCGAGCGCCCCAAGTGGCTGCCGCTCGAGTCGATCGTCGGCCACGAGACGGGCGCGCAGCTCGCGGCGCAGTCGCCCGCGCAGCGCGGCGCGGCGCTGCTCCCGAAGGTCGGCTGCCTCTCGTGCCACAAGCTCGACGAGAGGGACGGCCGCGTCGGCCCGGAGCTCGCCTACACGTCGGCGCAGCGCGAGAGCCCGTGGCTCCTCGCGCACTTCCGCGATCCCAAGAGCGTCGTCCCCGGCTCGCTCATGCCCCCGTATCCGCTGCCGGACGACATCTTCGACTCGCTCTCCGCGTACCTCCTCTCCCGGCGCGTGCCCGACGTGCCGGCCGAGCCCGAGAAGCGGTTCGCGGCGCTCTGCTCGCGTTGCCACGGCGAGAAGGGGCAGGGGAACGGCCTGATCGCCGAGTACCTCGACCCGAAGCCGCGCGACCTCACGAAGGCCGCGTTCATGCGGACGAAGACGAGGGAGCGCCTCGTCGCGAGCGTGATGAACGGCGTGCCCGGCACGTCGATGGCGCCGTGGGGCAAGGTGCTCGGCGGCGAGCCGGGAGCGGCCGCCCTCGTCGACTACGTCCTCGCGGCGTGGTCGAAGGATTCGGCGGCGCAGGTCCCGAAGGGCCGCGTGATTCCCGCCGCGAACCTCGTCGCGTACGCGCCCGAGAGCATCGCGCGCGGCGAGGCGATCTTCCTGAACCGGTGCTGGGGCTGCCACGGCAAGAAGGCCGACGGCCACGGCCCGAACGCGGAGGACATCGTCCCGCGCCCGCGGAACCTCCGGAACGCGCCCTTCATCGCGTCCGTCTCGTACGCGAGGCTCCACGAGTCGATCAAGTACGGCGTCCAGGGAACCGCGATGCCGGCCGCGGGATTCGACTTCTCGCTCGACGACAAGACGATCGGGGACGTCATCAACTACATCACGAGCCTGACCCGGCCCGCCCCGAAGGCGGAGCCGGCGAAGGTCGCCGAAATCAACCGCACTTCAGGGAGGTAAACGCATGAGCAGCGTCGCGGCCGCAGCCGGACCCGGCAGCGCGGCCCAGGTTCTCGAGCACGAGGACAAGGCCGCATTCGGCTTCATCCTCGTGGCCTCGCTCTTTTTCGTGGTGTCTGGCCTCGTGGCCCTCATCGTCGCCGGCAAGATGAACATGCCGACGCTCCTCGGCAACATCTCGTGGCTGCAGTGGGGGCGCATCCGTCCCGTGCACACGAACGGGATGCTGTTCGGCTGGCTCCTCGCCGCCGACATGGGCCTGTGCTTCTACATGATCCCGCGGCTCTGCGGCGTGAAGCTCTGGAGCGAGAAGCTCGGGATGGCGACGCTGTACCTCTGGATCGCCATCATCCTCGGCGCCGTCGTGACGCTCTCGGCGGGAATGACGCAGGGCCTCGAGTACGCCGAGCTTCCGTTCGTCCTCGACATCCTCGTCGTCGTCGCCTGGCTCATGTTCACGGCGAACATCGTGATGACCGTCGTGAAGCGCAAGTACCAGCAGATGTACGTCTCCATCTGGTACATCGTCGCGTCGCTCCTCTGGACGGCCGTCGTCTACCTCGTCGGGAACTTCGCGACGATGTTCACGTCGGGCACGAACCAGGCGAACCTGAACTGGTTCTACGTCCACAACGCGGTCGGCCTCATCTTCACTCCGCTCGGCCTCGGGATCGGTTACTACTTCATCCCGAAGTCCGCCGAGACGCCGCTCTACTCGCACCGCCTCTCGATGGTCGGCTTCTGGTCTCTCGCCTTCGTCTACGTCTGGACGGGCGCGCACCACATGCTGCACGGCCCGATCAGCCAGTGGCTCCAGACGGTCGCGATCCTCTTCTCGGTCATGCTCATGATCCCGGTCTGGTCGCTCGTCTGGAACTTCCTCGCGACGATGAAGGGCCAGTGGCACCAGCTGAAGGACAACGTCCCGATCAAGTTCCTCATGACCGGGACGATCTTCTACCTCCTGACGTGCTTCCAGGGCCCGATGCACTCCCTGCGCAGCGTCAACGCGATCGTCTCGAAGACGGACTGGATCGTCGGGCACGCGCACATGGCGGTCCTCGGCGCCTTCTCGTTCTTCGCGATCGGCTCGGCGTACTACGCGATCCCGCGCATGCTCAAGACGAAGCTCCACTCGGACGCGCTCGCGAACGCGACGTTCTGGCTGTGGCTCGTGGGCGGCCTCTCGTTCTTCGTCTCGCTCTGGATCGGCGGTTTCCTGCAGGGCCTGCAGTGGAACGACACGACGATCCCGTTCATCGACACCGTGAAGTTCATCAAGCCCTTCTGGCTCGTGCGTCTCGCCGGCGGGACGCTCATGTTCCTGGGCATCCTGATCTTCTTCTGGAACCTCCTCATCACGTGGACCGGCCGGCGCGACCGCCCGGCCGTGGCCGCGTAAGGAGCACGCCATGCTGAGCAAAGTCGACAAATCGAGCGGGCTCTTCATCGGGGCGGCCGTCGGGTTCTTCGCGATCGGCGCGATCCTGACGACCTTCGCGCCCCCGTTCTTCGACGCGAGCTGGACGAAGCCCGTCCCCGGCCTCAAGAACTATCCCGCGATGGCGAAGGCCGGCGACCCCGAGGCCGAGAAGGTCATGCTGGGTCGCGCGATCTACGTCCGCGAGGGCTGCTGGTACTGCCACACGCAGCAGACGCGGACGATCGAGGCGGACACGATCCGCTACGGCTGGCGCGGGGTGAAGAGCCCCGTCTCCACGCCGGACGAGTTCGTGTACGACTCGCCGCACCTCTTCGGGACGCGGCGCATCGGTCCGGACCTCTCCCGCGTCGGCGGCAAGTACGACCGGCAGTGGCACGTGACGCACTTCCGCGACCCGCGCGCCCTCGTGCCCGGGTCCGTCATGCCGCCCTTCCCGTGGATCGCGAGCGATCCGAAGGAGCTCGACGGCCTCATCGCGTACATCCAGACGCTCGGCCGCCAGAAGGACTGGCGCCCGGCTCACGACTACGAGCAGTGAACATGACGCTCGCCGCCTGGCACGAGATCTACGGGGTTTACGCGCTCATGGCGTCCTTCGTCGCCTCCGCGCTCTGCCTGCTCGTCTGGGCGGTGAAGACCGGCGCGATGAAGGACGACGAGTCCCCGAAGTTCCGGATGCTCGACGACGACGACAAAGGAGAGAACAATGGCTGACAAGCCTGAGAACGAGAAAATCCACGAGCTCGCCGGGGGCTGGATCACGGAGCGGGCCGGGACTCCGATCCCGACGTTCCTGAAGTTCACCTACGTCGGCTTCTGCCTCTTCGGCCTCTGGTACCTCTACACGTACTGGGCCGGCGAGACCACGCACGCGACGCGCGGAACGCTCGTCCAGGAAGCGAACCGGATCATGCTGGTCCCCGGCGCGGGCTGGCACGCCGTCATCGGCGTGATTCTCCTGGCCTTCGTCGTGGGTCTGCTCGTCTTCGCGTTCACGTCCAAAGAGGACAGCGAGTAGCTTTCCATGGGCACGGCGATCACGGCGATTTCATCCGCGTACCGCCGGCTCCGGATCCCGGACGCCGAGCGCTACTGGGTCGAGCAGGTCAAGTGCCGCGTCGGCTGTCCGGTCTTCACGGACGCCTGCGGGTACGTGACCGCGGTGGCCGAGGGCCGGGACGAGGACGCGTACGCGTCGGCGCGCGCGACGAACCCCTTCGTCTCGATCTGCGGCCGCATCTGCGGCGCGCCGTGCGAAGCGGCGTGCCGGCGCGGGAGCGTGGACGCTCCCGTCGCGATTCGCGCGATCAAGCGCTGGGCCTGCGAGCTGCACGGGAACGAAACCGGCAGCTTCGAGAAGTACCACCGCTTCGCGGACGGGCGGATGCTGATCCCGAAGGGAAACTACGCGGAGAAGGTCGCCGTGATCGGCTCGGGCGTGGGAGGCCTCACGGTCGCCCACGACCTCGCCCGGGCCGGATACAAAGTCACGGTCTTCGAATCCAACCCGGTGCCGGGCGGCATGCTGACGCTCGGCGTCCCGCTCTACCGGCTGCCCCGCGAGCTCGTGAAGGCCGAGATCGACGCGATCCTGTCGCTGGGCGTCGAGCTGCGCCTCGGCGCGCGCGTGGGCTCGCCGGGCCTCACGATGTCCGACCTCCGGGCGCAGGGCTACGAGGCGTTCTTCATCGGCGCGGGCCTGCAGGGGAGCCGGCGCCTCAAGATCCCCGGCGCCGACCTCCCGGGCGTCGTGAACGGCCTCGAGTTCCTCAAGCTCGTGAACCTCGGCCAGAAGATCGAGATCGGGCCGCGCGTCCTCGTCATCGGCGGCGGCAACGTCGCGTTCGACGTCGCGCGCTCGGCCCTTCGGAACGACGCGAACGAGAGCGAGGACTTCCGCGTGACCGCCGACGTCGCCCGCACCGCGGCGCGCCGGGCCGGCGTCACGGAAGTCCACGTCGCGTGCCTCGAGTCGCGCGAGGAGATGCCGGCGGACGCCGTCGAGATCGAGGAAGGGCTCCACGAGGGCCTGCAGCTCCACCCGGCTCTCGGGCCGCGGGCGATCCTCGGGAACGGCAAGGTCGCCGGCGTCGAGTTCGTGTCGTGCCTCTCCGTCTTCGACACCGAGAAGCGGTTCAACCCGAAGTTCGACGAGTCCATGAAGGAGACGATCGAGGTCGACACGGTCATCTTCGCGATCGGCCAGAGCGCCGAGTTCGATTTCCTCACGCCCGAGGACGGGATCGAGCTGACCGACCGCGGCCTCGTCAAGGTCGACAGCGAGACGCTCCAGACCTCCCGTCCGGACGTCTTCGCGGGCGGCGACGTCGTCCTCGGACCGCGTCTCTTCATCGACGCGATCGCGTCCGCGCAGGTGGCCGCGCGCGGCATCCACGACTACCTCCGCAAGTCGACGACGAGCGTCGTCCTCAAGTACGAGTGGTCGCCCGCCGCGTACACGATGGGGCAGGACTGGGAGATCGAGGAGCGGCGCCTGCCGCCGTCCGAGGCGCCCAGTCCGAACGAGCTCCCGACGGCGGCCGACCGGATGGTCGAGCGCAACTACCCGGAAGCCGAGGCGCGCCGGCAGGCCGAACGCTGCCTGCGCTGCGACGTCCAGACGTACTTCGAGGGCCAGCACTGCATCGCGTGCAACGGCTGCGTCGACGTCTGCCCGGACGACTGCCTCCACCTCGTCGGGCTCTCGCAGGTCGCCTCCGACCCGCGCCTCCTCGCGATGGCGGGGGAGCAGCTCGGGATCACGTCCGAGCAGCTCGCGAAGTTCGAGCCGGCCGAGCTCGACGTCCTCGGCGGCGTCATGTTGAAGGACGAAACGGCGTGCATCCGCTGCTCGATGTGCGCGACGCGTTGCCCGACGAAGGCGTTCACGATGCAGCGCTACTCGTTCCACCGGGAGCTGCAGGTCGAACCGGTTCCGAACGCCCGCCTGAAATACTGACCATGGCACTTCCGGGTTGGACGGGAAGGTTCGCGAAGCAACGGAGGCTCGTCCAGCTGGGGTTTTTCGCCGTCTTCGCGGTGCTTCCGCTCTTCGACCTCTTCCGGTTCGACTTCACGGTCAGCCGGTTCTACTTCTTCCGTCATGAGATCTGGCTGGACGAGTGGACGCTCATCTGGCTCGCGCTCATGTTCGCGATGTGGCTCGTCGCGGCCGCCTCTTTGATCCTCGGGCGCGTCTATTGCGCGTACGCCTGCCCGCAGATGGTATTCAGCGAGTACGCGAACGACCTCGACGCACTCGCGAAGAAAGTCGTTCGGAGAATTTCTTTGAAGGGAAGAGAGCACGCGGCCGTGCGCGTCGTGACGCTCGCGCTGCTCCTGCCGTTCTCGATCCTCTTCTCTCTGCTTTTCATGGCGTATTTCGCTCCGCTCCCCGAGGTGATCCGCCGCCTCGCGAGCTTCGACGTTTCACCCTGGATCGGACTCCTGGGTTTGCTCACCGCCGTTCTCTTCTTCCTCGACTTCGCGTTCCTGAGAGAGAAGTTCTGCCGGTCCGTCTGCCCGTACGGGCTTCTGCAGGGCATCCTCGAGGACGGGCGGAGCCTCCACGTCGCTTACTCGGAGGCGACGGGCCCGTGCATCCAGTGCAACCTCTGCACGAGGGTCTGCCCGATGGAGATCGACATCCGGGAGGGCTCTTTCCAGATCGAGTGCACGCGCTGCGGGAACTGCATCGACGCCTGCGACCTGATCCTCGGCAAGAGGAAGCGCCCCGGCCTCCTCGCGTTCGATTTCGGGAGAGCCGGCCTGAAGCAGTGGGACGCCAAGCGGGCGCTGGTTGGGATCTCGACGGTCGGGTTCGGCGTCGCACTCGTCCTGGCGATCGCGTTCCGGCAGGACGTCGCCTTCCGGCTTTCGCCCGTTTACATGGAGCAGGCGACCGGGCAGACCGCGTTCGCCGAGTCGCGGTTCCTCCTCAGGGCCACGAACAAGGGAAAGGCGCCCGTGGACCTCGTCGTGACGTCCGACGGCCTCCCGAAGGACGTCGTCCTCGACGGCCTCGCGGACCCGAGCGTCCCGGCGGGGACCGAGAAACGCTTCACGATCACCGTGCGTGTCCCGCGCGCCGAGGTCGCGTCGAGCGTCGTGCCGTTCACGCTCACCGTCAAGGCGAAGGACCAATCCGAGACGTTCCCGGCCGCGCTGTTCGTCGGGGGGAGGAGGGGTTGATGAAGACACCGAGATCGTCGTTCTTCCCGGGCGAGGGGCGCTTCCTCTACGGACTCCTCTGGGTCGTCTCGGCTGCCGCGATCGTCGGCCTGATCTGGGTCTGGCTCGGATCGCGGAAGGCGAACCCCGTGCTCCTCAACCTCGAGACGGGCCAGCCCGTCGCGACTCCGGCCGCGGCCCGTTGAGCGCCGTGGCGGCGGCCCTGGCGTCCCCGGCGTCCAGCCAGACGCTGCCGCCGCTGCCCCTCTGTGCGCACTGCGGCCTGCCGGTCGCCGGCCTTCGCCGGCAGCCGGCCGGCCCGTGCTACTGCTGCGGGGGATGCGCGCTCGCGCACCGGATCACGGGCGGCGCCTCGGGCCACGGGCAGGCTTCGGGCCTTCTCATGGCCGTCGGCGTGGGCGCGTTCCTCGCGATGAACGTCATGATGTGCAGCTTCGTGCTGTACACGCGCGGCGCCGAGACGGACCGCGCCGCGGGCGAGGCGTGGGTGCGCTGGGCGCTCCTCGCGCTCGCGACGCCGGCGCTCGTCCTCCTCGGCCTGCCGTTCCTGAACCGCGGCCTCAAGCGCCTGAAGGACCGCGCGCTCGACACGGACGCGCTGATCGTGATCGGCGTCCTCGCGGCATTCGCGCTGTCCGTGAGGTCCGTCCTCTCGGGCGGCGGCCCGATCTACCTCGACACCGCGATGGGGATCCTCCTCTTCGTCACGATCGGGCGGTATCTCGAGGCCTCGTCGCGCGCCCGGACGACGGACGCGCTCTCCGCGCTCGTGAGGCAGCTCCCGTCCGAGGCCTCGCGCGTCCGTGAAGGCGTCGAGGAGAAGGTCGGCGTCGACGCGCTCCGGCCCGGCGACGTCATCCGCGTCCGGCCCGGCGAGCGCATCGCCGTGGACGGCGTGATCCTGGAGGGGACGGCGAGCGTTTCCGAGGCCGAGATCACCGGCGAGAGCGTGCCCGCCTCGCGCGGCCCGGGCGACGCCGTGGCGGCAGGGACGCTGAACCAGGACGGCAGCCTCCTCGTGGAGGCGCGGCGGACGGGCCCCGAGACGACGGTTGCGCGCCTCGTGAAGCTCGTCGCCGAGTCGCGCGCGGGCCGGTACACGCTCGCGCCGCTCGTGGACCGGCTTTCGGCGGCATTCGTGCCGTTCGTCCTCGCCGTGGCCGTGCTGACGCTCGCGTACTGGACGCGCCGCGCGGGCCCCGGCGAGGGCCTCATGAACGCGCTCTCGGTCCTCCTCATCGCCTGCCCGTGCGCGATCGGCATCGCGACGCCGCTCGCCTCGACGGCAGCGGTCGGACGAGCCGCGGCCGCGGGCGTTCTCGTCCGGTCGGGCGCCGTCTTCGAGGCGCTCGCGCGCGCGAAGCGCGTCTTCCTCGACAAGACGGGGACGCTCACGACGGGCCGGCTCTCGCTCGCGGACGTCCGCCCCGCGCCGGGCTGGACGCGCGTGCGGCTCCTCGCCCTCGCCGCGGCCGTCGAGCACGGCAGCGAGCACCCCGTGGCCCGCGCGATCTGCGCGGCGGCGGGAGAGGAAGAGACCGGAAGAAGGACCGAAGAGGGGACCGAAGAGGAGATTTCTTTGAAAGTGGAAGAGTTCAGGGCGACGCCGGGGCGCGGCGTGGAAGCTCACGTCGGCGGCGAGGTCGTGAGAATCGGGACGGCCGGGTTCGTCGGAGTTTCGGTAGACGCCACGTCAGACGCATCCGCCGCCGGCACGACTGCGGCCTTCGTCTCGTGCTCGGGCACCTTCGCAGGAATTCTCCTCTTCACCGATCGCACGCGCCCCGAAGCCGGCGGGGCCGTGGACGCGCTGCGCGCCCGCGGTCTCTCTCTCGAGGTCCTTTCCGGCGACGCGCCCGCGCGCGTCACGTCCTTCGCGTCCGGCTTCCCGGGCCTTGCCGCGTCGGGCGGCCTCTCGCCGGAGGGAAAGCTGGACCGCATCCGCGCGTCGGTCGCGGCGGGGGAGTCGCCCGTGATGGTCGGCGACGGGATCAACGACGCGCCCGCCCTCGGCGTCGCGTCGGCGGGCGTCACGCTCGAGTCCGGCACCGACCTCGCGCGCGAGGTCGCGGACGTGACGATCCTCAGAGGCGACCTGAGGAAGCTCCCGTGGGCGATCGCGCTCGCGCATCGCACCGTGCGCACGGCCCGCCAGAACCTCTTCTGGGCGTTCTTCTACAACGGCATCGGGATCACGCTCGCCGTCTCGGGCCTCCTGCACCCGCTCTTCGGCGCCGTCGCGATGGTCGCGTCGAGCCTCCTCGTCGTCGTCCACTCGCAGCGGCTGACGCGCTTCCCGCTGCCGCCCGCACGTCTTGGAGGCGCTTCCGCATGAACGAGCTCGCCGTCGCCGCCGCCCTCACGTTCGCCGCCTCCGCCCATTGCGTCGGGATGTGCGGGGGTTTCGCCGCCGCCGCCTCGGCGGGCGCGCGGAGCGGCGCGCTTCTCGTCCGGCAGCTTCTCCTTCAGGCGGGGAAGGCCACGTCGTACATGTTCCTCGGCGCGCTCGCGGGCGCGCTCGGAGGCGCGATCGTCAAGAGCGCCGCCCTGTCGGTCGGCGGCCGCGTGGTGACGGTCGCCGCGGGCCTCGCGCTCCTCTTCGCCGGCCTCGTCCTCCTCGGCCTTCTCGGCCGCGGCGACGACGCGATCTCGCGGTGGCTCGCGCCGGTCTGGGCGCGCGTGATGGGGCCGCTTCTCCAGCAGCGGCCCACGGGTTTCCCGCTCGTCGTCGGCCTCGCGATGGGGTTCTTCCCGTGTCCGCTCGTCTACGCGGGCGTCGCGGCGGCCGCCGCGACGGGCAGCCCGCTCAAGGGCGCGCTCACGATGGCCGGCGTCGGACTCGGGACCGTTCCGGCGCTTCTCCTGTCCGCGTTCTTCGGGTCGATGCTCTCGGCGGTCTGGCGGAAGCACGTCGCCCGCGTCGCGGGCGTTCTCCTCGTCGCCTTCGCGGCGTTCACGATCGCGCGCGGCTTCGGCGTGCCCGTCATGCGCTGGCTGCACATGGGTCCGCACACGCCCGTGGCCGACGCGCCCTGCCACTGAAGCGCCCGGCGGGCGGTCGATTAAGATAGGCGGCGAAGTCGGTTCCGGAAATGAGAGTCGTCGTTTCACGCTTCAACGCGTCGATATTCGAGGTCACGCACCCCGACGGGAAACGCCGCGCGTTCATCAAGCGCGACGACCCGGAGTTCGCCGAAGCGCTCGCGGTGGAGGCCGATTACAACGCCCGGGTCGCACGGCTTCCGTTCGGGCTGGGCCGCCTGATCCCGCCCACGATCGAGATGTCGGAGGCCCGCTGGAACGGCCTGCGCTCCCGGATCTCGGGCTCTTTCCCGGCCGTCAAGCTCTGAGACGCGAGTCGCCGCAAGACCCTGCGGCCCGCCCGGCGGCGTGGTATAAACCGCTACCCCCGAAGGGCTTCGCTCCCTTCGATGCTTGTCCTCGGTCGGGACGTGGCGCAGCCTGGTAGCGTACTTGAATGGGGTTCAAGGGGTCGCGGGTTCGAATCCCGCCGTCCCGACCATCTCGACTCCCCACTTAAGGCAGGTCAGGCACTTAGGCCCGCATGCGCGGGTCTTTTTGCCGTTTGAGGCCCTTGCCGGGGCCCGTCCGGGTTCCTATACCTTGTAGTCAGGACCACCACGTCTCGAAGCAGGGAAGCCTCGACGCCGCGATGTCATTGCGCGAAAGGAGGCACGTTCGTGATGCGGATTCGCAGGCTCTCGTTCCTCGCCCGCTCCCTGCTCACCCTCTGCGTGCTGGCACTTCCGGTCCCTGCCCGGGCCGACGACGCCGGCCTGGCGGCCAGGCTCGTCGGAAAATGGGACGGACAGTGGCAGAACGCATTCTGCAAAGGCGGCCTCACGATCAGGATCACTGCCGCCAAGGGCAATACGCTCGACGGCGAGACGATCTGGCTCGGCACGATCGTGGGTGACGTCTCCGACCGCTTCAGCGGCGCCACGCTGAAGTTCAGGGTGCTCAAGGCCACCGGGAACACGATGGACCTCGTCGTCAAGGTGTCCGAGGACGGGACGTCCCTCGAAGGATGGTGGTTCAACCACGCCGGGGCGTACGGCGGGCTCAGGGCGAACGGCCCGATCAAGCTGAAAAAGCTGGAGTAGAACCTTTCCCGGGCGGTTGCGTAGGATTCCCTGCGACCCATCCACGCCTGAACCGAAGGGGGATCCGTGACCGTTACGCGCCGCTTCCGCTCGCTCGCCGCCTGCCTGCTCCTCTCTGTCGCGTTCCCGCTCGGCGCTGCCGATGCGCCGGCGAGGAAGCGAATCTCGATCGACGACCTCGAGAAGCTGGTCCGCGTGTCTTCCCCCCGGATCTCGCCGGACGGCAAATCGATCGCCGTCGTCGTGACCCGCGCGGACTTCGCCAAGAACAAGTGGATCCCCGAGCTCGATCTCGTCGACGTCGCGACGGGGGCGCTGCGGCCGCTCACGCACGACCGCAAGGGCGTCTCCCATCCGCGCTGGTCGCCGTCGGGCGACCGGCTCGCGTTCCTCGCCGTGGACGGAGCCGGGAAGGACGCGCAGACCCAGATCTTCGTCCTCCCGATGGCCGGCGGCGAGGCGCAGAGGGTGACGAACGCCCCTTCCGGCGTCCAGCACTTCGCCTGGCGCCCGGACGGAAAAGCCTTCGCGTTCGCCGCCGAGGACGAGCGGCCGAACAAGGCCGAGATCGAGAAGGGCAACGACCTCTTCGAGGTGGGCAGCGACAGCCTCTACGTGTCCGAGGCGCCGATGCCGGTCCACATCTGGCTCGTCCCGGCCGAGGGCGGCGAGGCGAAGCGGCTCACGTCGGGCGCCTGGAGCCTGCCTGAAGCCCTTCCGCCGAGCCCGCCGTCGTCGCCCCTCTCGTGGTCGCCGGACGGCAAGTCAATCGCGTTCGTCCGCGTCGAGACGCCGCACTCGGGCGACAGCGACGCGGCCACGGTCCGGGTGCTCGACGTCGAGACCGGCGCGATCCGTGCGGTGACGGGCAAGCCTCAGTTCGAAGGCTTCCCGGTTTTCTCTCCCGACGGCACGAAGCTCTCGTACTGGTGCCCCCGCGACCGCGACCCGAACAACGTGAACGACGTCTACGTGGCGCCCGCCGCCGGGGGAGAGGGCACGAACCTGACGAAGCGGATCGACCGCTGTTTCTACGCGTCCGTCTGGACTCCCGACGGAAAGGCTCTGATCGTGGGCGGCAACGACGGCACGCGGACTTCGATCTGGAGGGCGCCGCTGGACGGCCCGGCGACGCGGCTCGACCTCGGTGACGTCATCCCGGCCTGGTCGTTCTTCGTCGACGTGTCGGTCGGAGCGGACGGGGCAATCGCCTTCGTGGGCAGCCAGCCGAACCGTCCGGGCGAGCTCTGGTGGATGGCGTCCGCATCCTCGGCGCCGAAGCGTCTCACCGACCTGAACGCCGAGATTGCCGGCCGCGATTTCGGCAAGGTCGAGTCCTTCACGTGGAAGGGTCCGGACGGATTCGAGGAGGACGGCGTCGTCGTCCTGCCGCCCGGCCTCGCGCCGGGGGCGAAAGTCCCGCTCGTGCTCTTCATTCACGGCGGCCCTCAGGCCGCCTCGACGGTGGCGTTTTCGTCCGCGGCGCACCTCTTCGCGGCGCAGGGCTGGGCCGTCTTCTCGCCGAACTACCGCGGGAGCGACAACAGGGGGAACGCGTACCAGCGGGCGATTTTCAACGACGCGGGCGACGGGCCCGGCCGCGACGTCCTCGCCGGGGTCGACGCGCTCGTCAAGAAGGGCTTCGTCGATCCCTCGCGCATCGCCGTTTCGGGCTGGTCGTACGGCGGCTACATGACGAGCTGGCTCATCGGCCACGACACGCGCTGGAAGGCGGCCGTCGCGGGCGCTCCCGTGACGGACCTCGCCGACCAGTACGCCTTCTCGGACGGCAACATCCAGATGAGGTACGGGCTGAAGGGAAACGCCACGCCGTTCTCGCCGGGAGGCGACGCCCTCTACCGTGCGCAGTCGCCGATCACGTACGCGACGCGGGCGAAGACCCCGACGCTGATCCTCGCGGACACGGGCGACTTCCGCGTCCCGTACACGCAGGCGTTCAAGCTCTTTCGGGCGCTCAAGGAGGCCGGTGTCGAGACGTCGTTCGTCGCGATCCCCGTGGGAGGGCACTTCCCGGGCGACCCCGTCCGCAGCCGTGAGGTCTTTCGCCGCTGGGTCGACTGGCTGGCTCCGCGGCTGAAGTAGGACCTGCCGCCGATTCAGCGCGCTTTGAGCGCCTGCAGGATCTCGAGGTTGATGTGCGGCCTCGCGACGCCGACGTCGAGCTGGCGGCGGACCTCCGCGAGGACGGCCGCCTTCGTGCGGGCATCCGTGCGGAGGTGGCCGATGACGCCGATCGTGATCTCGAACGGGCCGCATTCCTCGCAGTCGAGCTGCACGGCGGCCGAGTTGGATGAGAGGTGCGCGGTTCGGCCGCAAAGAACGCAGGCAGCGGTCCGGTTCGAGGTCATCTGCGCTGCACCTCCCCTGAGCGGGTGCGCGGTGAATTCTAGGACCCGCGGCTGAGGGCGCGCAACGGAGAAGCGGCGCGGCGGGAGTCGTCTCCGCGCCGCGCGCCAGGCAGGTGCCCGTTGCCAGCGCCGGCCGCAGAGAGCGGCCGGACCGTCGCGCTTCGAGAGCCGACGGTTCAACGGGGGGTGGGGTCTCGCCTCCAAATTTGTGCGAAGACGGAGGCCTGCCCAGAGCATGTTCATGCTCCCGTGGGGCGCCTTGTACACTCCCCGGCCCGGAGAAACAGCCGAATGTCCTCGTCGCTCCGGCCGTTCGCGTTTCTCGCCCTGGCCGCCGCGTGCCTCCTTCCGTGGGTCGGGCCGGCGGCGGCGCTGGCGGCGGGGATCCTCTTCAGCCTCATCTTCGGAAACCCCGGTCCGCGCCGGACCGCGGTCTGGAGCAAGGTCCTGCTCCAGGCGTCGGTCGTCGGCCTCGGGTTCTCTCTCAGTCTCTCGACGGTCTGGCGGGTGGGCGCCCGGTCCGCGGCCTACACGGTGGTCGGAATCGCGGTCACGCTCGCGGCGGGGCACGTCCTCGGGCGGCTCTTCGGGACGGCGGAACCTCTCTCGACGCTGATCTCGTTCGGAACCGCGATCTGCGGCGGGAGCGCCATCGCCGCGATGGGTCCGGTCGTCAAGGCGAAGACCGAGGAGATCGCGGTCGCGCTCGCGACCGTCTTCACGCTGAACGCCGCCGCGCTGGTGCTTTTCCCCGCCGTCGGCCGCTTCCTGGGGATGGGGCAGGCGACTTTCGGCCTCTGGGCCGGCCTCGCGATCCACGACACGAGCAGCGTCGTGGGCGCCGCGTCCGCTTACGGTGCGGAAGCTCTCGCCGTGGCGACGACGGTCAAGCTCACGCGCGCCCTCTGGATCATGCCGTGCGTCCTCGTGGCCGCGTTCGCGACGCGGTCCCGGCAAAGGGTGAAGTTCCCCCTGTTCATCCTCGGGTTCCTCGCGGCCGCGGCCCTGCGGACGGCGCTGCCGCCGCTTCAGCCCGTGTGGACCGTCCTCGTCGCGGTGGCGCGGCAGAGCCTCGTCGTGACGCTCTATCTGATCGGCGCCGGGTTGACGCGCGACGTTCTGCGCCGGGTCGGGATCCGTCCGCTCGCACAGGGAGTCCTGCTCTGGGGGCTCGTGAGCGGCGCGACGCTCGCCGCGATCACGACGGGCCTCATCACGCCGCCCTGAGCGGCCCGCGGACCGGAACGAATCCGCTTGACAGGCGGCGCGGCTCGTCCTAACTTAACCAAGCGGTTAAGTACGATGACACCCGCGACCGACCCCCTCAGCGCGACCTTCTCGGCTCTCGCGGACCCCACGAGGCGCGCGATCCTCGCCCGCCTTTCTTCCGGCGGAGCCACCGTGACGGAGCTGGCCGAGCCGTTCACGATGAGCCTGCCCGCCGTCTCCAAGCACCTGAAGGTGCTCGAGCGGGCCGGGCTCATTTCGAAGGGACGAGAGGCGCAGTGGCGCCCGTGCCGGCTCGACGCCGGCCCGCTGAAGGAAGTCGCGGATTTCACGGAGCACTTCCGCCGTTTCTGGGAGGAGAGCTTCGACCGCCTCGACGATTATCTGCGCGAGCTGAAGGCGCAGAACGGGAAGAAAGACGACAAGAAGGAGACCCGTAATGTCCGGAAAAGCCGCCGCCCGTGAACCCGAGCCCGAGGCGCCCGAAGCCGTCGTCATTTCCCGCCTCTTCGACGCGCCGCGCGCGCTCGTCTGGGAGGCGTGGTCGTCGCACGCGCACCTCGCGCGCTGGTGGGGCCCCATGGGCTTCACGACGCCGCGCGGCAGCGTCGAGCTGCGCCCCGGCGGGCCGTTCACGCTGACGATGCGCTCGCCGGACGGGACCGAGTACCCGATGGAAGGCTCCGTCCTCGAGGTGGAAGGTCCGTCGCGGCTCGCGTGGACGGCCGTCGCCCACGGCGACGTGCGCGTCGACACGGTCGTGACCTTCGAGGAGGAGGGCGGGAAGACGCGCCTCACCGTGCGGCAGACCATTCCGCGCGACCCGATGATGGCGCGCGGCCAGAAACCCGGCTGGTCGCAGTCCCTCGAGCGCCTCGCGACGGCGCTCGTGGAGTCGAACAGGGCGGTGGCGTCCTCGAGTCCGACCGCCGACCGCGAGATCGCGACGTCGCGCGTTTTCGACGCCCCGCGCGACCTCGTCTGGCAGGCCTGGACGGATCCGAAGCATCTCGCGCGCTGGTACGGGCCGAACGGATTCACGGTGACGACGCACGAGATCGACGTGAGGCCCGGCGGCGCCTGGCGGCTCACGATGCACGGCCCGGACGGGACCGATTACCCGAACCTGACGCGCTACGTCGAGGTCGTCCGCCCCGAGCGCCTCGTCTACGAGCACGGCTCGGCCGAGCGCGACGAGGACCGCTTCGACGTCACCGTGACGTTCACGGACGAGGGGAGCGGGCGGACGCGCGTCTCGATGCACATGCTCTGCAGGACGAAGGAGGCGCGCGACCGCTTCGTCAACGTCTTCGGCGCGCTCCAGGGCAACAGGCAGACGATGGACCGCCTCGAGAACCACCTCGCCGCGCTCTCGGGCGGGCCGAAGCTCGTCATTTCACGGACGCTCAACGCGCCGCGCTCCCTCGTCTGGAAGGCGTGGACGGAGCCGGAGCGCCTCGCGAAGTGGTGGGGCCCGAAAGGTTTCTCCTGGCTGGGCGGGATGATGGACCTCCGGCCCGGTGGCATCTTCCTTTACGGCATGACGGCGCCGGACGGCAAGGCGACGACGTGGGGCCGTTTCGTCTACCGCGAGGTCGTCGAGCCCGCGCGCCTCGTCTTCGTCGTGTCCTTCTCCGACGTGAACGGCGGCGTCGTGAGGCACCCGATGGCCCCGGACTGGCCGCTGGAGGTCCTGAACGTCCTCACGCTGGATGAGTCCGGCGGGAAGACGCTCCTCACGCTCGAGGGCTGCCCGCTCCACGCCTCGGAGGCGGAGCGCAAGGCGTTCGAGAACGGCATCGGCTCGATGCAGCAGGGCTTCGCGGGAACGTTCGAGCAGCTCGTGGCGTACCTCGCGGGCGCCGGAGGCGCGGCGTGAGAGAGGCGGAGTCTCGACGCGCTCCGCGAAAAGGCTAGGATGCCGCAGTAAAGGAGACGGAACATGGCGACGAAGAAGAAGTCGAAGAAGCCCGCCGCGAAGTCGGCGCCGAAGAAAGCGAAGAAAGCGAAGAAGGCGCCCGCGAAAGCGCGCCCGGCCGCGCCGAAGTCGGCCCTCTCGCTCAACGACGTGGCGCCGGGGTTCACCGCGAACGACCTCGACAAGAGCCTCGCGTTTTACCGCGACGTCCTCGGCTTCGCGGTCGAGGAGCGCTGGGAGAAGGACGGGAAGCTCGCCGGGGTCCAGCTGCGGGCCGGGAAGGCCGTCTTCATGCTCGGGCAGGACGACTGGCAGAAGGGCCGCGACCGGAAGAAAGGCGAGGGCTTCCGCATCTATCTCGAAACCGCGCAGGACGTCGACGCGGTCGCCAGGCGGATCGAGGCCGCCGGCGGCGTCCTCGACCAGCAGCCGAAGGACGAGCCCTGGGGGATCCGCGACTTCTCCCTGACCGATCCCGACGGATTCAAGCTCACGATCGGCAAGCCGCTGAAGAAGAAGCGCTGAGCCGCCGGGTCGGCCTGGCGGGCCGGGGGTGCAATCCGGCCCGGACCGTGCCAATGTCCGGGCATGAACCGCCTCCTCCGGCCCGCTTCCGCCGTCCTCGCCGCTCTCCTCGTGGCCGCATCCGGCGCCCGCGCCGGGGATTTGCGGGCGTTCGGCGACGCCGCGCGTCAGAAGCCCGACGTCACGATCGTCGTGACCGATTCCGGTCTCGGCGGGCTTTCCGTCGCGGCCGACCTCGCGGCGCGGCTGCCGGAGAGCGGCATCGTGAAGTCGGCCCGGATCGTCTTCGTGAACGCCGAGCCCGATGCGAAGTGGGGGTTCAACGACCTCAAGGCCGACGCCGACAAGGTGCGCATCTTCGACGGCGCGCTCTCGGCGATGGAGGCGCGTTACCACCCGGACCTCATCCTGATCGCGTGCAACACCCTTTCGGTCGTGTGGCCGCGGACGGCGCACGCGAAGTCGGGCGGCGTCGAAACGGTCGAGATCGTGAGCCTCGGCGCCGGCCTCATCGAGAAGGAGCTCGCCGCGAAGCCCGGGGCGACCGCGCTCGTCTTCGCGACGAAGACGACGATCGAGTCGGGCGCGCACAAGGGCCTGCTCGTCGAGAAGGGCGTCGCGCCGGACCGCGTCGTGGGCGAGGCGTGTCCCAAGCTCGCGGGCGCGATCGAGCGCGGCGCCGGGAGCGACGAGACGGTCTCGTACGTGAAGAGGTTCGTCGCCGACGCGCTGGAAAAGAGACCGTCGAAGGGCGGACCGCTCGTCGTGAGCCTCAACTGCACGCACTTTCCCTACGTGACGCCGCTCTGGGAGCAGGCGTTCGCGACCGCGGGCTACCCGGGTGTCAAGGTCCTCGACCCGAACCCGCTCATGACGGACCTCGTTCTCAGGGAGGGCGGCGAAAAACGCTTCCCGAGGACCTCCGTGACGGTCGAGGCGGTCTCGAAGGTGCCGGTCGACGACGGCACGCGCGCGAACCTCGCGGCGCTGCTCCGGAAGACCTCGCCCGAGACGGCGGACGCCCTCCTGCACATCCGTCAGGACCCGGCGCTGTTTCCGGCCGTGGTCGAGGCGGGCGGCGTCATCCCGCGCTGAGCCCGGGCAGCCTTACACTGTCGGCGTCTGGCGGAGGGTTCGTCTGGACATCAGCCGTTCGATCGGAATCGCGGGGACTCACCTTTTCGCCCGGCTCCGGGCGCGCTTGAAGGATCTCCACCTGCATCTCGGGCGCGGGATGAAGCGGGCCCTCGAGGAATCCGCGAACCCCTCGTGCTGTGTGCAGGACAAGGTCGAGCGCGTCAGGACCCTCGTGGAAGGCGCGCCGGCTCCCCGCAAGAGCGATCCGAAATAGCGGCCGGGTCGTCAGACCGGGATCGCCGCTCCGCTCACGAGTCTCGCGTCGTCGCCCGAGAGGAAGAGAACGACGCGGGCGATGTCCTCGGGCTTCGACCACTTCGAGAAGTCGGCGTTCGGCATGGACCTGCGGTTCGCCGGCGTGTCGATGGTCGACGGCAGGATCGAGTTCGCCCTCACGCCGGTGCCCCTGAGGTCGGCCGCGAGGGACGCGATCAGCGCGATCGCGGCCGCCTTCGACGCCGCGTAGGCGCCGAGGCCGGCAGGAGGCGCGAGGGCCGCGTGCGCCGCGACGTTCACGATCGCCCCGCGGCCCTCGGACCGCATCAGCGGGACGACCGCCCGGGCCAGAGCCCAGGCCGAACGAAGGTTGAGGGTGAGCATGCGCTCGAGGAGGTCGGGGTCCGATTCCCAGAGGGGCTTGCCTCCCGCGAACCCGCCGACGGCGTTGACGAGAACGTCGATCCGGCCGCGCTTGGCCCGGCAGGCCTCGACGAGAGCGATCGCGGCACGCTCGTCCGTGACGTCGGCTTCGTGCCCGTCGAGGCGATCCGCCGCGGGGCCCGCCGCGTCCCGGAGCGCCTCGAGCTCCGGCGCGTGACGGAACGTGACCGAGACGCGGGCCTCCGCCTCCAGGAAGGCGAGAGCGATCGCGCGGCCCAGGCCGCCGGTGCCTCCCGCGACGAGCACGGACGCGTCCGTGAACGACGTCATCGGCGTCTCCTCTTCGTGGCCTTCCGAATGTATGAGACGAGATCGCAATTCTACTCCCGGGGTCCCGCCGCGGGCGTGTAAGGTTGGG
>DATKLW010000083.1:0-5769 GCA_035542215.1 Thermoanaerobaculia bacterium | reverse complement strand
CGGCGGCAGGCTCATCAGCTTCAGCTTCGCCCCGCGGTGCGTCGCGGTCGTGTAGCAGCCGACGAGCTCGCCGACGCCCGACGAGTCGATCGTCGTGACGTCCTTCATGTCGATGACGATCTTCTTCGCACCGGCCGCGAGCGCGGCGTGGATCCCCTCGCGCATCTGGAGGTCTCCCGCGCCGATCGTGATCTTCCCGTGAAGTTCGATGATCTTGATGTCCCCGGCATCCCGTGCGGTCACGCTTGTCTTCATGGTGTGTGGACTCCCTTCTTTTCGTCGGAATCGAGTTTCTTCTTCATTGAGAGGATCGTTCCGCCGTTCTCCCCTCGCGAGAACGTCACTTCGTCCATGAACGTCTTCATGTAGAAGATGCCGCGGCCCGAGGTCTTCATCTGGTTCTCCGGGGCGAGGGGGTCGGCGATCGCCGCCACCTCGAAGCCCTCTCCTTCGTCCCCGACGACGATCTCGATGACGTTCGCCGCCCCTCCGAGGGACAGGTAGACCCTCTTGGCCGGGTCCTGGCGGTTGCCGTGCTTGATCGCGTTCGCGAGCGCCTCCCGGAGCGCGACTCCCATCCAGTGCTCGGCGTCCGTCCCGACGCCACGCACCTTGCAGACGTGGTCGAGCACGGCCTGAGCCAGCTCGAGATTCTCGTAGCGGCTCGAGAGCCAGAGGACGATGGGGCCCGGAGGCGGATTGCTCATCGCAAGTTGCATGGAGGTCGCGCTGCTAAGCTGGCCCCGATGTGTCACCTCATCCGGTCGTGGAATCCGCGCGCATGATACGCGACGCCGTCTCGCCGGGGAAAGGGCGGGCTCCGGGGCGGGTCGCGGCCGTCCTCGCGGCCGCCGCTGCCCTCGCCGCGTCCGCCGCGACGCCCTCCGCCGCGCCGCTTTCGCAGCGGCTTCCCGAGGCCGTCACGGAAGCCCAGAAGGTCGTCGAGAAGGTCCGCGGCGTCCCGTTCCGCGGGACCGTCGCGTCCGCTCTCCTCCCGGAAAAGGACCTCCCGAAAATCCTCGGGAGAAAGCTCGTCGAGGATCTGCCCGTCCCCTTCCCGCGCTACGCAGCCTCGCTCGCGGCCGTGGGCTTCCTCGATCCGGAGAGCGGCCTCGAGGAGAAGCTCACGCAGCTCTACACGCGCCAGGTCGCGGGCTTCTACGACCCCGAGGTCAAGAAGTTCTTCATCGTCCCCGAGCGGACGACCGAGGCCGCCGCCAACGCCCCCGCCCTCGGCCTCACGGCCGGGACGCTCCTCGAGGACACGCTCCTCGCCCACGAGCTCACGCATGCGCTCCAGGACCGGCGTCTCGACCTCGTTCCGCGCATGAAGGCGCTCAAGGACTCGTCCGACGCACTCCTCGCGCTCGAGGCGTTCCTCGAAGGAGAGGCAACGGTCGTCATGATGGACGCGCTCCTCCTGAAGCTCCCGCCCGAGACGAAGGACCTTTTCGGCCCCGATACTCTTTCGACGATGGTCAGCGGCCTCGCGGCCGGCACGACGAACGTCGAGGGCTCCGAGGGCGTTCCCGACTTCTTCGTCAAGGAGATGCTCTTCCCCTACGTCGCGGGAACGGCCTGGATCGAGGCAAAACGCGCCGGAGCCGGCTGGGCCGCGATCGATGCGAGCTACGACCGGCCGCCCTCCACGACGGCCGAGATCCTCCACCCCGGCCGGGCGGGGACCCGGGCCGTCCTCTCGCCCTCGGACCGCCCTTCCGCAGCCGACGTCCCGCCCGGCATGCGCGTCCTCTACGGCGACACGTTCGGCGAGTGGATGCTCTCGACGCTCCTCGAGCGTGCGGGCGCGGCCGACGCCAAGGCGCTCGCCGCCGAGTGGCGGGACGACCAGATCCTCTTCTTCGAGCCGAAGGTGTTCGAGGGCACGGCGCGGCCGGTCGGGTTCATCTGGCGTATCCGCGCGTCTTCCCCCGACGCTGCCCGGAGGATCGCGGCGGCGCTCGCCCCGCTCTACGAGCGCGAAGACGGACGATCCGTGGCGGCGATCGCGGTCGCGGACGACCGCGTCGAGGTGGTCCGCGGGCGGCCGCAGCCGCCGAAACCCGTCAGCCCGCCCGCAGGAACTTCAGCGCCGCCGGCAGGAAGATGAAGAGCTGGACCGCGTCGAACGTCCCGTGCGCGAACATCGGGGCGAGGACGTTGCCGGTCCGCGCAAACGCGATCGCGAGGACGGCCGTGATCGCGAGCAGCCCGACGAAGAAGAACGGCTCGCCATAGCCCGCGTGGGCGAGCAGAAACAGGATCGAGGCCGGGACCGCGCCGAGCCTGCGTTGCAGGAACGCGCGGAAGTGGAACTCCTCGAGAGTCATCGCGGTCACGACGATGAGGAGGCGCTCCGTTCCCGGGCGGCTCGCGAGCCAGCCGACGAGCGGAGGGATCGCGCGCGGCTCCCGCACGTCGAGGAGGCTCAGGACGACGGCGGCGACGCCCGCGACGACGATCGTGAGCGTCCAGCCGATGAGGCCGAGCGCGACACCCGCGGCGGCCTCCGCCCCCGGGCGCGAGGACTCGAGGGCGAGAAAGCGCCGGAGCGGCGGGCGGCCCGCGAGGAGCCACCAGGACGTCAGGAAGAGCGCGAGGAGTCCCTGAACGAGGAAGACCTGCGTGATCCGAAGCGTCGAGACGTCGGGCGGGCGGCCGCCGGCGGCGGCGGGCAGAAGCGTCGTCGCGGCAAGAAGAAGGACGAGGAGGACGAGCGCGGCGCGCTTTCTCCATGGGCTCGAGAACGCGTCGAGCCGGAACGCGCCCTTCCGGTCGGCGACCCACACGATGCCGACGAGGAACGGGAGGCCCGCTCCGAAGAGGAGATTGCGTTCGAAGGGCGTCACGTCGTGGTCCGGCCGGGCGCGACGATAGCAAAGCCCCCTGTCCGGCGCGCCGTTCAGGACCGCGGTCTGGCCGGCTTCGCGGCCGGCGGCCTCAGGACCACCGGCCGGGCCGCCGGCCGGCCGAAGAGGAAGCCCTGGCCCCACGGGACGCCGAGGTCCTCGAGGCTCGCGAGCTCCGCGGGATCTTCGATCCCCTCGGCGATGAGCTCGGCGTCGATGCGCCGCGCGAGCGCCGCGAGCGAACCGATGATCTCGCGCTTGATGCGGTCGGCCTGGAGGCCCGAGACGAGCGTGTGGGCGACCTTCACGTACTCGGGGCGCAGCTGCACGATCGATTCGAGTCCCGAGTAGCCCGATCCCGCGTCGTCGATCGCGAATCCGAAGCCGGCCGCGCGGAGGCGCGCGACGACCTCCCGGAACGCCGGGTAGTTGAAGACGACTTCCTTCTCCGACAGCTCGAGGACGACGTCCCCGTGGGCGCGCTTCATCTCCGCGAGGTTGCGGTCGTCGAGGAACACCGAGTGCGTCAGGAGCCGGGAAGACGCGTTCACGAAGAGGCGCTTTCCGCGCGCGACGCGGGGAAGCGAGGAAAAGACCGTCTCGATGCAGAGACTCTCGAGCTCGAGAAGGAGGTCGCCCTCGCGCGCGACCGCGAACAGGTCGTCGGGCATCTCGAGCTCGTGGTCCTGCGGGCCCCGGATGAGCGCTTCGTAGCCGAGCACCTGACCGGTCTTCACGGCGACGATCGGCTGGAACACGGCGCGCAGCTTCCGGCCGGAGAGGATCGCCTTGAGCCGCTCGACGAAGGATTTCTTCTCGCCGCTCTCGCGGGCGTCCGCGAGGCGGGACGCCTCCGCGAGGGCGCGCATGACGTTGCGCCCGGGCCTGACGCGCGGGTCGTCCGGGACGGCGAGCGCGGTCGCGTGGACGTGCATGAGGTCGACGGAGGAGCGGCCGAGGGCCTGCTTGAGGCGCCGGATGACGCCCAGGCGCAGGCGCGCCGCCTCGCTCTCGAGAGTCCCACCCTTCTTGCCCGGCGCACGGCGCGCGAGGTCGAAGAGGACGAAGACGCCGTCGGACCCGTTGAAGGACATCGTGAGGAACCCCGGCGCAAACGGCGAGGCCGGGACGTCCTCGCGCAGGCTCGCCGCCGTCACGCGCAGGATGCGGTCGTAGAGCTCCCAGCCGTAGAGGCTCTCGACGCCCGCGAAGCGCCCGAGCTGGACGTAGATCACGCCGAGGTTCGCGACGCGCTCGCCCTTGAGGTCCCCGAACGGATGGAGCGTCAGGCCCGTCACGGGGTCGTGCAGCAGCGACTCGAGCCGGAGCTTCTCGATCTCCGGGGCTTCGACCGGCGCCTCGCGCGAGACGATTCTCAGGGGCTCCCGCCGCTGGGTCGGCTTCATCGCACTCCCTTCGTGGCGGAGCGGCCCGTCAGGACGCGCGCGCGCGCCCTCAGGTCCTCCGCCCGGAACGGTTTCGTGAGGTGGTCCGTGCCGCCGACCTGCATCGCCGTGATGCGGTCGGCGACCTCGCCGCGGCCCGTCAGAAAGAGGACGGGCAGGCCCGCCGTCCGGGGCTGGCGGCGCAGAATGTCGCAGATCTCCCACCCGGTGAGGCCGGGCATGTTCACGTCGAGGACGACGAGGTCGGGCGGGTTGCGGAGCACGATGCGGAGCGCCTCGGCCGCGTCGCTCGCGCCGTCCACCTCGAAGCCGTCGTGGACGAGGACCGCCATCACGGCC
This sequence comes from Thermoanaerobaculia bacterium, assembly GCA_035542215.1. Lineage (GTDB taxonomy): Bacteria > Acidobacteriota > Thermoanaerobaculia > UBA5066 > UBA5066 > Fen-183. Next base: position 1,175 of record DATKLW010000083.1, on the reverse strand, counting down.
TCGACCATCGCAGGGTCGTCGTCCACGACGAAGACGCGCGGCGTCACGCGCGGCCCTCGCGCCCGAGCGGGAACATGATCGTGACCTCGAGACCGTGGCCCGGCTCGGACAGGAGCGAGATCTTCCCGCCGTTCTGCTCGAGGAGCTCCTTCGTGACGCCGAGGCCGATCCCCCGGCCCGGGATCCCCGACGCGACGGCGGACGGGCTGCGCCAGGCCGGAGCGAACGCGAGCTTCTGCTCGTCGGGAGACATCCCGGCGCCCGTGTCGCTGATGACGACGAAGGCGTGCTGCGAGACGACGCTCGCCCTCACGCGCACCTGCCCGCCGGCGGGCGTGTACTTGACCGCGTTGTCGAGGACGTTCCGGAACGCGCGCTGGAGGGCGACCGGCTCCGCGCTCACGGGGATCTCCGGCTCCTCCGCGACGAAGTCGAGGCGGATGCGGCTCGCGTGCGCCGCGCGGTAGGACTCGACGAGCGTCGAGAGGATCGCGACGAGATCCGGCCGCCCGGCGGCGGCGGCCGGAGCGGGCGCCGGGGCCGCCGCGCCCGCCGGGCGCGGGACGCCCACGAGCGACTCCATGAGGGCGAGCTCGCGCGAGAGCGCCGCGAGGTGCTCGGCCGCCGGCAGCTCTCCTCGCTTCGCGCTCTCGCCGACGAGGTCCGTGTAGACGCGCAGGACCGTCACGGGCGATTTCAGGTCGTGGAGAATCCCGGCGCGCGTGTCCGCGCGCGGCGCCTCGTCGCGCGGCTTGTCTCTCCCGGAGCGGTCCGCCGTCCGGCTCGCGGCCTCGAGCGCGACGAACGCGGCGAGCGGCCACAGCGCGCGCAGGACGAGCGGGCGCGCCGCCGCGAGCGACGCGGGCGGCTGCAGCGCGGCGAGGAGGACGAGGCCGCCGTAGATGCCGACGAGGAGGAATCGGCCCGCCTCGCGCGAGGCGAGCGAGGCGCAGGCGAGGAGGACGAGGAGGACCGGGAAGAGGTCGCTCGCGGCGCCGCCCGTCCGCTCGAGCGCGAAGAGCGCGAGGCCGAGAGGCGCGAGGAGACGCAGCGGCTCGGCGAACGGGCCGAGGGGCCGCGCGAACGCATCCGACGCGAGCGCGGCGCCCGCGACGAGGGCCGCCGCGGCGATGCCCGCGAGGGCGGGAACGTCGCCGGCGGGCGCGGCGCCCGCG
>DATKLW010000082.1:0-70263 GCA_035542215.1 Thermoanaerobaculia bacterium | reverse complement strand
GCCGACGACCGGTTCGCTGCGATGTACCTCGGGTTCTCGGCGGCCGACCTCGATCAGACGCAGATCACGGACTACCTGACGCGCGTCGTCCAGCCGAAGCTCGCGGCGATCAGCGGCGTCCAGCGCGCCGACATCCTCGGGAGCCGCACGTTCGCGATGCGGATCTGGCTGAAGCCCGAGCGGATGGCCGCCCTCGGCCTCTCGGCCTCGCAGGTGCACGACGCCCTCGCGAACAACAACTACCTCTCCGCCCTCGGCCGCACGAAGGGCTCGATGGTCTCCGTGAACCTCGTCGCGAACACGGACCTCCAGACGGCCGAGGAGTTCCGCCAGCTCGTCGTCAAGCGCGACAAGGGGACGATCGTCCGCCTCGGCGAGATCGCCGACGTCGTCCTCGGCGCGGAGGACTACGAGTCGGACGTGCGCTTCAACGGGCAGGACGCCACGTTCATGGGGATCTGGTGCCTCCCGACCGCCAACTCGCTCGCGGTGATCAAGCAGGTTCGCGAGGCGATCCCCGAGATCCGTGCGCAACTGCCTTCGGGAATGAAGGTGGGCGTCCCGTACGACTCCACGGCCTACATCCAGGACGCGATCGACGAGGTTCTCAAGACCCTGACCGAGACGCTTCTCATCGTGATCGTCGTCATCTTCCTCTTCCTCGGCTCGTTCCGCTCCGTCGTGATCCCGGTCGTCGCGATCCCGGTCTCGCTCGTCGGCGCCGTCTTCCTCATGGCGCTCGCCGGCTTCACGATCAACCTCCTCACGCTCCTTGCGATCGTCCTCTCCGTCGGGCTCGTCGTGGACGACGCGATCGTCATGGTCGAGAACGTCGAGCGGCACATCCAGCTCGGCCAGAAGCCGCTCGAGGCGGCGCTCAAGGCCGCGCGCGAGCTCGTCGGGCCGATCATCGCGATGACGATCACTCTCGCGGCGGTCTACGCCCCGATCGGCATCCAGGGGGGCCTCACGGGCGCGCTCTTCCGCGAGTTCGCCTTCACGCTCGCCGGGGCCGTCCTCGTTTCCGGCGTCGTCGCGCTCACGCTCTCGCCGATGATGGGCTCGAAGCTCCTGCGCGAAGGAGACGCCGCGCGCGGGTTCGCGGGTTTCGTGAACCGGCAGTTCGACTTCTTCCGCGCGACGTACGCGCGCCAGCTCGCGGCCACGTTGAGATACCGCCCGGTCGTCCTCACGCTCTGGGTCCTCGTCTCGCTCCTCATCGTCCCCTTCTACTTGTTCTCCCAGAAGGAGCTCGCGCCGCCGGAGGACCAGAGCGTCGTCTTCGGCGTGATCCAGGCCGCCCCGAACGCCACGCTCGACCAGACGAAGCTCTTCGCGTCGCAGGTGTACGACGTCTACCACTCGATCCCGGAGTCCGAGAGCATCTTCCAGATCACGTCTCCGAGCGGCGGCTTCAGCGGCATGGTGACGAAGCCGTGGAGCGCGCGGAAGAAGTCCACGCAGCAGCTCCAGCTGGAGGCGGCCGCGGGTTCTTCGAAGATCCCCGGGGTTCGCGTCATCACGCTCATCCCGCCGGCGCTGCCGGGCGGCAGCGGCTTCCCGGTGGATTTCGTCATCGCATCCACCGCCGAACCCGAGCGGCTGGCCGCCTTCGCGGGCCCTCTCGTCGGAAAGGCGTACCAGAGCGGCCTCTTCATGTACGCGGACACGGACCTCAAGTTCGACCAGCCGCAGGCCGAGGTCGTCTTCGACCGCGACAAGGTGCGTGCGCAGGGCGTCAACCTGTCCGACGCCGGCCGGGACCTCTCCGTGATGCTGGGCGGCAACTACGTCAACCGGTTCAGCATCCAGGGCCGGAGCTACAAGGTCATTCCGCAGATCAAGCGCGCCGACCGCCTCACGCCGGACCAGCTCGAGACGATCTACGTGACCGGCGCCGACGGCAAGCTCGTCCCGCTCTCCACGTTCGCCTCGCTGAAAACCACGACCGAGCCGCGCGACCTCAAGCGCTTCCAGCAGCTGAACGCCGTCCGCATTCAGGGCGTCATCCCGCCGGGCGTCTCGCTCGACAAGGCGCTCGTCTTCCTGGAGACCGAGGCGGCGAAGACCCTGCCGAAGGGCTTCACGATCGACTACGCGGGCGAGTCGCGCCAGCTCCGCACCGAGGGGAGCAAGTTCCTCGGCACGTTCCTTCTCTCGGCCATCCTGATCTACCTCGTCCTCGCCGCGCAATTCGAGAGCTTCCGCGACCCGTTCATCATTCTCGCGGGGTCCGTGCCGCTCGCGCTCTCGGGCGCGCTCCTCTTCTCGTTCCTCGGCCTCACGTCGCTCAACATCTACAGCCAGGTCGGCCTCATCACGCTCGTCGGCCTCATCGCGAAGAACGGCATCCTGATCGTGGAGTTCGCGAACACGCTCCAGGAGACCGGCGTCTCGAAGGCCGAAGCCGTCGTCCAGGCCGCGAGCACGCGCCTCCGGCCGATCCTCATGACGACGGCCGCGACCGTCATGGGCCACCTGCCGCTCGTCTTCGCGCGAGGCCCCGGCGCCGGCGCCCGCAACTCCATCGGCATCATGCTCGTCACGGGCATGATCGTCGGCACCGCGTTCACGCTCCTCGTCGTGCCGTCGATCTACGTCCTCGTCGCGCGGACCCACTCGGCGTCGGAGTCCGACCGGGAAGAGCCGAAGCTTCAGCCGGAGAGGACGGATCTGGCGCCGGCGGTGTGAGGCCGGACCCGGGGACGCGCCGGACCGCCGTCAGTTCCCGGGCCGGGGCGGGCCGCTCCCGTCGCTCTTGAGGAACCTCAGGAGCTCCGAGTTCGTGGACAGGATCAGCCAGGTCTTCTCGTCCAGGCTGCCACCGAGGGCCTCCATCGACTTCACGAACTGGTAGAGGTCGGGGTCCCTGCCGTAAGCCTGCGCGTAGATCGCGGTGGCCTTCGCGTCCGCGACTCCTTTGACCTCCTGCGCGGATTTGTAGCCTGCCGACGAGGCCCCGAGGACGTCGCGCTCCTTCTGGCCACGGATCTCGGCGGCGCGCCCCTGGCCCTCCGAGCGGCTCCGCTCGGCGATGCGCTTCCGTTCCGAGGTCATCCGCTCGAAGACCTTCTGTTGCACGCTCTCGACGTAGTTGATCCGCTTGAACCTCACGTCCACGAGCTCGATCCCGAACTCGGGCGTGATTTTCGCGGCCTTGTCGAGGATGATCTTCGCGATCCCGGCGCGGCCGCTCGTCACCCTGGCCATCGCCTCGGCCGCTCCGATCCCCTCGAGGTCCTCCGTGACCTGGAAGGCCCGGTTCGTCGAGCGGACGACTTCGATGAGATCGAAGGACGCGATGGCGTTCCGTGTCTCGCCGTCCACGATGTCGTCGAGGCGGCTCTGCCCGCCCCGCTCGTCGCGCACGGCCTGGTAGAACCGCAGCGGATCGGCGATGCGCCAGCGGGCATACGAAGCGACCCAGATGTACTTCTTGTCCTTCGTCGGGATCTCGTTCGGGTCGCCGTCGTACTCGAGCCAGCGCTTGTCGAAGCGATGGACTTCCTGGACGAGGGGCACCTTCACGTGCAGCCCGGGGTCCTTCACGACGCCGCCGACCGGCTTGCCGAACTGCGTGACGATCGCCTGCTCGGTCTCGGAGAGCGTGTAGACGGACGACAGGAGGAGAGCGACCGCCGCCACCGCGATCGTGGCCGCTCCGAGGACGAAGGCGCGCCCCTTCACGGCTTCACCTCCTTCTTCTCGCCCTCGAGATGAAGGAGCGGGAGGATGCCTTTCGCGTTCTCGTCGAGGATCACTTTTCGTCCCACCTTCGGGAGGATCGCGGCCATGGTTTCGAGGTAGATGCGCCGTCTCGTGACGCCGGGGGCCTTGCGGTACTCCTCGTGCAGCGCGTCGAAGCGCTTCGCGTCGCCTTCGGCGTTGTTCACGCGCTCGAGCGCGTAGCCCTCGGCCGACCGGACCGCCTGCTCGGCCTCTCCCTTGGCCCGCGGGACCGCCTTGTTGTAGTCGGCCCAGGCGTCGTTGATCGCGCGCTCCTTCTCCTGGATGGCCTGGTTGACTTCGTTGAAAGCCGGCTTCACGGCGCTCGGGGGATTCACGTCCTGGAGAACGAGCTGCTGGACCTCGATGCCGATCCCGTACAGCTCGCAGAGCCGCTGCAGCTCCACCTTGGCCTCGAGCGCGATCGCCTCGCGCCCGATCGTCAGGACCTCGTCCACGCTGTGGTCGCCCACGACCTGCCGCATGGCCGCTTCGGACATGTATCGGAACGTCTCGGGGACGTCGCGCACCCGGAACAGGAACGCCGCCGGGTCCTTGATCCGGAATTGCACGATCCACTCGACGACCGCAACGTTGAGGTCGCCCGTGAGCATCAGCGACTCGGCGACGGTCTCCTTCGACGGAGCCGCATAGGTCGTCTGGGCCGCCGCCCGCTCGGTCCGGAACCCGAACTCCATCTTCAGCTGCCGCTTGACCGGCACCTTCGTGACCCGCTCCACGCCGAACGGGATCTTGAGGTGAGGGCCCGGGTCCGTCGTCCGCACGAACTTGCCGAAGCGCTGGACGACGGCCACCTCGTCCGGTTCGACCTGGTAGTACCCCGTCACGAGCCCGAGCAGGGCCGCCGCGACGCCCAGGATGAGGGGAGCCCCGCCTCGCGGGAACCGCGGCAACTGCGGCATCGGCGGGAGCTCGAGCCGTTTGCCGCCCAGCTCCACGCTCCATCCACGCTCCTCCATGTGCGTTTCCTCTCTTCCCGCTCCAGGAAATTTCGGGATCCGCCGCGTGGAGCGGGAGCTGGACGCATCCAACTTTCGCGGCAATCTACACCCCCCTTCCTCCCGCGGCGCGGCGGTGAGCCGCTGTATCCTTGCGTCCGGAAGAAGCGAGACGAGCCCGGTCCAGGAGGCGACATGAGACGGTTGTGGATCGTCATCCCGATCCTGTTCCACTCATTCGCGGCGGCCCAGCAGGCACCTCCCGAGATTCCATTCGAATCGGTGCCGAACGCCCTCAAGCTCCCGCCCGACATGAACCTGGGAGAGGCCGCCGGCGTCGCGGTCAACTCCTGGCGCGTGCAGAAGCTCGTCTTGCATCCGAACACGGCCGCGGCCGCATCCCGGCAGTGATCCGCTGCGCTAGCATGTAGGACCCGCGTGTCAAGGGGGCGCGCCCGCCATGCGAAGGAACCTCGCCGTTTCGCTCGCACTTTCGATGCTGGTTCTGGCCCGGCCTCTCCCGGCCCAGGACGACGCGGGCACCGAGCCCTTCTCGCCGGAGCAGCTCGACAACCTGCTCGCCCCGGTCGCCCTCTATCCGGATCCCCTGCTCGCGCAGGTCCTGGTGGCCGCGACGTTTCCGGACGAGATCGATCAGGCGGCGCGGTTCCTCCGCAGCGACCCCAACGCGCTCGACGTCGACGGCGAGCCCTGGGACGTCAGCGTCAAGGCGGTCGCCCATTACGCGGAAGTTCTGGAGATGATGGCGGACAAGCTGGACTGGACCGAGGCGCTCGGCCAGGCCTACGTCAGCCAGTCGACGGACGTCATGGCGTCGGTGCAGCGCCTCCGCGCGCAGGCGCGGGCGGAGGGCAACCTCGTCACGAGCCCCGAGATGGAGGTCGTCGACGCCGACGGCGGGATCGAGCTCTGGCCCGCCCAGCCGCAGTACCTCTACGTGCCGACATACGACCCGGCGGTCGTCTTCTTCTCCCGCGGGCCGCTGTTCTTCCGCAGCCGCTTCCTCATCGGGGCGTGGCTCAACTACGACCTCGACTGGCGCGGGCATCGCGTCTACTACCACGGCTGGGAGCGGGGTCACGGGTGGATGGAGCGCAGCCGGCCCTACGTCCACGTCGACAACGTTTACGTCAACAACAGCTTTCGAAACGTCCGGGTCGACAAGCACGTCGTCCAGCGGAGCGTGAACTACCGCGCGCTCAGCCGCTTCGATGACGTGCACCGCGGCGCGACCTTCGACAATTTCCGGACGGCCCGAGGCGGAGGCAGCCCGCCGCCTTCGCGGGACCGCGCGGCGGTCCAGAACAAGATCCTGGACCGGAACTTCAACACGAACGACCCGAAGCTCAACGAGTATCGCGGGCACGCTTCACAGGTCCACGTGCCGGATACGTCCGCGTTCGGACCCGCTCACGGATTCGACACGCACTCGGTGAGCCAGCGGGGGCAGGCCAGCCGCGCGCTGGCGCAGCCTCCGCGCCCGTCCATGCCAGCCCAGCCTGCGGGAGGGAAGCGCCGATGAACCACGAAAACAGGATCCCGGGTGGCGCAACGGCCGCCCTCGCCCCGCTCGTCCTGGCGTGTGCCCTGTGCGCAAGCGCGCTGTCGGCCGCGGACGCGAAGGCGCCGAAGCAGAAGTCCTTCGCCACCCCGCAAGACGCCGTGCAGGCGCTGATCGAAGCCGTGAAGTCCGCGGACCAGGAGAAGATGGCGGCGATTTACGGACCGGAGCGCGAAAAGCTCCTGACGGGAGACGCCGTCGCGGACGCCACCGCGCTCAAGGGGTTCGGCGAACGGCTCGCGAAGGGTGCGGCTCTCGAGAAGGTCGGCGACGCGAAGTACGTCCTTGTCGTCGGCGAGGAGCGCTGGCAGTCGCCGATCCCGATCGTCCGGGACGGCCGGAAATGGCGCTTCGATACCGCGGCGGGCCTCGACGAGCTCCTCAACCGGAAGATCGGCCGGAACGAACTCTCCGCGGTCATGACCTGCCGCGCTTACGCGGTGGCGCAATGGGAGTACTTCACCCAGGCGCGGGATACCTCCCGCGACGGGCTCGCCGTCTACGCGCAGCACTTCATCAGCACCCCCGGAACGCGGGACGGGCTGTTCTGGGAGGTTCCCGAGGGGGGGACGCCGAGTCCGTTCGGAAGCCTCATCGCGCAGGAGAGGGCCGAAGGCTATACGCCGGGCGCGGCCAGGAGCGGCGAGGCGAAGAAAAGATCGCCCTACCACGGGTACTTCTTCAGGATCCTCAAGGCCCAGGGAGCCCACGCGCCGGGCGGGAAGTTCGGCTACGTGATCAACGGCAACATGATCGCCGGCTTCGCCCTGATCGCGTACCCCGACAAATGGGGAAGCTCGGGGGTCATGACGTTCATCGTCAATCAGCAGGGCCGCGTGTACGAGAAGAACCTCGGCGAGGGGACCGGTGAGCTGGCCGCGGCGATCACGGAATACGATCCCGATCCGTCCTGGAAGGTCGTCAGCGAGCCGTAGGGCGGCCCGGTCGTCCTCTGAGTAAGCCCGAGGGAAGCACTCGATTTCCGCGCCGACGGCTGGCCGCGGACGCGCATCGTAAGATGCCCTTGGCCATGACCAGGGTCTCCAGCGCTCGCGGGCGCAGGTCGGGGGCCGGCGTGCGTCCGGTCCCGGCGGACGAGAGCGCTCCTCGCGCCTCCGCAGCCTGGTTCGAGCTCCTCGCTGAGACGACCTTCGACGGCGTCGGCCTGACGCAGGACGAGGTCGTCGTCGAGGCCAACGCGCGTCTCGCTTCGATGCTCGGTTACACGCGCGAGGAGCTCATCGGGGCGCCCCTGATGACCTTCGTCGCCCCGGTGCACCAGGATCTCGTCCGCGAGCGGGAGACGACGGGCGACGAGGATCTCTACGAGCACCACGCGGTCCGCAAGGACGGGTCGATCGTCCTCGTCGAGGCCCGGGGCCGGAACTGCACGTACCGGGGGCGCCCCGCGCGGCTCGCGGTCGTCCGCGACGTCACGAAAGCCGCGCTGCGGGAGAGCCTCAGGGCCGAGACCGCGATGCGCCGAGAAAAGGAGCAGCTCGACCGCGCGGCGACCGCCGGGCGCGTGGCGCTCTGGGAATGGGACCTCGTGTCCGGGGACATCGAGTGGACCGCCTTCGTCGACGCGATGCTCGGTTTCGCCCCCGGCGGATTCCCACGGACCGTCGAGGGCTGGGCGGCGCTCGTCCACGCCGACGACGTCGGGGCCGTGACGGCCTCGCTCGACGCCCATCTTTCGAGGGGAGTCCCCTACGACGTCGCGTACCGGATCCGGCGCGCGGACGGCGGGTACGCCTGGTGGCACGACGTCGGAAGCGCCGAGCGCGACGCCGCCGGGAAGCCGTTCCGGATGGCCGGCACCTGCGTCGACATCACGGAGCAGAAGTCGGCGGAGGAGGCGGTGCGTGTCCGCGAGACGGCGCTCAAGGCGAGCGAAAACCGGCTCGCGGAGGCGCAGCGCGTCGCGAAGCTCGGCTGGTATTCGTACCACCCGGCCTCCGACACCTTCTCGGTCTCGTCCACCGTGGACGAGATGTTCGGCGTCCCGCCGGGGTTTCCCCACGACGCCGCGAGCTGGCTCTCCCTCGTCCACGCGGACGACCGCGAGCGCGTGCGGCAGGAGATGGAGCGGTCCGTCGCCGGAGTCCTCACGCCGGACCTCCTCTACCGGATCGTGCGGCCGAACGACGGCGAGATTCGGCACATCCACGCGCACGCGAGCGCCGTTTTCGACGTTTCCGGCCGGGTCGTGCGGATCTTCGGGACGCTCCAGGACGAGACGGATCAGCGGCGCGTCGAGTCCGAGATCCGGCGGCTCGCGGCGGCCGTGGAGCAGGTCGCCCAGTCCGTCGTGATCACGGACACGGGCGGGACGATCCAGTACGTGAACGCGGCGTTCACGGCGATGACCGGCTACGACCGCGAGTCCGCGATCGGAGCGAACCCGCGGCTTCTCCGCAGCGGGGTGCACGACGCCGCGCACTACGAGACGCTCTGGCGCACGATCCTCTCGGGCGCGACATGGCGCGGCCGCTTCACGAACCGGAAGAGGGACGGGACTCACTACGAGGCCGATGCCGTGATCACGCCCGTCCGCGACGCCTTCGGGAACCTCACGAGCTTCGTCTGCATCGAGCGGGACATCACGGATCTCCTCGCCCAGCAGAAGCGGCTGCAGGAGCAGCAGACGCTCGCGGCCATCGGCGAGATCGCGGCGAACATCGCGCACGAAGTCAAGAACCCCCTCTTTGCGATCAGCAGCGGGATCCAGCTCCTCATGGAGGAGCTCGCGCTCGACGCGGAGCAGCGGCGGACGTTCGAGGTCATCCACGGAGACGTCCTTCGGATGGACCGCCTCGTGCGGCAACTTCAGCTCCTCGCCTCGAGGCGGCCCCTCCAGCCCGGCCCCTTCGCGGTGGCCGGGCTCATCGAGGCCGCCGCCACGCTGAACCGCGGCCTCGCCGCGGAGAAGTCGCTGCGGATCACGACGGCGTTCGAAGAGGGCCTTCCGGACGTCTTCGTCGACGAGGACCAGATCCACCAGGTCCTCCTGAACCTGATCCAGAACGCGATCTCGTACTCGCCGCCGGGCGGGCGGGTCTCGATCTCGGCGACGCGGAACACCGCCGGCGATCGCGTCGTCCTCCGGTTCCACAACGAAGGGCCTCCGATCGCGAGCGACCTGACCGAGCGGATCTTCGAGCCGTTCTTCTCGACGCGGCGCGAGAGCGCGGGCATGGGCCTCGCGATCTCCCGGCGCATCGCGCTCGACCACGGCGGGTCGCTGCGGGCCGAATCGCATCCGGGGGGCGGCGCCGTGTTCGCCCTCGAGCTGCCCGTGCGGGCCTGCCCGTGACCGCGAAGCTCCTCGTCGTCGACGACCACGACCCCATCCGCGCGAACCTCAAGCGCTTCTTCGAGAAACGTTCGATGGAGGTGCTCACGGCGGCCTCCGGCAGCGACGCCCTCGAGATCTGCGCCTCGTCGATGATCGACGTCGTCCTCCTCGATCTCAGGCTGCCGGACCTCGACGGGCTCGAGGTCCTCACGCGCATCAAGGCCTCGTCGCCCCAGACGTGCGTCGTCCTCATCACCGCCCACGGCGACGTGGACACGGCCGTGAAGGCGATGCAGCTCAAGGCGGACAACTTCCTCGTGAAGCCCGTCGACCTCGGCGCGCTCGAGGTCCTCGTGAACAAGCTTCTCGAGGGCGCGCGGACGAAGTCCGAGGTCCTCTACCTGAAGGAGAAGGTCTCGCGGCTCGAGGGCTTCTCGAGCGCCGTGAGCCGGCGCCTTCCCGCGACGGTGGCCGAGACGATCCGGACCCTCGCTTCGAGCCCGGCTACAACCGTCCTGATCCAGGGCGAGACCGGGACCGGCAAGGGCGTCGCGGCTCGCATGATCCACGAGATGAGCGCTCGCGCCGCGAATTCCTTCGTGGACCTGAACTGCGCGACTCTGACGGCCGAGTTCCTCGAGTCCGAGCTCTTCGGCCACGAGAAGGGCGCGTTCACGGACGCGAAGGAGTTCAAGCGCGGAATGCTCGAGCTGGCCCACGGCGGCAGCCTCTTCCTCGACGAGATCGGCGAGCTCGCACCCTCCGTGCAGGCCAGGCTCCTGAAGGTCATCGAGGAGAAGCAGTTCCGGAGACTCGGCGGGACCTCACCACTCAAGGTAGACACGCGGATCATCGCCGCGTCGAACGCGGACCTCGAACGCGCGGCCCGGGCGGGCCGCTTCCGGTCGGACCTCTTCTACCGGCTGAACGTCATGACGCTCGTGATCCCGCCGCTGCGCCAGCGCCGCGACGAGATCCTGCCCCTCGCGCGGAAATTCCTCGAGGAGTTCGGCGGCATCGGACCGTCGCGGAGGACCCTCCAGCTCACGTCCGAGGCCGACGCGGCGCTCCTCGCGCACGAGTGGCCGGGGAACATCCGCGAGCTGAAGAACGTGATGGAGCGGGCCGCTCTCCTCGCGCCCGACGAGACGATCGGACTCGAGGAGCTCCCGGACGGCATCCTCCGCGGAGGGCGGACGCGGAAGCCCGACGGCGTCGGCGACCTCTCGCTCGACGCCGTGGAGCGGGACCACATCGCCAAGGTCCTCAGGCTCTGCGAGGGCAGCCGCTCGCAGGCGGCGCGGCTCCTCGGGATCCATCGGTCGACCCTGCTGCAGAAGATCGGCCGGTACGGGCTCGGCGACCCGTCCTGACGCCGCGCCGACGGGCAAACGCCTGCCGGATTTCGCGACGTGCCGGAAATTCCGACATCGTCCACCTGCTCCCCGACACACATCGTCCCCGCCCGAGCGGCGTTGAATTCTCCGCCAAAGCATTGGCTTTGATCGACTTGTAAGGAAGCCCGATCGCAGGGGGAAATCTGGCGCGGGCCGTGCACTGACTCCGGGCGGATCAAGTCCGCGGAGGAAGGCCTTCATTGGGGATATCAGCAACGAATCGTCGGGCTGGAGTCGCGGTGCGGCGCGAAGCCCCTCGAGTTCTCATCGTCGATGACAGCCCCTCGGTTCTCTTCATGCTCAGCCGAGCACTCGAGCAGATGGATTTCCGCGTCGACACGGCCGATTCCGCCCGCGCAGCCCTCGCGGTCCTCGCGCGGCGCGAGTATCGCGCGATCATCACGGACCTTCACCTGGGCGGGGACGAGAGGACGCTCGGCCTCGAGGTCCTGTCCGCCTGCAGGCGTCTCCGCCCGAAATGCCCCGTCATCGTCCTGACGGGCTTCGGAAACCCCACGGTCATGGAGAAAGCATTGCGGCTCGGGGCGACGTTCTACTTCGAGAAGCCCGTGTCGCTCGAGCGCCTCCGGCTCGCGCTGGCCGGAGAGGCCCGGCCATGACGGTCGTCGAGGTCGAGGCCTCCGAGAACGCCTTCGCGGGAAGGCTCGAAGACGTCCCGCTGGCGGACATCATCCAGGTCCTCCAGGTCAGCTCGAAGACGGGCGCGCTCCTCCTGCACCGCGGAGACGGACAGAAAGCACTCATCGCGTTCCGCGGCGGCGCCATCATCCAGACGACCTGCACGGAGTCCTACCAGTCGCTCGGGGACCGGCTCATCGAGAGCGGCGACCTCACGCAGAACGACGTGAGAGAAGCGCTCCAGTACCTCGCCCAGTGCCCGGGGATGCGGCTCGGCGACGCGCTCGTCGAGCTCTCGTACGTCCGCCGGGCCCGGATCGAGGAAGTCGTCAAGGCGCAGATGGCCGAGACGATCGAGCGGCTTACGGCCTGGACGAACACGGACTTCGAATTCCGCGTCGGCGCTCTCGCGCTTCCGCACGGGACGTCGCAGCTCGCGCTCGACCTCGTCCATGAGAAGGGCGTCGAGCCGCGCCACCTCCTCCTCGAGGCGAGCCTGCTGCAGGACCGCCGGAACCGGAGCGGAGCGGGCGCCGGGAATCCGCCCGCGGCCATCGACGAGCCCGGCGCGCACGCCCGCGAGGTCGAGGAAGACGCCGAGAAGATCATCCGCTGGTTCGACGAGGGCGCACCCGCTCTTCCCGAGGCGGAGGACACGCTCGGCGCCCGAACTGCCGCCTCGTATCTTTCGATCAGCGAGGAGCTCTTCGTCGCGACGAGCCGCGGCGAGATCGGCCTCCTGCTTCTCCGGTACGCCGCGGAGCTCTACGCGGACGGCGGCCTCGTGCTCCGTGCAAAAGACGGGTTCCGCGTTCTCGGCCAGTTCGGCGAGGCGTTCGCCTGGTCCGAGGGGCGCCCGAGCGAAGCGAAGACCTTCTTCGCGGCGGGCGAGTGCCCCCTCTTCGAGACGATCGCGATGAGCCGCCGGCCCTACGTCGGCTTCGTGGCCCGGAACTCCTCGGGTGGCCTCGAGCCCGTCGGCCCCTCGGCCGCCTCCGGAGCGCGCGTCGTCCTCGCCGTCCCGCTTTTCGTCCTCGGCGACGTTTCGCTGATCCTCTTCTGCCGCTCGGCGCTCTCGGGCGCTCCGGACGCGAGGGCTCTCATCGCGCTCGCGCGCCAGGTCTCCGTGACGCTCGAGAACGCCGCGCTGCGCGAGCTCGCCAAGCGTGCCGCCGCGGATCGCTCGGCCCTCCTCAAGAGGCCGCGATGACGGCGCCCGATCGTGCCGAGGCGGTCCGGGGGCTCTTCCACGAGCTGGCCGAGCGGAGCCGCGAGCTCCGCGACGACCTCATGCGCGAGAACGAGCGCCTCCGGGGCCGGGTCCAGAGCCTCGAGTCCGACATCGCGATGGCCGAGTCGATGCTCGAGAAGGACGTCGAGGTCGAGAAGGGCGAGCACGAGCGGCTGAGCCGCGAAGCCCTCTCGCTCGCGGAGGAGAACCTCGACCTCGCGCGACGGTACGCCGACCTCGAGGAGCACGCCACCAGCCTTGCAAACCTCTACGCCGCGACCTTCCAGCTCCACGTGACGCTCGACCCCGCCGCCGTCGTCCGCGCAATCGCGGACATCGCGATCAACCTGATCGGAGCCGGCGAGTTCGTCGTCTATCTCGTCGACGACGTGCGGAACGACTTCGTGATTGCGGCCCGGGAAGGCGACCTTCCCCCGAACATCACCCATCTCGCGGCCCTGACCCACGGCCTCGAGCGCGACGCCGTCGCGCGGCGCCAGACCGTGTTCGCCGAGACGAACGGGACCGCCCCCGCGGCGCGAGGCCCGATCTGCTGCACGCCCCTGTTCCTGAGCGACCGCCTCGTCGGCGTCCTCACGATCTACGCGCTGCTTTCGCACAAGAAGAGCTTCTCCGAGCTGGACCGCAAGCTGTTCGACCTCGTCGGGGAGCAGGCGGCGGTCGCCCTCGTCTCCTCGCAGTGCTACGTCTCCGTGGATCGCAAGCTGAAGACGGTGCAGAAGTTCCTCGACCTCGTGAAGAGCTGAGCGCGTGATGACCCCGACCGAGAACCCCAGAGACCAGAGAGACAAGGAGGCCACCCCCATGGCGCGGAAACGGATCCTGCTCGTCGACGACTCGGAGACGAGCTTGATGATGGCCAAGATGATCCTGAGCAAGGCGAACTACGAGCTCCTCGTCGCCAAGGACGGGCAGCAGGGCGTCGAGGCCGCTGTCCGCGAGCGGCCCGACCTCGTCCTTCTCGACGTCGTCATGCCGAAGATGAACGGCTTCGAAGCCTGCGCGGCGCTCAAGGGGCGAGACGAGACGAAGGCGATTCCCGTGATCATGGTCACGACCCGCGGCGAGGGCGAGAGCGTCGAGAGCGGCTTCACGGCCGGCGCCGCCGACTACGTCACGAAGCCGGTCAACGGGCTCGAGCTCCTGACCAAAGTCCGCAATGTGCTGGGGGACTGAGATGGCGCCGACCGGAGAACGCGATTCGCTCGAGGCCTACGTCCGGCGCGTCCAGGCGGACACCCACCGTTACGTCCAGGATCTGCTGGGCGAGAACGAGAAGCTCCGCGTCGCGTCCGCGACCCTCCAGCTCGACAAAGCGCGGCTGGAGGAAGAGCTCCTCACAAACCGCGAGACGATCGACCGGCACAAGCTCGAGGAGGTCAAGCTCGAGCGGAAGCTCGCGGAGATCGCCGCGGAAAACCGGCGCTACGTCGAGGAGTACGTCCTCGTCGAGCAGCAGAACACGGCGCTCGCCAACCTCTACGTCGCAAGCGTGCGCCTCCACTCTTCGCTCCAGCGCGAGGAGATCCTCGCCGTCATCATCGACATCATCGAGTTCCTCGTCGGCTGCGAACAGGTCGCCGTTTTCGAGGTCAAGGACGGCAGGCTCACGCTGGCGGCCTCGAAGGGCGCCGAGGCGCTCGGCGCCGCCGAGATCGCCCTCGGAGAGGGCTCCATCGGCCGCACGGCGCTGACCGGACAGCCCTACCTGCCCGTTGCGCCGGGCGTCGACGGCGAAGGCATCACCGCATGCTTCCCCGTGAAATTCCGCGACTCGGTCGCCTTCGTCATCACGCTGTTCAACCTTCTCCCGCAGAAGGCCGGGCGGCTCGAGCCCATCGACCACGACCTCCTGAACCTTCTCGCGGCCGAGGCCGGCACCGCCCTCGCCTCGTCGGCCCTGCTTTCCGGCACGTCCGCTGGCAGAAAGCACTGATGGCGGACTCCCGCGTCCCCACGCCTCTCGCACGCGCCCTCGCGCGGAACGAGCGCCCGGCGGGCCGGGAGGACCAGGGGGTCCCCAGCGTGTATCTCTATCCGGGCGAGCTGCTCGTGACGGCCGATGCGCTCGCCGTCTCGACAGTCCTCGGCTCGTGCGTCTGCGTGTGCTTCTGGGACGGCGCGACCCGGCACGGCGGCCTGAACCATTTCCTGCTCCCCCACCGGACGCGCGACGAGAGCTCCGCGGGCCGCTTCGGGCGCAGCGCGATGGAGATCCTCCTCGAGAGAATCCTCACGCTCGGCTGCGAGCGCCGGAACCTGACCGCGCGCGTTTTCGGCGGCGCATCGCAGTTCGAGCCGGCGGGCGACCGGGTCCCGATCGGCGCGCAGAACGTCGCCGTCGCGCTCGAGTTCCTCGAGGAAGCGGGAATCCCCGTCGTCCAGAGCGAGGTCGGCGGGACGCGAGGCCGCAAGATCGTCTTCCGGACCGCGTCGGGAGACGTCTCGGTGAAGACGCTGTGACGACGAGCGACGCGTCCGGCTCCGAGTTCGACCGCAAGGCCCTTCTGGGAGTGTTCCTGGCGGAAGCCGAGGAGCGCCTCGTCCAGATGGAGGAGGCGCTCGTGGCGCTCGAGGAGCACCCGGGCGACGACGAGCTCCTTCAGGCGATCTTCCGTGCCGCGCACACCCTGAAGGGAAACTCGGCCACCCTCGGCTTCAGCGCCCTCACCGAGTTCACTCACATCCTCGAGGACCTCCTCGAGCGCGTCCGCAACCGGAGCCTGGCCGTCACGCCGGAGCTCGTGACGCTCCTCCTCGAGTCCGTCGACGCACTCCGCCAACTCCTCGCCGACGCCGCGAGCGGGCTCGACGAGATGCAGCCGTCCCATCGCGCGCTCCTCGCGCGCGTGTCCAGCGCGCGGGAGCAGGACGCGCCGGGCGCGACCCGCGCCGCGGCCGTCGTGCACCCGCGCCGCCGCGCGGCGGACCGCGCGAACGAGGTTCCCGACCTGAACCTCCCCACGCGCACGCTGCGCGTCGACGTCGAGAAGCTCGACCAGATGCTCGACCTCGTCGGGGAGATCGCGGTCTTGCGGGGCCGGCTGCGGCAGCACCTCGAACACGGCGGGACGCCCGAGGCCGGCAAGGCCCTCGAGATCCACCGCGAGGCCGACACGCTCGAGGCGGACCTCCAGGAGCTCGTCACGCGCATCCGCATGATCCCGATCGGCCCGACGCTTCACCAGTTTGCGCGCACGGTGCGCGACGTGTCTCGGGCGCTCGGCAAGCAGGTCCGGCTTTCGATCGACGGCGGCGAGATCGAGCTCGACATGCGCGTCATCGAGAAGATCCGCGACCCCCTCACCCACATGGTGCGGAACGCGGTCGACCACGGGATCGAGGCGCCGGACGTGAGGACAGCCGCCGGCAAGACGCCGTGGGGCACGCTCCGGATCCGCGCGTACCACGACGCGGGCGCGATCGTGATCGAGCTCTCCGACGACGGCGCCGGCATCAACCGCCGGCTCCTTGTCGAGCGCGCCCGCGCGCTGGGGCTCGTCGGGACCGACGAGCCGCGTGGATCCGAAGCCTTCGAGCTCGTCTTCGCGCCCGGCGTCTCGACGGCCGCCGGCATCACGGAACTGTCGGGCCGCGGCGTCGGGATGGACGTCGTCCTCCGCGACGTCGAGGCGCTTCGGGGCTCCATCGAGGTGCAGAGCGAGCCGGGCCGCGGGACGACGTTTCGGATCCGCCTGCCGCTCACGCTCGCCCTCATCGACGGCTTCGTGGTCCGCGCGGCGGGCGAGTCGTTCGTCCTCCCGATGGACTCCGTCGTCGAGTGCCTCGATCTCCCGGCGGACGCCCGCGGAGCGGGCCTCTCGGGCCTCATGGGCCTCCGCGGCGTTCCGCTTCCATGGCTGAGACTCCGCGAGCATTTCGACATCGACGGGCCGCCCTCCGCGCGCGAGAACGTCGTCGTGGTCCGGAGCGAGTCGGGCCAGGCCGGGTTCGTCGTGGACGCGCTCCTCGGCGGGCACCAGGTCGTCATCAAGCCTCTCGGGGCGCTCTTCCGCGGCGTCGTGGCCGTCGCGGGAAGCGCCATCCTCGGGGACGGGCGCGCAGCGCTGATCCTCGACGTTTCGAAGCTTCTCAAGCAGGTCCTGAACGAGCGGGCTCCCGACACGGCCGACCCGCACGGGACCCTCGCCGCAATTGGAGGGTAAGCGTGAGATCGTTCCGCATCGGGCAAAGGCTCCTCGCCGGGTTTGGGATCGTCATCGTCTTCGCCCTCACGATCGGCTGGTTCGGCTTGAGGACGACGACGCGGCTGGACACGAACCTCCGGACGGTCACGCGCGAGCGGTTCGCGCTCGTGACGCTCACGAACGAGGTCCTCGAGCGCTCGGTCGACAACGCGCGGATCACGATGCAGCTTTTCCTCGTTTCGGGAGGGCAGCCCGAACAGGCGCTCCTCGCGCAGAACCAGGAGAACAGCAACCTGATCGGGGCCGGGCTCGCGAAAATCGAGCCCCTCCTCGCGTCCGACCACGACCGGGCGCTTTTCGCCGAGGTCAAGGCGCTGCGCAGCCCGTACCTCGAGAGCCGGGCCCACGCGAGAAGTCTCCTCGAAAGCGGCAAGCGCGACGCCGCCGTGGCGGTCGCCCACGACGTCATGGTCCCGAAGCTCCTGGAGTACCGCGCCGCCTGGTACCGGTTTCTCGCGGCGCAGAACGAAGGCCTCGTCCAGGCCACGGAGGAGGCGGCTCAAAAGGTCCGTGCCGCCCGCCAGGTCATGACCGTCTTCATCGTCTTTGCGGCCCTTCTCGCAGTGGGGATCGGCTGGGCCGTCGCACGGAGCATCGCCGTGCCGTTGAAGGCGGCCGTCGCCCGCGCCGAGCGGATCGCGCGGGGCGACCTCGGGGGAGAGGACGTCGCCATCCACCGCGACGAGACAGGCCAGCTCGACGCGGCGATGCAGGACATGGCCCAGACCCTGAGGCGTGTCCTCGGGCAGGTCGACGAGGGGGCCCGCGCCGTCGCCCAGGCCGCGCAACAGGTGTCCGCGTCGTGCCAGTCGCTCTCGGAGTCGTCGAGCGAGCAGGCGGCCTCGGTCGAGGAGACGACGGCGTCCCTCGAGCAGATGAGCGCGTCGATCAGCCAGAACCGCGAGAACGGCCGCGAGATGGAGCGGATGGCGCGCCGTGGAGCCGAGGAGGGCGAGGAGAGCGGCCGCGTGGTCTCGGAGACCGTCCGCGCGATGAAGACGATTGCGGAGAGGATCGTGATCATCGAGGAGATCGCCTATCAGACGAACCTCCTCGCGCTCAACGCCGCGATCGAGGCCGCGCGCGCGGGCGAGCACGGCAGGGGCTTCGCGGTCGTCGCGACCGAGGTCCGCAAGCTCGCCGAGAGAAGTCAGCAAGCCGCCAGGGAGATCTCCGAGGTCGCATCCTCGAGCGTCCGGGTCGCCGAGCGCTCGGGCCAGCTCATCTCCGCGCTCGTTCCCGCGATCCGGAAGACCGCCGATCTCGTCCAGGAGGTCGCGGCCGCCACGGCCGAGCAGGCGTCGGGCGTCTCCCAGATGAACCGGACGATGACGCAGATGGATGACGTCACGCAGCGCAACGCGGCGGCGTCCGAGGAGCTCGCCTCGACGGCGGAGGAGATGGCGGCCCAGGCCGAGGCGCTCCAGGAGCTCATGTCCTTCTTCCGGGCCGGGAAAGCCGACGCCGGACGCGCGCGGCACCCGGTCGATGCGACGAGAATTCCGCTCCGCCAGGAGGCGGCTGTGCCCGGGCGCCCCGCGCTCGGTGCGTCGGGTGAGATGGCGGCCTTCGCCGCGCCGGCAGGCGGGGCCTGACCGTGGGGAAAACGAAGATGGAAGAGACCCTCGGACCAACGGCCTCGGCTCAGTACCTCGGCTTCTTCATCGCCGGGAACGAGTGTGCGATCGGGATTCTCCGCGTCAAGGAGATCATCGAATACGACGCTGTCACGCGGGTCCCGGCGACGCCGCCGTGGGTCCGCGGCGTCATGAACCTCCGCGGAAGCGTCGTCCCCGTCATCGACCTCGCGGTCAAGTTCGGCCTCCCTCCGAGCGCCGTCACGCGCCGGACCTGCATCGTCGTCGTCGAGACCGACCTCGAGGGCGAGCGGGTCGTCATGGGCGTCATGGCGGACTCGGTGAGCCAGGTCCTGGACGTCCTGCCCGGAGACATCGAGCCGGCGCCCGCATTCGGGACGGCGGTGCGCGTCGATTACCTGCTCGGCATCGGGCGCCTCACGGACCGGTTCGTGCTTCTCCTCGACATCGACCGCGTGCTTTCGGCCGCCGAGCTCCTGAGGGTCGCGTCCGTCGCCCCCCCTTCCGACGGCGCCTCCGCCGGAGCCGACTCGGCCGCCGGCCAGTGAGAGAAGGGCGAAAGGAAAAGGAGATCGAGATGACACCCACCCTCAGAATGCCGCTGGCTCTCCTCGTGATCGGCCTCGCAGGTTCCCTCGGTGCCGTCGACATCACGCCGGACCTCGAGAAAGTCCTGGCCCAGAAGACCGAGGTTCTGAAGGGCTGGGCCGCGAGCCCGATCGTCGTGAAGGCCGTCCTCGACCGGAACGAGAAGGGCCCCATCGCGGGGATGGACAACGAGAAGTGGAAGTCCGTGAGGCGGACCGACGACGTCGTGAAGGACCTCTCCCAGAACGGGGCCGCGAAATTCCTCGGCCGGAAGATCTCGGAATCGGACGGCCTCTACCTGAGGGCGTTCCTGAACGGCGCACGGGGCGAGAAGGCGGCCTTCACCGAGAAGACGATCAGCTATCTCCACGCGGGGCAGGCCAAGTTCGACGTTCCGTTCACGACCGGCAAGACGTGGCAAGGAAAGCCCGAGCTCGACACAGTGACCGAAATTCACGGCGTCCAGATCGCGGTGCCCGTTCTCTCGCGCGGAAAGCCCGTCGGCGTCCTCGTGGTCGGCGTGAACCTTTCGAAGCTCTCGAACCCGAGCTCGAAGCCGTGAGGCAGACAAGGGAGACAAGCATGAGAAAACTCGCAACCCTCGCCGTCGTGCTCGCGAGCGTCCTCGCGTGGCGGGCGCTCGCAACGTTCGAGATGACCGCGGCGCTCCAGAAGGAGCTCGACCGTCACATCGTCCAGATCAAGGCCTGGGCCGCCGACCCGCTCCTCGTGAAGACCGTCATCTGGAAGAACCAGATGGGGCCCCTCAGCGGCATGGACAACGAGAAATGGAAGACGGTTCGACGGAGCGACGACCTCCTCCGGACCTACATGACCAACGACGCCGGGAAGGTCCTCGCCCGAAGGCTCGAAAGCTCGAACGGGATCTACGTTCGCGCCTTCGTCTGTGGGACGCGGGGGGACCAGATCGCCATGACCGAGAAGACCGAGAACTATTTCTACGCGGGCCAGCCCCGGTTCGACCTCCCCTTCAGGACCGGGATGCCCTGGCAGGGCCCGCCCGAGCTCGACTCGGACACGGACACGTATGACATCCAGATTTCGGCCCCGGTGCTCTCGTTCGGCAAGCCGATCGGCGTCCTCGTCGTGGGCGTCAACCTGACACGGCTCGAGAAGGCAATCGGCAAGTAAGAGGTCCGCGAAGGAGACCCCATGACCCGAAACATCAGGCTGCGCTCGAAATTCATCGGCGCGTTCTTCCTCGGGAGCCTCATCGGCGCCGGTGCGTGCGTCTGGAACCTCGGAAATTTCCGCTGGGCGGCCTCGGCGTTCCAGGTCGCGACCCGTGAGGACCTTCCCGCCCTCGCGTCGATCGCGGAGATCGACCGGGACATGGAGCGTGCGCGCGTCGAAGAGCGCAGCCTCATGCTCGTCAGGCAGGCGTCCGACGAAGCCGCGCGGGCGCGCAAGGAGCACGGGTTGCGGCTCACCCTGGCGAGGGCGGCATGGGAGAAGTACAAGACAGTTCCCTCGAGCGACGACGAGAAGGCCCTCCGGCCCGAATTCGAGGCGCTCTACGGGGACTGGGAGAAGTCCTCCCTCGAGGCCGTCCGGCTCCTCGGGGAGGAGTCCGCGGACGCCCGGAAGGACGCGATCGAGCTGTCCATGAGCGAGGGCGAGCGGAAGTTCGAGAAGGCGCGGGCGATCCTCGGGAAGCTCGCCGGGGTCCGGCAGAAGAACGCCGAGGCGTTCGCCGAGCGGATCCGGGCGACATCGAGCCGCACGACGATCCTGACGATCCTCGTGATCCTCGCTCTCGTCGCCATCGGCGTCGCCTCGGGCTTCGTCTTCGCCGCGCGTGTGGTCGGCCCGCTCGTCGACGTCACGACGCAAGCCCGGCGCGCGGCGGGCGGAGACCTCTCCGCGCGCATCGCCTCGCACGGCAGGGACGAGATCGGAGAAATGGGGGCGTCGCTGAACGAGATGCTCGAGACGTTCGAGGGAGTCCTCGTCCAGGTCCAGCGTTCGACGACCCAGTCGGCCGCGGCGTCCCGCCAGCTCGCATCCGGATCGGAGCAGCTCTCGAGCGGCGCCGGAGAACAGGCCTCCTCGATCCAGGAGACCTCCGCCTCGCTCCAGGAGATGAGCGCGTCGATCACGCAGAACGCCGAGAACAGCCGGCGCATGGAGGAGATGGCGGTGCAGGGCGCGCGCGAGGGCGAAGCGAGCGAGAAGGCCGTCTCCGAAACGCTCGGAGCGATGAGGTCGATCGCGGAGAAGATCTCGTTCGTCGAGGACATCGCCTACCAGACGAACCTCCTCGCCCTCAACGCCGCGATCGAGGCGGCGCGCGCCGGCGACCACGGCCGCGGCTTCGCGGTCGTGGCGGCCGAGGTGCGCAAGCTCGCCGAGCGCAGCCAGACCGCCGCCCGGGACATCAGCACGCTGAGCGGGTCGAGCGTGACGGTCGCCGAGCGCGCGAGCCAGTCCCTCGGCGCGCTCGTTCCCGCGATCCGCAAGACGACCGAGCTCGTCCAGGAGGTCGCCGCCGCGTCCCGGGAGCAGGCGTCGGGCGTCACGCAGGTCAACCGCGCCATGAACCAGGTCGACCAGGTCACGCAGCGCAACGCGGCCGCGGCGGAAGAGTTCGCCGCGACCGCCGAAGAGATGGCGACCCAGGCGGAGGGCCTCCAGCAGGTCCTTGCGTTCTTCCGCACGGGCGCCCCGGAGCTGCAGGCCCGGCCGGAGCCGCGGAGCGTCTCAGGGACGCACGCGGCGCGGACCCTTCCGGCGCGGGCGGTCGTCTCGCAGCCCGCCGTCGTCGTCACGAAGCGCGCTGTCGGATCCCATGCGGCCGAGTCGGACCGTCACTTCAGGCGCTTCTGAGCCGAAGATGCGGGGAACGTCGCCAGGCCTCGAACAGGTGACGCCCCGCGTCTTCCGCGGATTCCAGGCCATGATCCTCCGTGAATCGGGGATCAACCTCTCCGAAACCAAGAGGGCGCTTCTGGTCGGGCGGCTGGGCCGCCGCCTGCGCGAGCTCGGGCTGGACTCGTTCGAGGAGTACCTGGGTCGCGTCGAGGCGAGCGCGGACGAGCGGGTCCTCATGCTCGACGCGATCGCGACGAACGAGACCCGGTTCTTCCGGGAGCCCGGGCAGTTCGAGTTCCTGAAGGAGCGCGTCCTCCCGGCCTGGCTCGAAGAAGGGTCGCGAAGAAGACGGCCGCACCGGGTGCGGATCTGGAGCGCCGGCTGCTCGACGGGAGAGGAGCCGTTCTCGCTGGCGATGCTCCTGGCCTCGTACTTACCGAAGACGTGGGATCTCGAGATCCTGGCGACGGACCTCTCGACCAAAGCGCTCGCCCGCGCGCGCGCGGGCGTCTGGCCCCTCGAGCGGTCCCGCGAGATCCCGCCGGACCTCCTGAAGGCCTACATGCTTCGCGGAACCGGTCCCGAGGACGGGAAGATGAAGGCCGGTCCCGAGCTCCGGGCGCTCGTCCGGTTCGAGCGCATCAACCTCGCGGGCGACAACTGGCCGCCGGACGGACCCTTCGACGCGATCCTCTGCCGGAACGTCCTGATCTACTTCGACGCCGACGGCAAGCGGCGCGCCGTCTCCCGGCTCCTCGACCGGCTCGCGCCCGGCGGCTTCTTCTTCGTCGGCCACGCGGAGACCCTGAACGGGATCACGGACCGCGTGCGCCCGCTGATGCCATCGGCGTACACGAACGGCGAAGCGCTCCCCCGCGGAAGCCGGAGCGGGGCCGGGCGTTGAGCGCGCCGCCCCCGCCCCTCCGCGTTCTCGTGGTGGACGACTCGGCGCTCGTGCGCGAGGTCCTCGGCGGAATGCTCGCCCGCGAGGGACACGTCGTCGACATCGCGGCCGACCCGATCATCGCGTTCGAGCGGATCAAGAAGGCGCGGCCCGACGTGATCCTCCTCGACCTCGAGATGCCGCGGATGGACGGGCTCACGTTCCTTCGCAGCGTCATGAGCTCCGACCCGATCCCCGTCGTCGTGTGCTCGGCGCTGACCGGCCCCGGGACGGAAGCGGCGCTGCGGGCGCTCGAGGAGGGCGCGATCGAGATCGTCACGAAGCCGCGCCTCGGCGTCCAGGGCTTCCTCGAGGAATCGGCGACCCTCCTCGCGGACTCCGTCCGGGCCGCGGCGCGGGCGCGCGTGCGCCGGCGCGGCCCGGCGGCGCGCCCGCCCGAGCCGAGCGTCAGCGCGAAGGTGGCGTTTCCCGCGCACGGCGCGCCGCCGACGGTCTCGACGGATCGCGTCGTCGTCGTCGCCGCGTCGACGGGTGGGACCGAGGCCCTCGGCCAGCTCCTCAAGGAGCTTTCGCCGGACGCCCCGGGACTCGTGATCGTCCAGCACATGCCCGAGGTCTTCACGGCCGCATTCGCCCGGCGCCTGAACGAGGTCTGCACGATCGAGGTGAAGGAAGCAGAGAACGGCGACCCGGTCCGCGAAGGGCGCGCCCTCGTCGCGCCGGGCAACCGGCACACGCGGCTCCGGCGGACGGGCACCCGCTACTCCGTGGAAGTGACGAACGGTCCGCTCGTGTCCCGCCACCGCCCGAGCGCCGACGTCCTGTTCTGGTCGACGGCGCAGGCCGCCGGCGTCAACGCGGTCGGCGCCATCCTGACCGGCATGGGGACCGACGGCGCCGACGGCCTTCTCGAGATGAAGCTCGCCGGCGCCCACACGATCGCGCAGGACGAAGCGTCCTGCGTCGTCTTCGGAATGCCGGGGGCCGCGATCGCGCGCGGCGCGGTCTGCGAGGTCCAACCGCTCTCGCGCATCGCCGGAGCGATTCTCCGGGCCGCGCGCGCCGAGCGTGCGGTGCGATGAAGGCCCGTCCGGCGCCTGCCGGCGACGAGGTGGCGTCTCTCCTCGCGCGCGGATTCCTGTCCATGGCTTTCCAGCCCATCGTCGAGCTCTCGAGCGGCAGGAAGCTCGGATTCGAGGCGCTCCTCCGCGGGCCGCGCGGCACGGCGCTGTCGATGCCCGAGACGCTCTTCGGGCGCGGCCACGCCCTCGAGGACGGGGTGCTGAGACAGCTCGACCTCGCGTGCGTCGACTCGGCGCTGCGCTCCGGCCGGGCGCTCCCGAGAGGTTCCCAGCTCTTCATCAACATCCAGGCCGGGACGATGTCGCTCGACGGGGACGCGCTCTTTTCGCTCATGGACGCTCTCGAGGTGGACCCCGCGGGCGTGATCCTCGAGATCTCCGAGTCGCTGGACGGGGAGCACGCGCGGGCGATCGCGAAGAGCCTCGTTCCGTTTCGCCGGCGGGGGATCCGGCTCGCCCTCGACGACGTCGGCGCACGCTACCCCTGGCTCCACCACCTCCTCCACCTCGCGCCCGAGTGGATCAAGGTGGACCGGTCCTTCGTGAAGAACGTCCACCGGAACCCCCGGATGGCCGGGATTCTCCTGGGTCTGCAGGACCTCTCCCGCCGACTGGGCGCCCGCGTCATCGCCGAGGGCGTCGAGACCCCGGAGGACGAACGCACGATCGCGGAACTCGGGATCCCGTTCGCGCAGGGGTTCCGGTTCGGGAGACCGGCCCCTGCGGAATCGTGGCTCGACGGAGAGGCGCGCCGAAGCGTGTGGAAGCGGCCCGTGGACGCGATTCACGTCGCGAAACGCCGGATCGCGGACTGATCGCGGAGTCGACTCGTGGGAAGAAAGGCTGGAGCCGAAGCCCGGACTTGAACCGGGGACCTACTGATTACGAATCAGTTGCTCTACCAACTGAGCTACTTCGGCTCGCTTTCCGAAGGGACGGGGAGTGTAGGCGGCGGTGTTCCGGGCGTCAAGAACGCGGCCCACGGAGCTCAGCGCGGCGAGAGCTCGATCTCGAATTCCGCCGCCGGGGCCGCGGGCGCGTCCTCGCGGTCGCGCGGCGCGCCCCCCGGCTGAGGGAGCGGCTCGAACACCATGCCGCGCACGAAGGTGTCGAGGCCCGCGTCGACGGCGAAGCCGCCGACCGGCCGCGCGGACGCGACCCGTCCGTTCACATCGAGCACGACGGCATAGACGGTCTTCTGGCCGGGCGCGGGCGCGCGGTCCGGAGCGCGGCGCAGCGCCCACTCGCGCGCCGCGTCGCCGCGGACCGAGACGGTCCAGCCGCGCGAGGCGGCCGCGGGCGCCGACATCGCGCGCGCCCCTGCGGCGGCCGGAGCGGCAGCCGCGATCCTCGCGGGCGCCTGGAGAGGAGCGCCACCGGCGACCGCGCCGTCGTCGGTGTCGGCCTTGGACTTCATCGCGGAATCGGCGACGACTTTCGAAGCCGCGGACGAAACTGCGGCCTCGCGGTCCGCGCCGCCGGGAACCTCGTCGAGCCTGCCGAGGGCCTTCTTCTCCGAAGTCCTTTTCGCGGCGCTCTTCTCGTTCTTTTCTTCCTTCGCGAGCGCGTCCGTCTCCTGCCGGCGCGCATTCTGTTCGCGTGCGTGCGCGGGCTTCGCCTCGGCGATCAGGGCCTGGGGAGCCGGGGAGGCGGGAGGGGCCGGACTGTAGAGGAGGACGTCGACGGGGCCCTCCGCCATGCGCTTCGGCGCAGGGCGGAGGACGGCGATCGAGACGCCGACGATCCCGAGGATGACGAGCGCGACCTTCGCGAATCCGGGCGCCGGGAAAAAGCCCGCGCGCCCGCCGAGCGAGCCGGCCCGGCCGCCGCGCTCCTCGACGTTCGCGTTCACGCGGGTCGCGAGCGCGAAAGGCGTCGCGGGCTCGGGGAGAGCCTTCATGTCCGCGACGAGGGCGGCGAGCTCCGCCTTCCGCCGGCCGGCCTCGGGGTCGACGGCAACGAGTCGTTCGAGCTGTCGCTCCTCCTCCGGCGAGAGATCGCCGTCGAGGGAGCGCGAAATGAGGAGGTCGAGATCCTCCTCGGCGAGACGCGGGACGTCGGGGCGGGCGCTCACGAGAGTTTCTCCTTCAGCAGGGCGCGCCCCCGCGCGAGGCGGCTCCGCACGGTTCCGACCGGGATGCCGAGCACTTCGGCGACTTCCTCGTACGAGAGCCCCTCGAGGTCGCGCAGGACGACCGCCGTGCGGAACTCGTCGGAAAGTGCGCGGATGGCCTCGCGGAGCCGGCGGCGGCGTTCGGTGACGACGGCGTTCTCCTCGGGCGAGAGCGCCGGATCGGCCGCGCCGTCGAGCGATGCGAAGACCTCGTCGTCGCGCGTCTTTCCGGGCGTGAAGACGGCCTTGAGGCGCGAGAGCGTCCCGTGCCGGGCGCGCGCCCGGTTCAAGGCGATCGCGTAAAGCCACGTCTTGAGGCTGGATTCCCCGCGGAAGCGCGAGAGAGAGTGCCAGGCCCTGAGGAACGTCTCCTGCACGACGTCCT
Organism: Thermoanaerobaculia bacterium; assembly: GCA_035542215.1. Classification (GTDB taxonomy): domain Bacteria; phylum Acidobacteriota; class Thermoanaerobaculia; order UBA5066; family UBA5066; genus Fen-183. The sequence goes on along the minus strand of DATKLW010000082.1, from coordinate 43,700 downwards.
CGGCCTCGGCGGGCCCGACGAGCCGCGCCGCGAGCGAGAAGACCATCCCCGAGTAGTGGCGCACGATCTGCTCGAACCCCAGGACGTCCCCGGCCAGGAACCGGCTGAGGGCCCGCTCGTCGCCGGGCCAGTCCCGCTCGCTCGCGTGGACGGTTGCGCTCACGGGGTCGATTCTCGCACCCGCGTCGTCCCCCCGGGAGCCGTCGAAAGCGAGGATCCGCGCCGGCATGCCACCCTCTCCTGCCCGGTTGGACCCCGGCCGGCGCGGAAAGTTCCCGGCCGCGCTACTTCTTTCCCTCGGCTTCGAGGGCCGCCTCGGCCGCCCGGAACATCGGCCTGGCCGAGAGGGGCGCGCCGGTCGCGTTCTTCATCCAGAGATCGGGCGACACGGAGCCGTACCTCGCGACGCGCTCGAACTCCTCGCCGAGGGGGCGGCCCGATTTCTCGAAGCGCTCCTCGACCTGGTTCGCGATGAGGTGGCCGAGGACGTAATCGGGCAGATAGAGGAAGTAGCCGACCATGTGCGAGTAGATGCCGGGCAGCGTCGCGTCCTTCCCGCCGAGGACCGGCGCGTAATACCGGTTCCAGACGTCGCGCGAGATGCCGACGGTCGCGTTTTTCAGCGCCGCGGGCGTCGCGTCGGGGTGGTCGTACATCCAGTGCCACACGCGCATGTCGACGAGCGCGGGGCCCGCGATCTCCCACGTCTGCCAGAGCTCGTTCAGCGCCTTGAGGTTCTTCGCCTCGGCGCCCGGTCCGGGCAGGCCGAGGAGCTGGAGGTCCCGCGCCTGGAAGACGAACGCGAGCGCCTCGGTGAAGGCGTTGTTCGGGACGCCCGCGAGGAGCCAGTGGTCGACCTCGTACAGCGAGAAGAGCTGCTCGACGTTGTGGCCCATCTCGTGGACGGCGATGTTGTAGCCCTTGTAGTCCATGCCGCCGGGCTCGACGCGGGTCCGGAGATGCGGGAAGTCCCCTTTCATCTCCGCGCCGAGCGCGTGACCCGAGCCGCGCGACGGGTCGACGACGATCCTGTCCGCGAGCCAGCGCGCCTTGTCCCTCGTGAAGCCGAGGCCCTCGAAGAGACGCGGCAGGTCGGCCTTGTACGCCTCCGCCGTCGGGTACTTCGCCCTCGTCAGCGCGTCGAGCTCGGGTTCGGGATGCTGCGCGCGCGGCCGGAACCCGTCGTACCAGACGTCGAACGGCTCGAGCCTGCGGCCGAGGCGCTTTTCGATCACGGACGCGATGCGCGGGATCAGGGGCGACGAAAGGATCTCCGTGAACAGCGCCTCCACGCGCGCCTCGGGAACCTCGCGGTCCACGTCGAACCGGCGGCGCATGAGCGTGGGCTCCGAGGGTGAATACGGGTCCGCGGCGCGCGCCGCGCGGTAGCACTCGAGGAGGCGTTCGTACCGCGTGTCGGGCTCGCGCTCCGCCGCCGCGGGCTTCGGCCGGCCGCCGGCTTCCACCTCGGACGCCGGCGCGGCCGTGACCGCGTTCGTGAACGGGTCCCAGTCGACCGCGGGGTTGTCGACGGCGGAGGCGGGGATCGTCTGGGTCACGATGCGGTCCATGACCTTCGCGAGGACGCGCTGCCTCTGGAGCCCGTCCTTCGACGCGTAATTCGCCTTGATCTCGTCGCGGAGGTTCCAGTGCGAGAGGAGCTTGAGCCCCTTAGGCCAGAGGCGCGTCCCCTTCGCGTCCACGACGTGGTGCATCCAGACGTTGTACTCGGCGATGTAGAGCTCGGCGTCCGCGTAAGCCTTCGCGATTCCCTGCGCGACGTCCGCCGGGACGCGCGTTTCGAACCGGCGCGCGAGGCGCGCCTCCGCCCATTGCCGCCGCGTCCACGCGTCGCCCTTCTCGAGGCGCTCCTCGAGCGTCGAGAGCGGGAAGTTCAGGAGCGCGACGAAGGCGATCTTCTGCTCGAAGAGGTCCTCGCCCGCGTGCGCAGCGGGCTCCCACGCGCCGAACAGGCGGTCGACCGGGAGGATCGGACCCATCTCGATGACGGTCCGCCGCGAGAGGTCGCGGCCGATCTCGTGCATGTGCCCGTCGAGGGACTCGAGGTTCTCCTCGAAGCGCAGGAGGAGGCCGTCGAGGACGCCCGGGTCGGACGCGAAGTTTTCCTTCGCGAACGCGACGAAGGCGGCCCCGTCCCCGTCCGAGGCGCGCCAGAGGGACGCCGCCTGGTCGACCCCGCGCTCGATTCGGGAGCGCTGGGGCTCCCCGTGCATTCCGAGGAGCTCGGTTTTGGCCTGGGAGACGGAGGACGCGGAGAGGGCCATGGCGAAGAGGGTGGAGGCGATCATTCACCGATCCTATCCAAGGGAGCGCCTTTCGGAACGGGCGATCGATTTGACTTTCGATTCGGCCGATGCTGTCATATTCGCGTTCGTCCCCCAGTCCTGACCGGCGGTGGGGACCGAAGAGCACCAGCAAGGATCCGCCGCCGCCGAAACCTCTCCACCATCTTCCCCACCGCTGGCCGCTCACGCGGTCCGCATCACCGTATCCGAACGGAAAATAAGAATAGGACTCGTTCTCATGAAGCTCTACGTTGGAAACCTCCCCTATTCCGTCAACGACAACATCCTCCGCTCCACGTTCGAGGCTTACGGGGCCGTCGAGTCGGCCCGCGTCATCTCGGACCGCGAGACGGGCCAGTCGAAGGGCTTCGGCTTCGTCGAGATGGCCGACGGGGACGCGCAGAAGGCCATGAGCGGGCTCAACGGGCAGGAGCTCGACGGCCGCTCGCTGCGCGTTAACGAGGCGCGTCCGCAGGAGCCGCGCAGCGGCGGCGCCGGCCGCGGCTACGGCGGCGGTGGCGGCGGCGGCTACGGCCGCGAGCGCTACTGAGCCTCGCCCTTCCGTTTTCCTGTTGAAGGACTTTCAGGCCCCTCGAGGGGCCTTTTTTCTTTTTCGACGTTGTGAAAATCACGTGTCGGCATTTCGGGCGCTTGACAAGGCTCCCGCAGTCCCCTACCTTGACGCCTCCATGACGAGCCGCCGCGCCCCCGCGATTCCCGTCACGCCTCAGGCGGCGCTCTCGATTTGCATGTGCATGTGTATGTCCTTCGCGCTCCTGCGGGAGGCGGACGGAGGCATGGAGGCATTCGCGACGGCAACGTAGCGACCCCACGCCAGGTACACCGAGCACGACTCGGAAACCCAACCGGCCCTCTCGCACGAGAGGGCCGGTTTTTTTTGTGCCCGCGAGTCCAGACACGAAACGACGAAGGAGAAGTCGATGACCACGACCGCCGCCGAACCGAAAGCCCGCTACCGTCCCGGCACGCTCGCCGTCCACGCCGCGCAGGAGACGGCCGACCCCGCGACGAACGCGCGCGCCGTCCCGATCTACGCGACGACGTCCTACGTGTTCAACGGGCCGGACCACGCCGCCAGCCTCTTCGGGCTGCGCGAGTTCGGGAACATCTACACGCGCCTCATGAACCCCACGACGGACGTCTTCGAGAAGCGGATCGCCGAGCTCGAGGGCGGCGTCGCGGCGGTCGCGACTTCGAGCGGCCAGGCCGCGCAAACGCTCGCGCTCCTGAACCTCGCGCAGGCCGGGGACACGATCGTCTCGTCCTCCGCGCTCTACGGCGGCACGTTCACGCTCTTCCAGCACACGCTCCCCCGCCTCGGGATCCGGACGAAGTTCGTGGACGCGAACGATGCCGTGCAAGTTCGCAGGGCGATCGACGCGACGACGCGCGCCGTCTACGTCGAGACGATCGGCAACCCGAAGCTCGACGTGCCCGACTTCCGCGCCCTCGCGGACGTCGCGCACGCGGCCGGCGTCCCGCTCGTCGTCGACAACACGTTCGCGACGCCGCTCCTCTGCAGGCCGATCGAGCACGGGGCGGACGTCGTCGTCCAGTCGGCCACGAAGTGGATCGGCGGGCACGGGACCGCGATCGGCGGCGTGGTCGTGGACGGCGGAAACTTCGACTGGGGGTCGAACCCGCGCTTCAAGCCGTTCTACCGCGACCCCGAGCCCGCGTACCACGGGCTCTCGTTCGCCGAGGCCTTTGGTCCGGCCGCGTTCGCCGTGCGCCTGCGCGTCGTCCTCCTGCGCGACGTCGGCGCGACGCTGTCCCCGTTCAACTCGTTCCTGTTCCTTCAGGGCCTCGAGACGCTGCACCTGCGCATCCGGCGCCACAGCGAGAACGCGCTCGCCGTCGCGCGCTTCCTCGAAGCGCACCCGGCCGTCGCGTGGGTCCGCTACCCCGGCCTGCCTTCGCACCCCGCGCACGAGATCGCGACGCGCACCCTCGACGGCGGCTACGGCGGCGTCCTCACGTTCGGCGTCAAGGGCGGCGAGGACGAGGCGCGGGCCGTCATCAAGGAGGCGAAGCTCTTCTCGCTCGTCGCGAACGTCGGCGACGCCAAGAGCCTCGTGATCCACCCGTGGTCCACGACGCACGAACAGCTCGCACCGGAAGACCGGATCGTCGCGGGCGTGACGCCCGATCTCATCCGTCTCTCCGTCGGCATTGAGGACGTCGAGGACCTCACCGAGGACCTCGATCAGGCGCTGCGCAAGGCGGTGCGATCGTGACCGCCGCGCGCTTCCACGTGACGTCGCGCTTCGCGCTCGAGTCCGGCGAGGTCCTGCGCGACGTGCGCCAGGCGTACGTCCTCGAAGGAACAATCAACGAGGCGAGAGACAACGTCGTCCTCGTCTTTCACTCGCTCACGGGTTCGCCGGAGACGCTCGGCGGGTGGAAGGGAAGCGTCATCGGGCCCGGAAAGGCGGTCGACACCACGAAGTGGGCCGTGCTCTGCCCGAACCTGCTGGGGTCGTGCTACGGGACGACGTTCAAGAGATCTCTCAGAAGAGTTGGGAAGGCCGACGCGCAGCCCACGATCACGACGCGCGACCAGGCGCTCCTCGTATTCTCGCTCGTGGAATCTCTTGGAATCTCCTCTCTGGCTCTCGTGACCGGAGGGTCCCTCGGCGGAATGGTCGCGCTGGAGTTCGCGGCGTCGTTCCCCGAGAGGACGCGCGCCGCCGTCGTCTTCGCGGCGCCCGCGGCGCACACGGCGTGGGCGATCGGATGGAACCACGTCCAGCGCCGGGCCCTCGAGGCCGGCGGCCCGGAGGCCGGGCTCGCGGTCGCACGGATGGCCGGGATGCTCACGTACCGCACGCCGGAGGAGTTCGAGGTCCGCTTCGGGAGGCAGGGCGGCGCCGACGAGCCGTTCGCAGTCCAGTCGTACCTCTCGCGCCACGGGGCGAAGCTCGTCGCGCGCTTCGACGCGAAGAGCTATCGGACGCTGCTCGGCGCGATGGACGCGCACGACGTCGGCCGCGGCCGCGGCGGAGCGGCCGCGGCGCTCGCGGCCGTCGGCGCGCGCCTGACCGCCGTCGGGATCCCGGGCGACGGCCTCTACCCGGAAGGCGTCGTGAAGTCCTGGGCCGAGGCGGCGGGCGCCGCCTTCACAGAGCTCCCTTCGACGCACGGCCACGACGGGTTCCTTCTCGAGCCGGAGGCCGCGGGCGCGATCCTCGGAACGACGCTCGCGGGAACCCTCGCGTGCGTCAGTCTTCCGGCGGGGGCGGCGGAAGCGGGACGGGCGTCTTCTTCTTGGGCGGCCGCGCGGTGATCAGGAGGCCGGTCCCGCTCATCCCGGTCTTGCCGGCGGTCGAGAGATCGCCGAGGTCGACGGCCGGCCCGAGCCGCAACGGCGCGGGCTCGCCGATCGTCAGGACCTCGTCCTCGTCGAACTTCAGAATCGGGCGCGCCTTCGGCTCCGGCTTGCCGCCGCCCTCCGGCTTCGGGTCCGAGTAGCCGAAGACGTCGATCGCTTCCTTGAGGCCGACGAGCTTCGGAACGATCGCCACCGAGGGGCCGGACACGACGAAGGGCACGGCGCTCTTCGCGACGGCCTTGCCGCCCTTCGAGATCTCGATGAACGCCGTCCCCGTCACCGAGGGCGGGACCAGGAAGCTGTAGATCCCCCTCGCCTCCTCGACGAGGCTCACGGGCCTGCCGCCGATCAGGACCTGCGCTCCCTCGGGCACGTTCCCCCGGATCGTGATGCGCGTGTTGCTCGCGCCGACCTTCGGTTCGAACTCGATCGGATCCTGCGCGGCGCCGGACAGCCCGGCGAGGAGGACCGCGAGGAACGACGCAGCGAGAAGCCGTCTCACGGCGCCAATGTACGCCTCGACGCCGGGCGCCGCAATCGCCGTGAGACGATACCGCCCCGTGGCGGAGTTTCCGCTTGCGCTCCTGATCGGGTTCCTCGCGGGGTTCTTCGGAGCCATCCCTCCGGGTCCGCTGAACGTGACGTGCCTGCGCAAGAGCCTGCTGGGACGGCATCGCGAGGCGTACCGCGTCGCGGCCGGCGGCTCGGCGATCGACGCGCTCGTCTGCCTCCTCATCGGCCTCGGCCTCGGCTGGATCCTCGAGAAAGTCGTGACGAACGTCTGGGTCCGCGCGACTCTTTCGGTCTTTCTCGTCGGCTACGGCCTGAAGCTCCTCGTCGTGGACCGCCGCCGCGACCGGCTCGCGCTCGCGGAGGCGCCGGTCTCCGGCGAGGTCTCCGCGCCCGCCGCGCCGCCCGGCCGCTTCCGCCTGCCGGTCCTGACGGGCCTCCTGCAGGGCGCCGCGAACCCGGCGATCTTCGTGAACTGGACGATCCTGATCTCCTTTCTCGTCGGCCACCGCCTCTACGTGCCGTCCATGCCCTCGGCGCTCGGCTTCGCGCTCGGCGTCGGCATCGGCGTCTTCGCGTGGTTCACGACCCTCATCGAGCTCGTGAACCACTGGAAGGTCCGGGCGGGCGCATGGGTGTCCCGCTCCACGATCCTCGCGGGCGTTCTCCTCGTCGCGTTCGGGGTTTTCTTCACGTGGCGCTCGTTCGCGGTGAAATGATGGCGGCACCCGAAGGCTTCGGCGGCCTGCGGCTCTCGACCCGGCTGGGCCTCACGTGGGCGGGGATCCTCGTCCTCGCCGCGGTCGCGCAGACGCTCGTGTATTTCCAGACGCGCAACGAGACCCTCGACGAGGCCGACGCGTCGTACCAGGCGATCGCGAAGGCGATCGAGGTCGGCCAGACGCAGATCGGTCCGGAGGGCTGGAAGGACCCGAAGGTCCTCGAGGACTACACGGCCGCCCTCGGCGCGCGGGGCCTGAGGGACATCAAGGTGACGGACGAGAACGGCAAGCCTCTCTTCGAGCCGACGCCGTCCGCGCGGCGCCGCGCGCGCAAGGACGGGCCGAAGGACATCGTGATCTCCGGTGTGATCGGGTCGGGACCCACGAACCGGAACCTCACGGTCCCGATCGTCGTCGAAGGCCGGCTGCGCGGCCACGTCGAGATCGCGTACAACCTCGAGAACATCCGCGCCCAGCTCGAGGACAACTTCCGGAGGCGCCTCTTCGCCCTCCTCGGCGTCTTCGCGCTCGGCCTCGCCGTCATGCTCGTGATCACGCGCAACGCGACGCGCCCCCTCGACGACCTCGCGGACGGCGCGGCGAGAGTCGCCGAGGGGCGGCTCGACGTCACGGTCCCGGTCGACCGCGACGACGAGATCGGCCGGCTCGCCTCGACGTTCAACCGGATGACGGAGAAGCTCCGGGAACGGCAGGAGCTCGAGCTGCGCCTTGCGGCCGCCGAGAAGCGCGCGGAGATCGGCCACCTCGCCTCGGGGCTCGCGCACGAGATCAAGAACCCGCTCAACGCGCTTTCGCTCGGCCTCGACGTCCTGAAACGCCGGCACGCGCCGGCCGACCCCGCCGCCGTCGCCGAATACGGCGGCCGGATCGAGGCCCTCCGCCAGGAGATCACCCGCCTCGCGTCGCTCATCAACAACTTCCTCGCGTACGGCCGGCCCCTCCAGCTCACGCTCGCACCGACGGACCTCGCGGCCATCGTCGCGCGCACCCTCGCGGACCTCGCGGAAACCGCCGAGCGCGCACGCGTGAAGTTCGACGTGCAGCTCCCGTCCGCCCGGCCGAACGTGACGGCGGACGGGAATCTCCTGAAGTCGTCCGTCTGGAACCTCGTCCAGAACGGGATCCAGGCCATGGAGCGCCACGGCGGGACGCTCTCCGTCTGCGTCGCGCCCGAGAACGGCCCCGAGGACGCCGGCCGCCGCCTCGTTCTGACCGTCACGGACGAGGGCCCGGGCCTCGACGAGAGCGACCTCCCGCGCCTTTTCGATCCCTACTTCTCGAAGAAAGAGGGCGGCGTCGGCCTCGGACTCGCGATGGTCAAACGGATCGCCGAGGAGCACGGCGGGCGCGTGACCGGAGAGAACCGGACGGACGGAAGGCCGGGCGCCGTCTTCCGCATCTCGCTCCCCGTGGCCGCCTGAGGGTAATCTCCACCCCGTGACCTCGAAGGAACCGAAAGCGACGCTCCTCGTCGTCGACGACGAAAAGCACCAGCGCGAGTCGCTGACCGTCATCCTCGAGGACGAGGGTTACCGCGTCGCGGCCGCGGCGGACGGCCGCGAGGCGCTCGCGAAAGCCGCGGAGATCCGGCCCGAGGTCGTCCTGACGGATCTCAAGATGCCGGGCCTCACGGGAATGGACGTCGTGAAGAGCCTGAGCTCCTCCGCGGACAACCCGCTCCCTCCGAAGGTCATCCTCGTCACGGCCCACGGCTCCGTCGAGCGCGCGCGCGAGGCCCACCACCTCGGCGCGTTCGATTACATGTCCAAACCCGTCGTCGCCGACGAGCTCCTCTTCCGGGTCGAGCGCGCCCTCGAGGCGTTCCGGCTCGCGGAAAAGACGCTGCGTCTCGAACGGCGCCTCAAGAGCGACGGCCTCGAGGCGATCGTCGGGGAAAGCGCCGCGATGCGCGACCTCTTCCGCCTCGTCGAGAAAATCGCGCCAACGAACTCGACCGTCCTCATCCACGGCGAGTCCGGCACGGGCAAGGAGCTCGTCGCACGCGCGGTTCACTCGCGGTCGAACCGGTCTGCACGGCCCTTCCTGGCGCTGAACTGCGCCGCGATCCCCGAGAACCTGCTCGAGAGCGAGCTCTTCGGACACGAAAGGGGCTCCTTCACGGGCGCCGACTCGCGCAAGATCGGCCTTTTCGAGGCGGCGAGCGGCTCGACGCTGTTCCTCGACGAGATCGGGGACCTCACGCTTCCCCTTCAGGGCAAGATCCTGCGCGCGCTGCAGGAAAAGGAAGTCAAGCGCGTCGGCGGGAACGAGACGATCCCCGTCGACGTGCGCGTCGTCGCCGCGACGAACCGCGACCTCACGGCGATGATGAAGGCGGGCCAGTTCCGCGAGGACCTCTTCTACCGCCTGAACGTGATCCCGGTCGAGCTGCCCCCGCTGCGCGAACGCTCGTCGGACGTCCGCGCCCTCGTGCTCCGTTTCCTCGAGAAAGCGAACGCCTCGCACGGGACCTCCGTGACGAGCGTGTCGCCCGAGGCGATGGAGCTCCTCGCGAGGCACGGCTGGCCCGGCAACGTGCGCCAGCTCGAGAGCGTGGTCGAGCGCGCGGTCCTCCTCTGCGAGGGGAACATCGTGACGCCCGCGGATCTTCCGTCCGAGGTCCGGCTCAACACGGCGCCGGCGGCGCGCCCGTACGGGTTCGACATCCCCGCCGACGGGATCGACATCGAGGAGTTCGAACGGCAGCTCATCGTCCAGGCCATGGAGAAGTCCGGCTGGGTCATCGCGAAGGCCGCGCGCCTGCTCGGGCTGACGTACCGGACGCTGCAATACCGGCTCGAAAAGTTCGGCCTCAAGAAGCCCGGCTGAGACCTGATCCGGGGAGGCCGGACGCCCCGAATCGTGCATCCCGGACGCCTTCCCGCGTCCCGGACGACCCTCCCGAAGGCCAAACGGGCCGGAATCCGTCCTCCCCGGGTCTCTCTCCGGCCCGGCACGTGTCATGCAGCGTCCAGGGGCGTGTCGGGTATCGTCCTCTTTCTGCTCATCCTCGCCGAGGCCCCCATCGCGACCCCGGCAGGCGCGGAGCCGGCCGTGTCGGCGGTCCCCGCCGGTGAGTCGCACACGATCGTGGGCGAGATCGTCTGGGTCGATCTCGCGACGCGCCTCGTCCTGATCCGCGAGTCCGTCAAGACCACGCGGATGAAGGGGCAGCCGCCCGCGCGGCAGACCGTCGCTGTCGGCGTCGCGCCCGAGGTCCCGGTCACGCGGGGAAAAAAGACGGTTCCGCTCGAGAACCTGAAGGCGAAGGACCATGTGACGGTGCGCTATCTCGCGATGGCCGAGGGCGCCCGGGCAATCTCCTTCCGCGTCGCCGAGGCGGCGCCGGCCGCCGCCACGCCGGCGGGGGGCGGAGAGCCCGCGCCCGTCACCGGCAACTGAGGCCCGGTTTACACTCTGGCATGGGTGTCGCCTCCGCGCCCGCTCCCGGAAGCCCCGCTCCCGCCGCCGTCTTCGCGTCTCTCGAAGGCGGGACGGCCACGACGGCCGGCCTCCTCGAAGCCGCCAACGGCCTGCCGCTCCTCCTCGCGTTCTTCAAGACGAGCTGTCCGACCTGCCGCCTCACGTGGCCGTACCTCCAGCGCCTGCACGCCGCTTACGGCGGGACCGCGGTGCGCGTCGTCGGCGTCTCGCAGAACGGAATCGAAGAGAGTCGGAGGTTCTTCGAAGAATGGGGCAAGGCGACGTTCGATCTCGTCATGGATCCGGAGCCCGGATTCGCGGCCTCGAACGCCTTTCAAGTGGAGGCGGTTCCTCACCTGGTCCTCATTTCTCCCGACGGCATGATCGAAGAAATCTTCGCGGGCTGGTCGAAGGCGAAGATGGAGGCGCTCGGGTCGCGCCTCGCGGCCGGACGCTCGCTCGCGCACGTCCCCGTCGTGCCGCCGGGCGACCTCGTGCGCGACTTCCAGGCCGGGTGACTGGGCCGCAACCAGCACTGACCGGTCCGGTCAGCCCGAATCCCGTAAGCTCCAGCAAGGGAGTTTCATGACCGATCGCCCCACGACCCTCGGAGAGCTCGTCGCGGCCGGCTACGGACCGAAGACGGTCAAGGACGAGATCCGCGACAACCTGATCGCGAAGCTGAAGGCGGGCGAGAACGTCTTTCCCGGGATCCTCGGGTACGAGAAGACCGTGATCCCGGCGCTCCAGAATGCGATCCTCGCGAAGCACGACGTCATCCTCCTCGGCCTGCGCGGCCAGGCGAAGACGCGCATCCTGCGCGCCCTCGTGAACCTCCTCGACGAGGAGATCCCCGTGATCGCGGGCTCCGAGCTGAACGAGTCGCCGTTCGCGCCGTTCACGGCGTACGGGCGGCGGATGGCGGCCTCGTCCGGGGACGACCTCCCCGTCGCATGGCTCCCCCGCGACGCGCGCTACCGCGAGAAGCTCGCGACGCCGGACGTCACGATCGCGGACCTCATCGGCGACGTCGACCCCGTGAAGGCCGCGACGCTCAAGAAGACGTTCGCGGACGAGGACGTCATCCACTACGGGATCGTCCCGCGCACGAACCGCGGCATCTTCGCGATCAACGAGCTGCCGGACCTGCAGCCGCGCATCCAGGTCGGCCTCCTGAACATCCTCGAGGAGCGCGACCTTCAGATCCGCGGCTTCCCGCTGCGCATCCCGCTCGACGTCCTCATGGTGTTCAGCGCGAACCCCGAGGACTACACGAACCGCGGGAACATCATCACGCCGCTCAAGGACCGCATCGCCTCTCAGATCCTCACGCACTATCCGCAGGACCCGAAGACCGCGTCCGCGATCACGGACCAGGAGGCGTGGACGGACCGGACGCTCCACGGCGTCACGGTCCTGCTCGGCGAAGAGGTGAAGCTCCTCGTCGAGGAGATCGCCTTCGTCGCGCGGAAGAGCGAGCTCGTCGACCAGTCCTCGGGCGTCTCGGCCCGCCTCCCGATCGCCGCGCGCGAGCTCCTCATCTCGAACCTCGAGCGGCGGGCTCTCCGGACGGGCGAGAGCGTCGTCGCGCCGCGCCTCGTGGACCTCTTCGCGACGCTTCCCGCGATCACGGGCAAGGTCGAGATGGTCTTCGAGGGCGAGCAGCAGGGCGCCGAGATCGTCGCCAAGAAGCTCATCGGCGACGCCGTCAAGAACCTGTTCGAGGCGCAGTTCCCGCCGGTGGAGGGGCCGCGTGGCCGCGCCGAGCGCCCCCGCCGGCCGCGCGCCGACCTCGACGAGGACGAGGGTGGCGGCCCGACCGCGCTCGAGCGGGCCGAAGGGCGGCGCGCCCCGGCGCCCCCGCCGGGCCCGTACGACGCGATCGCGGCGTGGTTCGCGGACGGGAAGAAGATCGTCCTCTCCGACCAGACGCCGTTCTCCGAGCACCTCAAGACGCTCGAGTCCGTCGCGGGCCTCGCCGACTTCGTCCTCAAGCACGCGAAGCCGCGCGACCACTACGAGCGCGCGTTCCTCATGGAGCTCGTCCTCGAGGGCCTCGTCCAGAACCTCCGGATCGCGCGCGAGGACCTCGACTCGACGCTCACGTACGCCGAGCTCGCGAAGTTCAACCTGATGCGCAGCCGCGGGTGATGCGGAGAGGGCCTCTCAGCGCGCGAGCAGCGTCCGCGGGTCGTTCGTGCCGTTGTCGATGACGCTCGCGTAGGCGGCGAAGGAGCCGCCGGACGTCGCCGTCGTGAGGACGAGCGTCGCGTTCGTGACGTTCGAACCTCCCGCGATCGTCCGGCCGACGGCGCCGATCTGCGTCATCTCGAAAGGCAGGAGAGACGCGCTCGACGTGCCGAGGGTCGCTCCGCCCGCATCGAGGAGCGCGAGGGACACCGTGACGGGAGTCGAGGTCGCGTTCGCGAGGACGAGGTTCGTGCGGAAGTTCGCGTCGTCCGTGACGGCCACGATCGTCCGGCCCGAGCTGTTCGTGACGAGGTCGGCGGCCGCGAGCGCGGGCACGCTCTGTCCGAACGTGCCGGCGCCGCCCGGATTCGGCGTGGAGTTCTCGGCGACGACGTTCAGGGACGTCGTCTGAGCCGTGATCAGGATCGCGCCGTAGGCCCCGCTCGGGGCGCCGAACAGTTCCGCGAGGACGTCCGGGTACGTCACGGACGCACCCGGGAGAAGCGTCTGCGTCGCGGTCGGGCCGTTCGTGCCGTCCTGGTCGTGGCCGAGGAACTTGAGCGTCACGGCGGCGGACGTCGTGCCCGTGTTCGCGACCGTGAGCGTCGTCGTGTAGAAGGCTCCGCCGATTCCGGGCGCGTGCACGGAGGAAGGCAGGATCCACGACGTCGACGGCGCCGACCCGGCGAGGGTCCAGCCGGTGTCGGCGAGCGCCTGGCCCGTGATGATGAGGGTGTGGACTCCGGACCTGTAGAACGGCTCGAGCGCTTCGTACGGGCTGAGGGACGAATCCCAGTGCGAGACCGAAGAGCCGTTCGTATACGTGGCCGGGGCGTACATCTTCATCCGGCCCCCCGCCGCAACGCCGGCCGAGAAGAGACCCGATTTCGCCTCGACCTGCGGTCCGGTCCAGACGAGGTTCCCCGTATTGAGCGAGGACGAGGCGCGCTGCGCGTCCGTCATCGCGGGCCACGCGAGACCGGACGAGAGATCGAAGAGCCGCTCCTCGAAGGCGTCGGGAAACGGCCCCGTGTCGTCCGCGAGCTCGGCGCCGGTCCGGTCGACGAACGTCAGGAACCCGAGGCCGTGCGCGATCTCGTGGCTCACGATCGCGACGAAGTCGATCTGGCCGGAGCCGGCGGCGCCGTCGAAGCCGAGATACCAGGATCCCGGAAACGGGCACGCGGACGTGCCGACCTTGCCGTTGAACCTCGTTTCGATCTCCGGCATCGTGGTCTGGACCTGGCCGGAGAGCTCGTTGGCAAGCGCGCCCGAGTACCAGACTCCCTGCTGAGGGAACGTCGGGTCGTCGCGCACGACCTCCTGTGGGCCGGTGGAGGCGAGGACCGCCTGGGTGGCGCTGCAGGTGAGCGAGCCGTCCGTCGAGAAGGAGGCTTGCACCCGGATGGGAAGAGAGCTGTTGACGCGGCTCGACCAGAGCGAGAGCCCGTACTGCAGAGCGGCCATCCGCTGTCCGCCGAGCGTCGTCGCCGTGTTGCCGCCGACCGGCGACACGGGCGTCGGGTCGTTCAGGCCGACGCCGGCCGCGTCTCCGTTGACGACCTGGAACGTCGCCTGTCCGAGTGCCGGAACGGCGCCGAGGAGGAGCGCAAGAAAGACGGCCGCGAGACGCTCACTTCTCATGCTGCGCCTCGACCGTGTGCCCCCCGGTGGAATCCTGTTTCGCGGACGGCTCGCCCGCCGGCTCGCAGCTCGTCGTGATCGATCCGGCGGCGTCGACGTGCGCGACCACGGCCATCCGGTAGCGGCCCTTCAGGTCCACCCTCGTCGCTCCGCTCTGGAGCCGGACGCCCACAAGCGGGGCGCTGCGCACGGCCGGGCTCGGGGCCGCCGTCGACGCCGCCGGAGGAGCGGCCGCGAGCATGCCCGTCCGTGGATCGATCGCGATCCGCTGGGCGGGCGGCGTCTGCCCGGCCGGGGCCCCGTCGCCCGGATCGGCACCTTGGGCCGGAGCGCCGGCGGCGAGCATCGCCGCCCCCGCCGCGATCCACAGAAGGCGTAATTTCATCATCCTGATTCCCCCACCATGCAATGAGACACGTTGTCCCCTGCAGACGTCAAAGGGCGGGCGCACGCACATCGCGTGCCGAGTTCCCTTCGGCAGCACCCCCGGGGCCGCCGCCTGGCAAGCCGTCACCCGCCTTGTAGCGCCAGTGCGCGGCCTCGGCCTGAAGATGCATGTCGAGGGTCCGGATCTGGACCTCGAACACGATCCCGTCTTGAGCCTTGATGCAGGTGTGGAGGCTCCGGTAGCCGTTCTCCTTGGGATGAGCGATGTAGTCCTTGAACCTGAGGAGCAGCGGCTCGAACCGGGCGTGAATCGCCTTCAGGGCGAGGTAACAGTCGTGCTCGTCCTTCACGACAATCCGGAAGGCCACCACGTCCTGGACCTGGTCGAGAGCGAGGCCCTTCGCATGACTCTTGCGCCAGATGCCCGCCGGGTTCTTTACGCGGTAGCGGAGGGCCCTGTGGCGGACGTGTCCATCCGCGAGGGCTTTCCGGATCTCCGTCTCACGCTTCCTCAGCCAGGTCCGGTTCGTCGCGGGCAGCGTCGATAGCCGCCGCCTGATCTCCTCGAACGCGGCGGGCTCGAGGATCCTCAGGGCGGCGTCCTCGAGCCGGGTCTTCAGACCGTCGTCACCGAGCCGGTCGGCCTCTGCGACGTCGCGTTCCCACGACACTTTCGCCGCGGCCCTCGCTCCGGCGTCCTTCGGGTCCTGCGATTCGAGGAAGCGGCAACGCGACGCGAGAGTGCGCCGCAGCAGCCGCCTTCGGACGTGGGCGCCGCCCACGGGCGCCGGCGGGGCGTCGCCGCCCGCCGCCGCCGCCGGGTCGCCATCCGCGACGATGCGGGGGACCGGCTGCTCGGGTCCCGCGCGCCGTTCCGCCTCGACGAGGCGCCTGACGGTCTCCTCGAGCTGCGTCCCGAGGTTGCGGAACCGGTGAGCGAGCCAGCGCAGCTCCCACGCGCCGCGCGGGATCTCGAGGCCGCTCCAGTAGCCCTTCTCCATCTGGCCCACGCCGTCGACCAGCCGGCGGAGCGGCCTCTCGATGAGGAGGTGGTAGGCGACAAAGAGCGAGACGAGAAGAGACGCAATGGCGGCCGCGATGCTGAGGATCCAGAACCTCCAGCGGCGTTCGACCGTCTGCTCGAACTCCTGGCCGTCCTGCCAGACCTCCAGCGTGCCGCGGCCGCCGCGGAGAAGGCTCGTGACGACCTCGAGCCGGGCGCGGAAGGACCCGGGGGGAGGCTCTCGCGGAACGTCGTCCGAGCGTCCCACGGCAGGACGGCCGTCCGCGTCCCGAAGAAATGCGCGGAGATGCCGGTCTCCGCGCCGCGCGTGCGCATCCTCGAAGCTTCCGAGGCGCTCGCGCAACGCCGAGACGTCTGGCGCCGCCTCGATGTCCGAGGCGAGAGGCGCCGCCGCCTCGGCCAGAACGCCCTCCCGGCGCTCGCGAGACCGCGCGACCTCGCTCCTCTGGAAGAAGAACGTCAGGGAGCCCAGAACCAGCGTGACGATCACGGACGTCGAAAGCCCGAGACGCCATTGGAGAGGCAGGCCGCGAATCGGGACCTCGCTCGGACTCATCGGGCTGGCGGCCATGGAGAATAGACCTGCACCGTGACGAGCGGGTTCAGCGCGCCCGTCATGCTGACGCTGCGCTGGACCGCGCCGCGCGTCACCGCCGCCGTGACGTAATGCGGCCTCCGGCTCCTCGCCCGCCACCAGAGAAACCCTGCGCCGGCGAGAACCGCCGCCACGGCGACGAGGATCCAGAGTCCCTTCCGGGGGGCGCGTACGGGGATCGTTTCGTCGCTCGAGGCGTGCACACCCGCGAAGACGCGGCTCGATCCCGCGCGGTTTACCGCGGGGAAGCCGCGAACCCGACCCGCAGGAGCGCACGTTCATGCTCTCCCCGGCCGCCCTGGCTTCGCCGAGAATCGCCGGCCGGTCCGCCGGTTGCACGGCGGGAGCGGCGAAGGAGAGCAGTCTTGAACACGTCTTCTGAAGCGCCTCGAACCGGGACGCCCGGCGGCGGGCCCCTCCTGGAAGGCCACCGCCGGTGGCCCTGGATCGTCGGGGCGGTCGTACTGATCGTCATCGCGGCCATCCTGATCGTCGGGGCGCGGCGCAAGCGTCAGAGAAACGAGGCCGACGCGAAGGCGCGCCCCCGCGCGGTGTCGGTCGTGACCGCGGCCGCCCGCATCGGAGACCTTCCTGTCTATTTGACGGGACTCGGAACCGTGACGGCCCTGAACACCGTCACGGTGCGGAGCCGGGTGGACGGCGAGCTCGCGACCGTCGCGTTCCGGGAGGGGCAGATCGTCGGCAAGGGCGAGCTCCTGGCCGAGATCGATCCGCGCCCCTTCCAGGTGCAGCTCGACCAGGCCCTGGGCCAGCTCGCGAAGGACGCGGCCACGCTGCAGAACGCGAGACTGGACCTCGAGCGCTACCGGGTTCTCGCGACACAGGACTCCATCCCGAAGCAGCAGCTCGACACGCAGGCCGCGACCGTCGCGCAGGACGAAGGCGTCCTCAAGACGGATCAGGGACTGGTCGACGCCGCGAGGCTCAACCTCGTTTACACGCGCATCACGGCGCCGATCGGCGGCCGCGTCGGGCTGCGCCTCGTCGACGCGGGGAACATGATTCACGCCTCGGACCCGAACGGGCTCGTCGTGATCACGCAGGTGCAGCCCATCGCGGTCGTCTTCACGCTCCCGGAGGCTCAGGTCAACGTCGTGCGCGCGAAGGTGCGCCAGGGCGTGAAGCTCCCGGTGGAGGCGTTCGACCGCGACCTCAAGCACAAGCTCGCGACCGGCGAGCTCGCGACGCTCGACAACCAGATCGACACGACGACGGGCACGCTGAAGCTCAAGGCGATCTTCGCGAACGCCGACGACTCGCTCTTCCCGAACCAGTTCGTGAATCCGCGGCTCCTCATCGACACGCTCAAGGGCGTCGTCCTCGTCCCCAACGCCGCGATCCAGCGCGGGACGCAGGGCAACTTCGCGTTCGTCGTCAAGGAAGACCAGACCGTCGACGTGCGCCCGGTCGAAGTCCGGCTCACGGAAGGCGACGCGACCGCGATCTCGAAAGGGCTCGCCGCGGGCGAGGTCGTCGTGACCGAGGGCGTGGACCGGCTGCAGGCGGGCTCCAGGGTGGAGACGGCGAGGCCCGGCGCTCCCGGCACGGCGGCCACCCCCGCGCCCGCGGCGCCGGCCCCCGCGGGGACCTCGACGGGTCGATGAACCCCTCCCGACCCTTCATCGAGCGGCCGGTCGCGACGTCCCTCCTGATGGCGGGACTCCTGCTGATCGGCGTCGTCGGCTTCCATCAGCTCCCCGTGTCGGCGCTCCCGCAGGTCGACTACCCGACGATCCAGGTGCTGACGTTCTATCCCGGCGCGAGCCCGGACGTCATGGCCTCCTCGGTCACCGCGCCTCTCGAGAGGCAGTTCGGCCAGGTGCCGGGCCTCAACCAGATGACCTCGACGAGCTCGCAGGGCGCGTCGGTCATCACCCTCCAGTTCACGCTCGAACTGAACATCGACGTCGCCGAGCAGCAGGTCCAGGCCGCGATCAACGCGGCGGGAACCTATCTCCCGAAGGACCTCCCGAACCCTCCGATCTACAGCAAAACGAATCCGGCCGACGCGCCGATCCTCACGCTGGCCCTCACCTCGAAGACGATGGCGCTCTCCCAGGTGGAGGACATCGCCGACACGCGGCTCGCGCAGAAGATCTCGCAGCTCCCCGGCATCGGCCTCGTCTCGATCAGCGGCGGCCAGAAGCCTGCCGTGCGCGTCCAGGTCAATCCGACCGCGCTTTCGTCCTATGGCCTCACGATGGAGGACGTCCGCGCGGCGCTCGCGAACGCGAACGTCAACCAGGCCAAGGGGAGCTTCGACGGCAAGAGCCAGTCCTACACGATCGGCGCGAACGACCAGCTCCTCGCGAGCGCCGACTACCTGCCCCTCGTGATCGCCTACCGGAAGGGCGCACCGGTTCGTCTCTCCGACGTCGCGCTCGTCGTCGACAGCGCCGAGAACGTCAAGCAGGCCGCGTGGATGAACGAGACGCCGGCCGTCATCCTGAACATCCAGCGCCAGCCCGGCGCGAACATCATCGCGGTCGTCGACCGTGTGAAGACCCTCCTCCCGCAGCTCAAGGCCAGCCTGCCGGCCGCGATCGACGTCCGCATCCTCACGGACCGCACGACGACGATCCGGGCGTCCGTCGCGGACGTCGAGTTCGAGCTCATGCTCGTGATCGCGCTCGTCGTCATGGTCATCTTCATCTTCCTGAGGAGCATTCCGGCCACGGTCATCCCGAGCGTCGCGGTCCCGCTCTCCCTCATGGGGACGTTTGCCGCGATGTACGCCCTCGGCTACAGCCTGAACAACCTCACCCTCATGGCGCTCACGATCTCGACGGGGTTCGTCGTGGACGACGCGATCGTCATGATCGAGAACATCTCGCGCTACATCGAACAGGGAGAAAAGCCGCTCGCGGCCGCCCTGAAGGGCTCCGAGCAGATCGGCTTCACGATCCTGTCGCTGACCGTGTCCCTCATCGCGGTCCTGATCCCGCTCCTCTTCATGGGCGACATCGTCGGACGCCTGTTCCGCGAGTTCGCCGTGACGCTCTCGGTCACGATCCTCATCTCGGCGGCCGTCTCGCTCACGCTCACGCCGATGATGTGCGCGCGCCTCCTCCGTCACGTCCCCGAGGACCAGCAGAGCCGGTTCTACCGGTCCTCGGGGCGCGTTTTCCAGCGCATCATCGACTTCTACGAGCGGACGCTCGCCTGGGTGCTCCGGCACCAGCCCGCCACGCTCGCCGTTGCGATCCTCACGTTCGCGGCGACGATCCTCCTCTACGTCGTGATCCCGAAGGGCTTTTTTCCGGTGCAGGACACGGGCGTGATCCTCGGAATCTCCGAGGCGCCGCAGACGGTCTCCTTCTCGACGATGGCCGCCCGGCAGCAACAGCTCGCGGCCGTCATCCTGAGGGACCCGGCCGTCGAGAGCCTCTCGTCGTTCACCGGCGTCGACGGAACCAACATGACGCCCAACAGCGGGCGGATCCAGATCAACCTCAAGCCCCTCGAAGACCGGAAGATCGGCGCCGACGACCTGATCCGGCGGCTCCAGCCCGAGCTCAACAAGGTCCCGGGAATCCTGCTCTTCCTCCAGCCCGTGCAGGACCTCACGGTCGAGGACCGGGTCAGCAAGACGCAGTACCAGTACAGCCTCGAGGACTCCGACGCCGCAGAGCTCGCCGTCTGGGTTCCGCGCTTCGTCGACAGGCTGAAAGCGCTCCCCCAGCTGCGCGACGTGGCGAGCGACCTTTCGACCTCGGGGGTCCAGGCGCGGGTCGTGATCGACCGGAACTCGGCGTCGCGCTTCGGCGTCACGCCGCAGCAGATCGACGACGCGCTCTACGACACGTTCGGCCAGCGCCAGGTCTCGACCATGTTCACGCAGCTCAACCAATACCGCGTCGTCCTCGAGGGCCGCCCCGAGCTGCAGGTGAGGCCCGAGGACCTCCAGAACGTCTACCTGCGCTCGTCCACGGGAGGCTCGGTCCCCCTGAGCGCGCTCGCCACCGTCGAGACGGTCAACGCCCCTCTCGCCGTGAACCACCAGGGGCAGTTCCCCGCGGCGACGGTCTCGTTCAACCTCGCGCCCGACGCCTCCCTCGGGGCCGCCGTGAAGGCCATCGAGAAGGCGCAGGCGGAGCTCGGGCTTCCCCGGAGCATCCAGGCCCAGTTCGAGGGCACGGCGCGGGCGTTCGGCGCCTCGCTCACGAACACCCCCATCCTCATCCTCGCCGCGCTCGTGACCGTCTACATCCTGCTCGGCGTCCTCTATGAGAGCGCGATCCACCCCGTCACGATCCTCTCGACCCTCCCGTCGGCGGGCGTGGGAGCCCTGCTCTCGCTCATGCTCTGCCGGCTGGACTTCACGGTCGTCGCGCTCATCGGCATCGTCCTTCTCATCGGGATCGTGGAAAAGAACGCGATCATGATGATCGACTTCGCCCTCGAGGCCGAGCGCAAGGACAAGAAGGCGCCTCTCGACGCGATCACCCAGGCCGCGCTGCAGAGGTTCCGCCCCATCATCATGACGACGATGGCGGCGCTCCTGGCCGGAGTGCCTCTCGCTCTCGGGACCGGCACGGGCGCCGAGCTCAGGCGGCCGCTCGGGATCGCGATCGTGGGCGGCCTCATCTTCAGCCAGATGCTCACCCTCTACACGACGCCGGTCATCTACCTCTACTTCGACCGGCTCGCCGCCCGGCTCGCGAAGACCGGGCCGCGGAGGGACGAGGCGGCGGGCGCGGGCGCGCCCGAGCCGTCGCCGGCGGCGGGCCGATGAGCCTTTCCGCGCCGTTCATCCGCAGGCCGATCGGGACGAGCCTTCTCACGGTGGCGCTCGCGCTGGCCGGCGGCATCGCCTATTTCTTTCTCCCGGTGGCGCCGCTTCCCCAGGTGGAGTTCCCCACGATCCAGGTCTCGGCGGCGCTGCCCGGCGCGAACCCCGACACGATGGCGTCGTCCGTCGCGACGCCCCTCGAGAGGCAGTTCGGGCGGATCGCGGGCATCACCGAAATGACGTCGCAGAGCTCCCTCGGCTCCACGACGATCGTGCTCCAGTTCGACCTTTCGCGGAACATCGACGCCGCCGCGCGGGACGTCCAGGCCGCGATCAACGCCGCCCGCGGCCAGCTACCCACGAACCTCCCGAACAACCCGAGCTACCGGAAGGTGAACCCCGCCGACGCCCCGATCATGCTGATCGGCCTGACGTCCGACATCGCGCCGCGCTCCCAGATGTACGACCTCGCGTCGTCGGTCCTCCAGCAGAAGCTCGCTCAGGTGCCGGGCGTCGGTCAGGTGTTCGCGGGCGGCGGCGCGCTCCCCGCCGTGCGCGTGGACGTGAACCCGACCGCCCTCAGCCGGACGGGCCTCGGCCTCGAGGACGTGCGGACCCTCCTCGCGAACGCGAACGCGAACAGCCCGAAGGGCGAGCTCGGGATGGGCGGACGCCTGTGGTCCATCGCGACGACCGATCAGCTCCTCAAGGCCGACCAGTACCGGCCTCTCGTCGTCTCCTACAGGAACGGGGCGGCGCTCCGGCTCTCCGACATCGCCACCGTGACCGATTCCGTCGAGAACGTCATGACGACCGGGATCGCGAACAACCAGCCGGCCGTCCTTCTCATCGTGTTTCGCCAGCCCGGCGCGAACATCATCGACACGGTCGACCGCATCACGGCCCTCATGCCGCAGCTCCAGGCCGAAGTGCCGCCCACGATCAAGGTGTCCGTCATGCTCGACCGGACCGGCACGATCCGTGCGTCCGTGAGGGACGTCCAGATCACGCTCATGATCTCGATCGGGCTCGTCATCCTCGTCGTCTTCGCGTTCCTGAGAAGCGTGCGCTCGACGATCATCCCGAGCGTGGCCGTGCCCGTCTCTCTCGTCGGGACGTTCGGCGCGATGTACCTCCTCGGCTACAGCATCGACAACCTGTCCCTCATGGCGATGACGATCGCGACCGGCTTCGTCGTGGACGACGCGATCGTCGTGATCGAGAACATCACGCGTCACGTCGAGGCGGGCATGGCGCCCTTCGCGGCCGCTCTGGAGGGCGCCCGCGAGATCGGCTTCACGGTCTTCTCGATCAGCATGTCCCTCATCGCCGTTTTCATCCCGATCCTCCTGATGGGCGGCATCGTGGGCCGCCTCTTCCGCGAGTTCGCCGTCACGCTCTCGGTCGCCATCTTCGTCTCGATGCTCGTCTCCCTCACGACGACTCCGATGATGTGCGCCTGGCTCCTCAAGGGAAAGAACGAGGAGAAGCACGGGCGCGTGTTCGCGGCGTCCGAGAAGGCGTTCAAGTGGATCCTCGACGTCTACGAGACCGCCTTGCGCTGGGTCCTGCGCCACCAGCCGTTCACGCTCGCGGTCACTCTCGCGACGATGGCGGCGACGGTCCTCCTGTTCGTCAAGGTGCCGAAGGGGTTCTTCCCCCAGCAGGACACCGGCCGCCTGTCCGGCGCGATCCTCGGCGACCAGAGCACGTCCTTTCAGGCGATGTCGCGGCGCGTCGCGGCGTTCGTCGAGGTCGTCATGAAGGACCCCGCGACCGAGTACGTTCAGGCCTACACGGGCGGCCAGGGCACGGTGAACGGCGGGCGCATGTTCGTCACGCTGAAGGACCTCCGCAAGAGGAAGCTCAGCGCCGACCAGGTCGTCGGGCGCCTGAGGGGAAAGCTCGGCTCGGTGGCCGGGGGCAGCCTGTTCCTCCAGGCCGTGCAGGACCTCCGCATCGGCGGCTTCGCGTCGAACGCCCAGTACCAGTACACGCTCTCGGCCGACGACCATCGGGACCTCGAGACCTGGGCTCCGAGGGTCCTCGAGAAGCTCAAGAGCATCAAGGGAATCGTCGACCTCAACAGCGACCAGCAGACGAAGGGCCTGCAGGCCGACGTCACGATCGACCGGGCCACCGCGTCGCGCCTCGGGATCACGCCGCAGCAGATCGACGACGCCCTGTACGACGCGTTCGGCCAGCGCCAGGTCTCCACGATGTACCAGCCGCTCAACCAGTACCACGTCGTCATGGAGGTGGATCCGAAATACTGGCAGGACCCGGAGAGCCTGAGATCGATCTGGGTCAAGGCGAGGGACGGCACGCAGGTTCCGCTCAGCGCCTTCACGCGTTTCGAGCGCACGACGGCCCCGCTCGCGATCAACCACCAGGGTCAGTTCCCCGCCGTGACGCTGTCGTTCAACCTCGCGCCGGGGGTCGCCCTCGGGGACGCCGTGGACGAGATCAACAAGGCGACGGGCGAGATCGGCCTCCCGTCCGCGATCCGCCCGAGTTACCAGGGCACGGCCAAGGCCTTCCAGGAATCGCTCGCGAACGAGCCCATCCTCATTCTCGCGGCCCTCCTGACCGTCTACATCGTCCTCGGCGTCCTCTACGAAAGCCTCATCCACCCCGTCACGATCCTCTCGACGCTCCCGTCCGCGGGCGTGGGCGCTCTCGTGGCCCTGCTCTTCACGGGGACGGATCTCAGCGTGATCGCGCTCATCGGGATCATCCTTCTCATCGGCATCGTCAAGAAGAACGCGATCCTGATGATCGACTTCGCGATCGAGGCCGAGCGCAAGGACAAGAAGAGCCCCGAGGACGCGATCTTCCAGGCCTGCATCCTCCGGTTCCGCCCCATCACGATGACGACGATGGCGGCGCTCCTCGGCGGCCTTCCGCTCGCACTCGGGTCCGGGGTCGGCTCCGAGCTCCGCCGCCCGCTCGGCATCGCGATCGTGGGCGGACTCGTCTTCAGCCAGATGCTCACGCTCTTCACGACGCCCGTCATCTACCTCTACCTCGACCGCCTGAGGCTGCGCTGGGAGTCCCGGCGCCGCGGGCGCACCAGGAAAGCGGACCTCTCGCATGAACCAGCGATCTGACTCGCTCCGCGGCGCCCTCGCCCTTGCCCTCGCCCTTGCCGTGTCGGGCTGCGCGGTGGGGCCGGACTACGTGAAGCCCGCGACCGTCGCGCCCTCCTCCTTCAAGGAGGCGCCGGTCGACGCCTCGGAATGGAGGGTCGCCCGCCCGGCCGACGCCCTGCCGCGCGGCGCCTGGTGGAAGATCTTCGGCGACCCGGATCTCGATCTGCTCGAAGACGAGCTCGCGACCTCCAACACGACCATCGCGCAGGCCGAGGCGCGGTACCGCGCCGCGCGCGCCATCCTGAGGCAGACGCGCGCCGACTTCACGCCAACCGTGTCGGCCAGCGCCGCCGCGACGCGCGCGCGCGTTCTCACGAACCAGGCCGGAGCGCCGGGCCCCGTGCCCGTGACGGCGACGACGTACTCCGCCGCCGGCGACGCGTCGTGGGAGCTGGACGTGTGGGGCCGCGTGCGACGAAACGTGGAGTCCAGCAGCGCGGGCGTCGCCGCGGCGCAGAACGACCTCGAGAGCGTGAAGCTCTCCATGGAAGCCGAGCTCGCGGCCAGCTGGTTCCAGCTTCACGGCTTCGACGCGGAGATCGCCCTGCTCTCCACGAACGTCGCCGCGCAGGCGGAAGCCCTCAAGCTCACGGTCAACCGCCACGACCAGGGTGTCGTCTCGGGCGTGGACGTGGCGCAGGCCGAGACGCTCCTCGAGACGACGCGCGCGCAGGCGATCGACGTGGCGATCTCGCGCGCCCAGACCGAGCACGCGATCGCCTTCCTCGTCGGCAAGGCGCCGGCCGACCTCACGATCCCGGCCGCGGAGATCTCCGTCGCGCCGCCCGCGATCCCGGGCCTCCTGCCGTCCGAGCTCCTCGAGCGCCGGCCCGACGTGGCCGCCGCCGAGCGCCGCGCGGCCGCCGCGAGCGCGCTCATCGGCGTCGCGGTCGCCGCGTACTACCCGACGATCTCCCTCGACGCCTCCGCGGGTTTCGTGAGCACGACGCTGTCGAAGCTCTTCACCGCCCCGGCCTTCATCTGGTCCCTCGGCCCCGCGGCGCTCGGCACGCTCTTCGACGGCGGCCGCCGCCGCGGCGTGACCGAGCAGCGCCGCGCCGAGTACGACGCCGCCGTCGGCGCCTACCGCGAGACCGCCCTCACGGCCTTCCAGGAGGTCGAGGACCAGCTCGCCGCCCTGCGGCTGCTCGCCCTCGAGGAGAGGCAACAGGCGGCCGCCGTCGCGGCCTCCGGGAGACTCGTTCAGCTCGCGGAGAACCGCTACCAGGGCGGCATCACGACTTACCTCGAGGTCGTGACGGCGCAGACGGTGGCCCTTTCGAACGAGCGGACGGCCGTCGACCTCCGCACGCGCCGCATGGTGGCGAGCGTCAACCTCGTGAAGGCTCTCGGGGGCGGGTTCGAAGGCGGAACGCCGCGCTGACGCCGTAATCCCCGCGGTCTCCGCGGCCGTCTTACCGGGATGCCGATCGCGCCCGATCCGCGCCGACGCCCGGACCTCCTCTCCGCGCTCTTCGTGTGTCTCGCCTTCGCCGTCCGGCCCGCGCTCGCCGGGCCGGCGCCGTGCGCGATCGCCCTGCCGCAGCTCTACGAGCGGGTCTCGCCGGCCGTCGTCTCGATCACGGCCGCCGCGATCAATCCCTACGATCCCTCGCGCCCGATCGACCGGCGGTCCGGGTCCGGCGTCCTCGTGGACGCGAACGGCCTCGTCCTGACGAACGCGCACGTCGTGGCGGGAGGACAGCCGCTCATCACCGTCACGCTCGACGACGGCCAGGCGATTCCGGCGCAGGTCGTCGGAGCAGACGCGATCTTCGACATCGCGTTCCTGAGGATCCAGCCGCCCGCAGGTCCGCCGCTCCCCGTGGCCCGTCTCGGCGACTCCGATGCCGTGCGCGTCGGCGACGAGGTCTATGCGATCGGGAATCCGTTCGGACTCGAGCAGACGCTCACGCGCGGGATCGTCTCGGCCGTGAACCGCGTCCTCCCCGGAGCCACGTGGTCCACGAAGGAGCCGCTGATCCAGACCGACGCGGCGATCAACCCGGGGAACTCCGGTGGCCCGCTCGTGAACGTCTGCGGCGACGTCGTGGGCATCACGACCGCGATCCTCCCGGACGCCCAGAGCATCGGCTTCGCCGTCCCCGCGAGCCTCATCAAGTCGGTCTCCGCCGACCTCCTCGAAAAGGGCCATGTGGTCCGGCCCTGGCTCGGCGTGCAGGGCTCGTTCATCTCGCGCGACATGCGCGACCTCCTCAAGGAGCCGCTCGGCGAGGGTCTGCTCGTCGAGGTCGTCGAGCCGTCGAGCCCGGCCGCCCGCGCGGGTCTCAAGGGAGGCGACCTCGACCTCGTGATCGCCGGCCACCCGATTCTCGTCGGCGGCGACGTCATCCGCTCGATCGACGGGATGCGCGTCGACTCCCCGGCGGCGGCGGCCAGGGCGCTCGCGGACCTCAGCGTCGGAGCGCACGTCGTCCTCAGGCTCTCGCACCGGGGCGAGGAGCGCACGCTCGACCTCGTCGTCGAGGAGCGCCCGGCGTCGCATCCGGACGGGATGGAGACCCTCCTCGGCGCCTTCGCAACCGGCGTCTCACGCCCGCCCGGCGCGCGATCCCGCTTCGAGACCGGAAACCGCCTGGCGTTCTGACTCGAGCGGGCGCGAGGTCTGCCGGGGCGGCGGTAGACTTCGCGCATGCCCATGAACAGACGCGACCTGCTCGGCGCGGCCGCCGCCACGGCCGCCGTGACCGCCGCCTCCACCCTCCCCCGCTTCGCCTTCGCGGCGGACGACCGCGCGAAGGTCTATGCCGAGATCGAGAAGCGGCACGGCGAAGCCGTCGCGCGCCTGCAGGACTGGGTGCGGAACCCGACGATCGCGGCGGAGGGCCGCGGCGTGGAGACGGGCGTCGCCCAGATGATCTCGCTCGTGAAGGACGCGGGGTTCCAGACCGCCGTCCGCATGCCGACGGCCAACGTGCCCGGCGTCTTCGCGACGTACGACGCCGGAGCGCCGCGCACCGTCGGCCTCTACTTCATGTACGACGTGAAGCAGGCCGACCCGGCGGAGTGGACCCTCGCGCCGCCGTTCGAGGCGCGGATCGTCGGCAAGGCGGGTTTCGGCAAGGTCCTCGTCGGCCGCGGCGCCGTCAACCAGAAGGGGCCGGAGTCCGCGTTTCTCGCCGCCCTCCACGCGTTCCGCGGCGCCGGCGTGAAGCTGCCGGTCAACCTCGTCCTCGTCGCCGAGGGCGAGGAGGAGATCGGCTCGCCGCATGTTACCGAGGTCGTGCGGAAGCCCGAGGTTCTCGCGGCGCTCGGGAAGACGATGGGCGTCTTCATGCCCGGCGCGGGCCAGGACCCCGACGGCTCCGTCGAGATCTCCCTCGGGGCCAAGGGCGTCGTCGAGCTCGAGCTCGTGTCGAGCGGGGAGAAGTGGGGGCGCGGGCCCTCGAAGGACGTCCACTCCGGAAATCGCGCGCGCCTCGACAGCCCGGCGTTCCATCTCGTGCAGGCGCTCGCGACGCTCGTGAACGCCGACGGCGACCCTGCGATCGACGGGTTCGCGGCGGCCGCGAAGCCGCCGAATGCGGCGCAGGCCGCGATGCTCGACGCGGCCGCGAAACGCCTCGACGAAACGACGGCGAAACGGACGCTCGGCGCTGCGCGCTGGGCCCACGACGACTCGTGGCGCGCGTCGCTCGAGCGCCTCTCCTTCTCGCCGACCGTCAACATCGAGGGGCTCGTCGGCGGCTACACGGGACCCGGAGGCAAGACGCTGCTTCCGCATCGGGCCGTCGCGAAGCTCGACATGCGCCTCGTCCCCGACATGACGTACGACGGCGCGATCGCGGCCCTCAAGGCGCACCTCGCAAAGCGCGGCTTCGGCGACATCGAGGTCAACGTTTCGGGCGGCTACGATCCGACGGAGACCTCCGCGGACACGCCGCTCATTCGCGCCCAGATCTCCCTCCTGAAGCGCGGCGGTTACGACCCGCTCCTCTGGGTGCGGAACGCAGGGTCGTACCCCGGCTACGTCTTCACGGGCGCTCCGCTCAGGCTGCCCTCCGGGCACTTCGGCCTCGGCCACGGCAGCGGCGCCCACGCACCGGACGAGTACTACGTCATCGAGTCGACGAACCCGAAGGTCGCGGGCTACGACGGCGCCGCGCGCTCCCACGTCGATTACCTCTACGAGCTGGCCGCGATCCGCTGAAAACGGGCGTGATCCTCCGCCGGACCGCGGGGGTCCTCGCCGCATTCGCGGCGGCGCTGCCGCTCGTCCCCGCGCTCACGCCGGGCTGGCCGCGCTCCGGGGGATTCCTGGCGCTCGTCCTCGCGGTCCCGCTCGCCGCGTACGGCATCGTCCGCGCGAGACGCCGCACGCTCACGCCGGGCGACCTCCTTCTCGCGGGCGCGTTCCCGCTTTACGCGCTTTACGCGGGCAATGCCGCGGTCCTTTCCTCGGGCGACAACGCCGCGATCTCGGCGCTGCCGTCCGTGATCCTGACGCGCGGCACGCTCGACCTCTCGAAGACGCCGCCGTTCGACCGGCCGAATCTCCCGTACGCGGCCGTCCGCGCCGGAAAGCGCGTCCTGAACAGGTTCCCTTCGGGAACCGCGTTCCTCGTCCTCCCCCACGCGGCGGTCGCGCTCGCGGGGAGCGGCGGGCGCGTGACGCCGGCACTCGTGGACCGGTGGGAAAAGCACGCAGCGGCGCTTCTCACGGTCGCCGCGGCGGCCCTCCTCTGGGCGGCGTTCCGGCGCTGGGGAAACGGCGCGGCCCTCGCCTCCGCCGCCCTCTTCGCCCTCGCGACGCCCGTCCCCGCGAACGCCGCGCAGGCGCTCTGGAGCTTCACGGGCGAGATCTTCTGCCTCGCGCTCGCGCTCTTCCTCGCGCTCCGGGCGCGTCCGCTTCCCACGTGGGCGGGCGCGGCGGCCGGCCTCGCGTTCGCCTGCCGGCCCACGGCCCTCATCGGCGCCGCCGCGGTCGGAGCCGCTCTCCTCGCGACGGACCGCCGCGCCGCCACGAGGTTCGCGGCCGGTCTCGCCGCCGTGCTCGCCGCCGTCTGCGGCGCGCAGCTCGTGCTCTACGGCCATCCGCTCGGCGCGTACGGCGCGATGAACACGGGGCGCCGGATGTTCAACGCCGACTTCGCGGGCGGCCTCGAGGGCGTCCTCGCGAGCCCGAGCCGCGGCCTCCTCGTCTTCTGCCCGTGGGTCGTTCTGCTGCCGCTCGGCCTCGCGCGCCGGAAACAGAGCACCGGCGGCCTCTTCGCGTGGGCGCTCGCGGGTCTCGCCGCCGTGGCGGCCACGGCCTGTCTCGCGGCCTCGCACATCCTCTGGTGGGGCGGCTGGAGCCTCGGTCCCCGCCTGACGACAGAGGCCGCGCCGTTCCTCGCGCTCGCGGCGCTCCCGCTCCTCCTCATTGCCGGCAGGCCGATGCGCGTCGCGTTCCTCGCCCTCGCCGCGTTCGCGGCCGTCACGCAGCTCCTCCTCGCGTACGCGCCGGGGGCCCGAGACTGGGACCCGCTCGTCCTCGACCGGGTGGGGCCGCGCGCCCTCTGGTGGTGGAAGGACGGCCAGCTCGCGGCGGCATGGGGGCGGCCGCTACGTGTCGCCGACGCGATCCCCGTGTCGACGCCTGGAATGGCGGAGGATCTCTGGTGCTCGATCGACCAGCCGGAGGAGGGTCGCATGATCCGGGGCCGGCTCGTCGTCGCCGGATGGGGGCGCATCCCGGGGGCGGACCTTGCGGTCACCGTTTACATCGACGGCGAAGCGCGGACGCCCGTGTTCTCCCGTCGACGCGAGCGGGCCGACGTCTGCCGCGCGATCCCCGCCCTGGGCGACTGCTCCAGCGCCGGGTACGAGATCGGATTCGACTTTCAAACGGGCGACTCCGGCCCCCACGAGATCGTCGCCGTCTTCCGCGCTCCGGACGGGCGCGTCCGCCGCTACGGGACCCGGTCGTTCGTCTGGAAGCGGAACTGACGCCGCGGCGCGAGAGCGAGCGCGAGGCCGCCCGCGCCGATATCATGCGGCCGCCCTTGAGAATCCGCCTTTCCACCGGATGGCGCCGCGCCCTGCCCGCCGCGGGCCTTCTCGCGCTCTTCGCGTACCTGGCGGTCGCCGTCCCCTCGGCTCTTTTCGCGACGTGGGCGCGCGTCCGTGACCTCCCGGAGGCCTCGCGGGACGATGCGCGCGCGGCGCTCGCCAGATTTCGCGGCCCGGAGTACGCGGCGGCCATCGACCGCATCCGCGCAGCCCTGCCGGAGGACGCCGAGTATCTGATCCTGGAGGGCGACGCCAACAAGATCGTCCGATTCGACCTCGCGCCGAGGCGCGCCGTCTTCGGCGGGAACGCGAAGGACCTCCGGACGAACGTCACCCGGGAGAAGCTCGCATCTCTCCCGCGTTGGACCGTGGTTCCGAGCGTCGTCGCTCCGTGGCCGTACCTCGTCGAGACGCGCGTGCTCGCCGAAAGGGGGGCCCTCCCGTGAGCGGCGGCGCGCCGGTCGCCGCCGCTCTCGGCGGCGTTGTCCTCTTCCTCGCCGCCGGGCGCGGCCTCGTCGAGCTCCTCCCCGCGCTGCGGCAACGGCCGCTCGCCGCCCGGCTCGGGTGGGCGTATCTCCTCGGCGTCGCGGCCGTCCCGGGAATGGTCTACCTGCTCGGCATCGTGTTCGACGTCCGGATCCGCCGGGGCGTGGTCCTCGCGCCGGCCATCCTCCTCGTCCTCGCAGGTCTTTTCTCGCGAGTCCTGCGCGGCAAGGCGGCCGTGGAGACGCCCCGCCCGCCGCGCGCCGGCCGCCTCGCCGCCCGCGCCGCATTCGCGGTCGCAGCGGCTGCGTTCATCGGCCTCATCCTGGACGCCGCGACGCACCGCGAGCTCGGATGGGACGCCGAAATGACGTGGAGCGCCGCGGCCCGCTGGGTGCGCGCGGACCGCAGCGTGACGCCGCGCGCGATCCTCGACGCGGACGCGTTCGTCGACCATCCCCAGTACCCGCTCCTCCTGCCGCTCGCGCAAGTCGCCGTCCAGGAGACGTTCGACTCGAGCGACGATCCGCGCGTGATCAAGCCGCTCTACGCGGCGTTCTTTCCGGCCCTCCTCCTCGTCTTCTTCGACCTCGCGCGGCGGCACGCGGGGACCGCCGCGGCCGCGCTGACGGCGCTCGCGCTCGCCGTGACGCCTTACCTCGCGTTCGAGCATTCCGGCGGCGCGGCGGGGGCATACTCGGACGTCCCGCTCGGCGCGTTCCTCGGCGCCGGCCTTCTCCTCCTCCTCGGACGCCCGCGCGCGTCCGAGGGCGCCGCGGCTGCCGTCCTCCTCGCTGCAGCCGTTCTCACGAAGAACGAAGGCCTCCCGTTTGCCGCCGTCGCGCTCGTCGCAGGCGGCCTCGCCGCCGCCCTCGACCGGCCGGCGGACCGGACACGCAGGCTGCGGGCGCTCGCGCTCGCCGCCGGAGCGGTCCTCGCCGCCGCGCTCGCGCTCCACGCGTGGAAGGCGAAGGTGCCGCAGCGCTGGGACGAGGATTACACGGTCCAGCTTCGCACCGTCTCTCTCGCGCACGAGGCGGCGGCGCGGCTTCCTCTCCTCCCGCGTGCAGCGGCGATCGAGACCGTCTCGTGGGACGACTGGTCGGGCCTCTGGGTCGCCGCCGGCGTCACGCTCCTCGCCGGCGCTTCCGGCCTCCGGCGCCGGGTCGCCCCGCCGCTCCTCGTCGCTGCCGGCGGCTGCCTCGCGTTCTACGTCGGCGCACTCCTCCTGACGCCCTGGAGAGGGGCCGAGCAGGTCCACCCCACTTGGAATCGGCTGCTCCTCCAGCTGGCCTGTCCGCTCGGGCTCCTCGTCGCGCTCGCGCTCCGCGCCGGGCTGCGGGCACGGCCCGCGGCGCTCGCGTTCCTGAGCGGCGCCGATAGAATCCCCGCGATGTCCGAGCAGCCGTCCGCGCGGGCCCGCGCGTTCCTGCGCGAGGCGCTCGTCTTCCTTGCGTTCCTCGCGTTGACGGTCGCGATGACGTGGCCGTGGGCGAGACACTTGCGGGACTACTGTTCGGACACGGGCGACCCGTACCTGAACTCATGGATCCTCTGGTGGGACTGGCACCAGACGTTCCACGCGCCGCTCCACCTCTTCGACGGGAACATCTACTTCCCGTACAAGCTCTCGCTCGCGTTCAGCGAGCATAACTACGGCCTCGCGCTCCCGCTCTTCCCGCTCTTCGCGCTGGGCCTCCGTCCCCTCACGGCTCAGGGCATCCTGACGCTCCTCGGGTTCGCGTTCTCGGGGTACGGGGCATTCCGGCTCGGACGCACGCTGACCGGCTCGACGGGCGCCGCGTGGGTGACGGGGATCGCGTTCGCGTTCGTGCCGTACCGGTTCGGACAGCTGCCGCACGTGAACTATCTCTTCGCGGGCTGGATCCCGATCCTCTTCGAGGCGCTCGTCCTCTTCCTCCGCGAGCGCAGCGCGCGCCGCGCGAAGTGGCTCGGTGCGGCGTTCTTCCTGAACGGGCTCGCCGTCGTCCACTGGCTCGTCCTCACGCTCGTCCCGCTGGCGGCCGTCGCGCTCGTCCTCGCGTTCCGCACGGGCGTGGAGCGGGACAGGACCGGCTGGAAGCGCGCGGCGCTCGCGCTCGGCGTCGCGACGCTCGCCCTCCTCCCGTTCCTGTTGCCCTACCAGCGCGCCGCGAAGCTCTACGGCTTCACGCGCAGCCTCGACGAGGCGCGCGACTTCTCCGCGGAGCCCCACGACTGGATGAACGCGGACCCGCGCAACCAGCTCTGGCGCGGGTTCTCGCAGTTCCCGTCGCCCGGCGAGCGCTCGCTCTTCCCGGGCCTCCTCCTCCTCGCGCTCCCGCTCGCGGCGCTCCTCCTCTCGCCGTCGCCGCGCGGCAACGCCCCCGCGCCCGCTGGCTCTCCGCCTTCGCCCCGGCTCCTGCGCTGGCTGGACGGCATTGCGATCGCCGCGGGCTTCCTCGCGATCTTCGCCGCGAGCCCGACGGGAATCCACCTGCGTTATCACGGCCGGGAGATCTTCCGGGCGACGGACCCCGCGCGGGCGCTCGTCGTCTTCACGGCCGCGCTCGCGCTGCGCTGGTGGCTCGCGTACCCCGCCGCCCTGCCGCTCGTAAGGGCGCGAAACATCCCGGAGAGTCTCCGCCTCGTACGCCGTCCCGACGCGATCGTCGTCGGCTTCCTTCTCGCTCTCCTGGGGTTCTTCGGGTCGCTCGGCGTCCGCTTCCCGTTTCACCGCATCCTCTTCGAGGCCGTCTTCCTCTTCCGGAGCATCCGTGTCCCCGCGCGCTGGGCGACGATCGCGTATCTCGGCCTCGCGATTCTCGCGGGCGTCGCCGTGCAGGAGCTCGCCGCTCGCTGGAAGCGCCGGCGGCCCGGCGCGCGCACGGGCGCCGCGTTCGCAGCCGTCTGCGTCGCGCTACTCCTCGAGGACCGCGCCGCGCCGCTCGACCTCGTGCGCGGGGAGGCCGACCCGGACGAGGCGACACGTTTCCTCGCGAAGACGCCGATGGCCGGCGGCCTCGTCGAGCTCCCGTCCGGCGACGACGAGCACGGGAACTACCGCGCCGTGCTTCGCGCGGCCGACCACGGCAAGCCGCTCGTGACGGCGGTCTCGGGCTTTTCGTCGCCTCTCATCAGCCGGATCGAGGAGGACGAGCGCAAGGCGCCGATCCCCGACGATCTCCTCGACCTCCTCGAGAAGATCCCGACGTCGTACGTCCTCGTCCGCGGCTCGTGGCTGAGCCCGGCGATGCGCACGACGCACCGGGAGTGGATCGACCGCGCCCTCGCGTCCGGCCGCCTCGTCTTCGTGAAACGCTTCGACGGCGACGTCCAGAACGACCTCTTCGCCGTCGCGAAGAACGAGCCCTCGGCGCGCGCTCTCGAGCCGCTTCCGTGGACGCCGCCGGCCGGGCTGTCTCCCTCCGGGGCGCCGTGGCGGGAGGACGGATCGCTCACCGGCGCCGTCGACGTTCCCGCTGAGGGCGCCACCGGTCACGGCTCTCTTCGCGTCGAGGGCTGGGCGCGGATTCCGGGAGAGGATCTCGACGTCACCATCCTCGTCGATGGCGAAGCGCGCACGCCGGCGGCGGCGCGGCGCATTCCGCGGCCGGACGTCTGCACCGCCGTCGCCGGGCTCGGCGATTGCGCGCGGGCCGGTTACGAAGCGACGTATGCATTCCGTCCCGGGGACGCGGGGCCGCACGAGGTCGTCGCCATTTTCCGGTCGAAGGACGGACGCCAGCGCCACTACGGGCCGCAAAAGTTCGTCTGGAAGCCCTGAGGCTCAGTCGGCGCCGGGGGGCGGGGCGACGCCCCGGGCTTCGTCGCTCCAGAACAGCTCTCTCAGCAGCGCGGCGCGGCTGAGCTCGCCTGAGGCGATCTTGCCGAGGTAGAACTCCTCGCCGCCGGCGTCCGCCTCGCGCAGGAGGATCCGACGGTACGCGAGCCGGACAAAGGCGCGGTCGTCGAGAGCGCGCGCCTCCTCGAGAACGGCCACGGCCCGGGCCGCCTCTCCCGGGGCCGACACGTTCGAAGCGGAGGCGACGTACGCGCACGACGTCTCGATCATGACGGGCGAGATGTCGACGCCGTGAACGCGCGCGACGCGCCTCGCGAGCGGGACCAGCAGGCGGCCGACGCCGCAGCCGATCTCGAGGGCCGAAGCTTCGGGCCGAAGGTGGATCCCGTCGAGGACGAGGTCCGCGAGGTCCCGCTCCCCCGACTCGAGGAATGCTTCCTCGGACCCCGCGTGGCCGGTCGCAATGTGGAGTCTGTGGTCCTCGCGGGCCCGGCGATCTCAGTCCTCGCGCATGGCGCCCGGGAGCGCAACGGCCGGAGGGGCTCCGGATCTGCCGTCAGGGAGGTCCATGAAGGGAAGTGACCATACCCCAGTCCGTCCCCCGTCCCGGCGTAGCATGGGACGTGGACTACCGGTACGGAGAGCTGCCGCTCGACCTCCTCCAGTCCCTCCTGACGTACGAAGAGCTCCTGAAGCTCTTCCTCGACCTCGTCTCGCGCCTCGGGGGCGACGTGGAGGAGGCGATGGCCTGGATGCAGGAGCTGCAGCGCCGCGGGATCATCGGGAAGAACGTCGACCTCGAGGCGTTCCGGCAGGCGCTCGAGCGCCAGGGCATCGTCGGGCGCGACGGCGAGGGGAACCTCGCGCTGCTGGGGCCGGGCGAGCGCCGGATCCGCCGTAACGCGCTGGAGGAGATCTTCTCCTCGCTGCAGAAGGCCGGGCCCGGGCTCCACTCGATCCCGCGCTCCGGCGGCGGCACCGAGCCGCTGCCCGAGACGCGCCCGTACGAGTTCGGCGACGACCCCGCGCGCCTCGACGGCATCCGGACGGTCGCGAACGCGGCGCGCCGCGACCCGGACGACCTCTCGCTCCTTCCCGCCGACTTCGAGGTCTTCGACGTCGAGCACCAGAGCGCCTGCGCGACCGCGATCGCGATCGACGTCTCGCACTCGATGATCCTCTACGGCGAGGACCGCTTCACGCCCGCAAAGAAGGTCGCGCTCGCGCTCACGGAGCTCATTCTCCAGAAGTACCCGAAGGACACGATCGACGTCGTCCTCTTCGGGGACGAGGCGCGCTCCGTGCCGCTCGAGGAGCTCAGCCGGGCGCAGGTCGGGCCGTTCCACACGAACACGAAAGACGGCCTCGCCCTGTCGCGCAAGCTCCTCATGCGCCGCCGCTCGCGCAACCGGCAGATCTTCATGATCACGGACGGCAAGCCGTCGTGCATCCGCGAGGGCGGCAAGCTCTACAAGAACCCGTTCGGGCTGGACCTGAAGATCGTGAACCGCACGCTCGAGGAAGCCGAGAAGCTCCGGCGCGACGGCATCCAGCTCACGACGTTCATGATCGCGACCGACGAGGCCCTCGTGGACTTCGTCGACACGATGACGAAGATCGCGCGCGGCCGGGCGTACTACGCCTCCCCGACCGATCTCGCGACGTTCGTGTTCCGGGACTACATCCGGAACAGGAAGAAGCTCTTCCGGTAATGGCTCTCTGGATTGCGGGCGCAGTCGGGTTCTTTTTGCTCGCGACCGGAGGCTTCGTCCTCACGACGAGACTCGTTGCCAGGCGGAGAGGACGCATTTTCCTAGAAGGGTTAGGGGGCGTGGTTCGCATCGGAACGCCGTGCCTCGTCGTGTCGTCCCGTGCGGGGGTGGGGGCGCGCCGCGCCCCCCGCGGCGCGCCCCCCGCAACGCGCGGACGCGCGCTGATCCCCGGCACCGTCGCTCTGACCCCGTCGGGTCTCGCGTGGCAGGCGCTCTCCTCTGATCCGGGCACATTCACCTTCGAAGAAATACAACGACTCGAAACAGATGACCGGACACAGGCGCAGAGAGGGTTCTTCCGCAGCAAGGTCCTCCGCGTGACCGCGACGTCGGGCGAGGTCGTCGAGTTCGTCGTCTCCCCCGGCCACGCGTGGGAGTGGCGGCAGGCGCTCGGCGAATGGGCCGCGGGCCGCGGCCGCATCGCGGGCACGCCCGCGCCTCAGGCCTGATCCGGCAGGAACGGCCGCGCCCGGTCCGCGAGGCGCGCGGGGAGGCGCTGTTTCACGAGGCGGCGGATCGAGTCGGGCGGCGTCCGGAGCGTCACGTGCGTCAGGAGGACGACCTCGTTCTCGAACAGGTCCGCGCGCTCGGCGATGTCGTCGACGTGGAGGTGCTTGAACGGCGCCGCGCGGCCCTTGTCGCGCTCCTCCACGAACGAGCACTCGATGAGGAGCACCTTCGCCCGGAAGAAATCCGGCGGCGCCGTATCGAAGATCCCGCCCGCCGTGTCGCCGGAGTATCCGACGAGGGGAATCGAGACGCGCCCGGCGACGCTCTTCCCACTCGCCGCGAGGGCTTTGATCTCCTCGCGTGTCCGCGCCTCGTATTCGGGGAGGAGGCGGTGGCGCTCCTCGGAGGCCACGAACGCGAGCGTCGGGACACGATGGTCGGCCGGGAAGCACGTCATCGACAGGTCGCGGCGCAGAGCGACGCGCGAGCGAGGCGCCATCGGCTCGACGCGCGCGTCGTAACGCACGTCCTCGAGCGCCGCGTGCAGCTCGACGATCTTCCGCCACGCTTCGACGGCGGCCGGGTGCGTGTGGACGGTCCCTCCCGGAAGGCGCAGGAGCCGGCGCTGCGAGAACCAGTAGGCGAGACCGGCGCCGTGGTCGAGGTGGGCGTGCGAGAGGAAGACGTGGGGGACGGAGACGAGCTCCCACGGGGACCGGCCGAGGTCGAACGCGAACCCGAGCGTCGGGAAGTGGAACCACGTCTCGCGCCCGGCCACGGACACGCCCCGCAGCGAAAGGCCCGCGTAGACGCCCTCGATTCGCCGCGCGCGCGCCTCGACCGTCATGCCCGGAGGATACGCGGCGCGTATACTCGGACGGCGTCTCAAAGAGTCCCGGAGGCACCATGGCGCTCTTCAACCACGCCACGAAGGAGTTGACGGCCAAGATCGTCTTCTACGGGCCCGGGCTCTGCGGCAAAACGACCAACCTCAAGATCCTCCACCAGCGCCTCGAGCGCGGCGCCGGCAAGCTCCTGTCGCTTTCGACGGCGCAAGACAGGACGATTTATTTCGATTTGCTGCCGATCGAGCTCGGGAACATCAAGGGATACACGGTCCGCTTCCAGGTGTGCACCGTTCCCGGACAGGTCTTCTACAACGAGACGCGCCGCATCGTCCTGCGCGGCGTGGACGGCCTCGTCTTCGTCGTGGACTCGCAGTGGTCGATGCTCTCGCACAACCTCGAGAGCTTCCAGAACCTGCGCGAGAACCTCGGCGACGAGAAGATCCCCCTCGAGTCCCTGCCCGTCGTCATCCAGTACAACAAGCGCGACCTTCCGAGCGCGCTTTCCGTGGAGGCGCTCCAGGAGTCGCTCGGCTTCCAGTCGTACCCGTACGTCGAGGCGGTCGCCTCCGAGGGAATGGGCGTTCTCGAGACCTTCAAACTCGCGTCCAAGCTCACGTTCGTCGACCTCCTCCGGCGCCTCCAGCGCGGCTGGAAGCCGCCGGTCGAATCGGACCTGCCGGCGGCCGAGACCTCGCTCGGCTCGGCGTCACTCGGGTCGTCTTCCGGCCCCGGCGCCTCGACGCAGCCGTTCAGGGCGCCCGGGCCCGCGGTCACGATCTCGGCCCCGGCCCCGGAGCCCGACGAATCTCCGTCGTCCGCGCCGGTCCTCGCGATCGCCGGCGCGGGAGCCGGGTCCGCGTCCGAGGAGGAGCCTGCCGAATGGGTCCCGCCCTCGGCCGAGGGGACGTTCGCCGACCTGTCCGACGACTCGCTGAGGAATGCCTCGCCTGCGGCCCAGCCTGACGCGGCGGCGTCCGTCCCGCCCGCTTCGGCCGCGAGAGCCGACGCGCTTCCCGACCTCATGGCGTCTTCGACGTCGGGCGAGCGGCCACGCAGCGCGCGCCCCGAGACGACGGCGCCCGTGACGCCTCTCGACGACAAGCTCAACGCGGTCCTCGCCGAAGCCCGGCGCGCCGCGGCCGGGCGGGGGTCCGGCACGTTCAAGCGGGACGACGCGGCGCTCGACGCCGCGAAGGCCGAGGCCCGCCGCGTCGAGGCGCTCGAAAAAGCGATCGAGAGGGCCCTCGAAGCCGAGCGAGAAGAGCGCCGCCAGCTCACGGCGAGCCTCGAGAAGAGGCTCGACGCCGAGAAGGAAGCGCACGACTCCGCTGCCCTGAAAATCGGGGAAACGCTCGAGGAACTGAGGACCGCCAACGCCGCGGCCGCTGCCCGTGCGGACGAGGCGCTCGCGGCGATCGCGGCCCTGAAGACGGAAACCGCAGATCAGAGGAGCGGACTCGCCGGGGCCATTGCCGCAGAGCGCGCAGCGCGGGAGAGCGCCGAGGCCGCGGCGAGCGAAGCCGCGATTTCCCTCGCGGCGCAGGTTTCGGCGCTGACCGAGAGGCTCCAGGCGGCCCAGGCCGCCGCGGAGGAGTCCCGCGCCGCCGCGGCGTCCGCCCTCGACCGCGCGCGCCGGATGGAAGACGTCCTGCGCGCCGCGCTGCGCGACCTGACGTCCTAGGCGGGCTTGACGGCCTTCAGGAACGCCGAGGACTGGCTCGCGAGCTTCGCGCCGCCGATCTTCTCGATCGCGCGCGAGAGGTTCAGCTTCTGCTCCGCCGCGAGGGCCACGAATTCGCCCCCGGCCTGGTAGACGAGGACGCGGGCGCCCTTGTCGTCCGCGGCGAAGCCGCCCGCGCGGCAGCGCGTCACGCGCACGAGCGCGATGAAGGGGATCCCCGCGAGCGTCGCCGTGAGGTCGCACGTCGAGCCTGGGCGAAGCGCCGACGGCAGCTCCATCAGGACGCCCGTCGCGGAGAGATTCACGAGCTCGACGGGCAGCGTCGATTTGATCTGGGCCCTCGTGCCTTTCGCGAGCGGCAACCGCGGCGCGTGCCGCTTGTTGTCCTTGTCTTTCTCCGGAGTCGACAGGATCCGAGTCCTCCACCCCGAGTCTTACGGCATGGGCTGCCCCGCGTCAACGCTCAGCTCGTCAGAGTGGTGAGAAATCTGGGGTCTTCGCGCCACCCGGGCCGCGCGGCCACGACGAGATCGAGGAAGAATTTTCCACCAAACGATCTTTCGAGGTCGAGGCGCGCCGCGGTGCCCGCCTCCTTCAACATCCGCCCGCCCGCGCCGAGGACGATTCCCTTGTGGCTGTCGCGGTCGACGACGATCGTCGCCCGGACGACGGTGAGCTTCTTCGCGTCTTCGCGCCGGACCTCCTCGACGAGAACGCCGAGGCCGTAGGGGATCTCCTCGCGCGTCCGCTCGAGAAACTTCTCCCGGATCGTCTCGGCGATCCGTGTCGCGTCGTCGGACGTCGTGACGACGCCGGCCGGGAAGAGCGCGTCCCCCGCGGCAAGGTGGCTCCGAATCGCCGAGAGGAGCGCGTCGAGGCCCTCGCCCGTCCGGGCTGAAACCGGGACGAGCGCGTCGAAGATTCCCGCCTCGCCGAGAGAAGCGAGGCGCGGCAGGAGCGTCTCCTTGCGCGCGACGAGGTCGATCTTGTTCAGGACCGCGATGCGCGGAGCGGGCGCGGCCCGGAGGAGCTCGTGGACGAAACGGTCGCCCGCCCCCGCCGGAACCGTCACGTCGACGACGAGAAGGCGCACGTCCTCCTCGCGGAGCGCGTCCTGCGCCTCGGCGACCATGGTCTTGTTCAGGCGGTGAAGGGGCTTGTGGAGCCCCGGTGTGTCCACGAAGACGATCTGCCCCTCGTCGTCGTTGCGGATCCCGAGGAGGTTGCGGCGCGTCGTCTGCGGCTTGTCGGACACGATCGCGACCTTCGTCCCGACGAGCGCGTTCACGAGCGTCGACTTGCCCGCGTTCGGACGCCCGACGACCGCGACCGTCCCGGAGCGCGCGGCCTTCATTCGGTCCCCGCGCCGCCGTCGTCGCGCGCAGGCGGCGCCTCGCGGCGGACGCGCAGACGGCGGATCCTCCGGCGGTCGGCCTCCTCGACCGTGAAAGAGAGTCCGGCCTCGTGGGCGACCTCGCCCGACTTCGGGATCCGGCCGAGCTTCTCGGAGACGAGGCCGGCGACGGTGTCGTACTCGGCGGGCGGAAAGACGACGTCGAAGAGCGTCGCGATCTCGGAGACCCGGACGCGGCCCGCCACGGACCACGAACCGTCGCCGGCCGCGACGACCGGCGGCGCCTCGTCCTCGTGCTCGTCCGCGATTTCGCCGACGAGCTCCTCGACGAGATCCTCGAGCGTCGCGAGGCCCGTGACGGCGCCGTACTCGTCGACGACGATCGCGAGCGGATGCCGGCGGCGGCGGAAGTCCGCGAGCAGCGTCGCAACCGTCTGGGATTCCGGGGCGAAGAAGACTTCCCGGGCGAGCGGGCGCGCCGTCGCGGGCGGGTCCGGCCGGCGGAGGACCGTAAACACGTCCTTCACGTGGACGATTCCGACGGGCTTGTCGATCGAGCCCTCGACGAGCGGAAGGCGCGTGAACTTCGTCTTCACGAAGAGGTCGGCGATCTCGTCGAGCGGGGCGTCGGCCTGCGCGTAAACGATGTCGGGACGCGGCGTCATGACCTGGCCCACGGTTCGGTCGTTGAAGTCCACCGCGCGCGTCACGAGCTCCTCCTCGTGCTTCTCGAGGAGGCCCTCCTCACGGGCCACGTCGAGGAGAGCGCGAACTTCCGCGTCCTTCGTGGCCTCCTCTTTCGCGGGGTCCGGCGCGCTCCCCTCGGGCGCGTCGTCTTCGACCTCGACGAGGCGCGAGAGGAGCGGCGTGAGCGGCGCCGAGAGGAAGTCCACGAGCGGGATGAGCCACGAGAACCCCGCGAGGAGCGCATCGCCGCCGCGGCGGGCGACCCAGCGGATCACGAGGCTCTCGGCCACGATCCAGCCGAGGAGGATCACGACGGCCGAGAGGAGCCACGGCTCGCCGACGCCGAGAGCCGCGAGCGCCGAGCCGAGGCACAGGAGGCCGCCGAGTACGGCACCCTGAGCCGTCAGGCGCACCGCGATGCGCGAGATGCGGACGTGCTCGGGCGCGAGGAGCGTTCCGAAGCGGGCCGGGTCGGCCTCGAGGAGGGCCTTTCGCCGGAGGACCGAGAGGCTTTCGAGGGACTGCGCGAAGCCCGAGAACAGGACGAAGACGCCCGCGAAGAGCGCGGCGACGACGAAGCCGACGCCCGCCGTGACCGCGAACCCGGTCACGGCACGCCGTCCGGACCCGCGCCGAAGGCGGCGAGGACCAAGCGTCTCTGGAAGCGGAACATCGTGCCGTCGTCCGTCTCGTGATCGTATCCGAGGAGGTGGAGGACGCCGTGGGCGAGGAGGATCTGCACCTCCCGGTCGAGGCCGTGGCCGCGTTTCCTCGCCTGCCGCGCCGCGTACGGGACGTCTATGACGAGGTCGCCGAGGAAGGGAGAAGAAGAGATTTCCTCGAGTGGAGGAAAAGACAGGACGTCCGTCGGGCGGTCGATGCGGCGGAAGCGTCGGTTGAGCGTCCGCATCCGGGCGTCGCCGCAGAGGAGGATCGAGAGGGACGAAGACGAAAGACGGCGCCTCGCGCCGGCCTTCGAAAGGAGGACTCGGGCCCACGCCTCGACGCGCCGGGCGGACGGCGCACCACCGACCGCCACGGAAACGTCGACGCCGCCGGAAAGCGGACGCCTCGCGGCCTGCCGCATCGCTCTCTTCACCTTCTAAGAGAAATATGCCGTCGCGAGAGCCGGGCCGCTACTCGTGCGCCTTCCCGTTCCCGCTGCCGTTCCCGTTCGAATGGCCGTTCCCGTTGCCGTTGCCATTCCCGTTACCGTTCAAGGCGGCCGCCGCGGCTTCGTCGGCCCTCTGTTTCTCGAAGGCCTCGTAGGCGCTGACGACGGACTGGACGATGCGGTGGCGGACGACGTCGCGCTGGTCGAACCGGACGAACTTGACGCCGTCGACGCCGTTCAGGACGCGGTCCGCTTCCTTGAGGCCCGAGATCTTCCCCTGCGGGAGGTCGATCTGCGTGACGTCGCCCGTGACGACGGCCTTGCTCCCGAAGCCCATGCGCGTCAGGAACATCTTCATCTGCTCGGACGTCGTGTTCTGCGCCTCGTCGAGGATCACGAAGGCGTCGTTCAGCGTCCGGCCGCGCATGAACGCGAGCGGCGCGACCTCGATGATGTTCCGCTCGAGCATCCGCCCCACCTTCTCGTAGCCGAGGATGTCGTAGAGCGCGTCGTGGAGCGGGCGGAGGTACGGGTTGACCTTCTCGGCGAGGTCGCCGGGCAGGAACCCGAGCTTCTCGCCGGCCTCGACGGCGGGCCGGCAGAGGACGATCCGCTTGACCTTCTTCTCGAGGAGCGCCGCGGCCGCCATCGCGACCGCGAGGTACGTCTTGCCCGTGCCCGCGGGCCCGATCGCGAAGACGATGTCGTGCTCGAGGACGGCCTGCAGGTACTCCTGCTGGCGGACGTTCCGCGGCGAGACGACCTGGCGAAGCGCCGGGCCGACGGAGCGGTTCTCGAAGAAGTCGACGAGCGACGTCCCGGGCTCCTCGCGCAGGATCCGGATCGCCGCCTCGAGGTCCGGCTTCTTCGGCGTGTAGCCGCGCTCGATGAGCTTCGCGAAGTCCGAGAGGAGGCGCGCGGCGAGGGCGGTGCCGTCGGGGTCGCCGCTCACGGAGACCTCGCGGCCGCGCGCGGCGATCTCGACGCCGAACGCGTCCTCGAGAAGCCTCAGGTTTTCGTCGTGGACACCGAAGAGCGCGCCGAGCCCGGCCTCGGGAAGGGTGAGAGGAATGGCGTCGGGTCGGATGTGAGTCGCGCGCCTCCGGGAAGATGATAGCAAGGAAAAGGGGCGGCACGTCAATGCCGCCCCCCGATTTCTT
Source organism: Thermoanaerobaculia bacterium (assembly GCA_035542215.1). GTDB lineage: Bacteria > Acidobacteriota > Thermoanaerobaculia > UBA5066 > UBA5066 > Fen-183. The sequence continues at coordinate 276 of DATKLW010000082.1, read as the reverse complement.
ACGCCGATTTTCCTACTTCGAATTCTTCCTCACGAACTCGACCATCTCGTCGCCGTGGACGTTGTCCACTCGCTGTTCCATCGTGTGGGACGCGCCCGCGAGGATCTTGTGGTGGACGGCGACGACCGTCTTGCCGCTCTTGTCCACGATCTTCCAGTCGTAGACGATCGTCCCGGAGCCCGCGGCCGCGCCGATCCAGCCGCCCCAGGCCGCCCCCTTCTTGGGGTAGCGCCACTCGGTGATCTGGCCCTTCATCTCGTAGTCGCCCGAGCCGCC